>JASHQT010000240.1 GCA_030039005.1 Bryobacteraceae bacterium
ATGGCTTTCCGCGCTTCGGCCAATTTGCGGCGCGATTCGCGGCTTTCTTCGGTTTCGCGATAGAGCGCCTGTGCCACGGGCGCGGGGCCGCGCATATCGCTCAAGCCCAAGACCTCGATTTGGAATTCGCCGCTGTCGTTTTTCACCTGCAGCATTTCGCCGAGGTGAAGGTCGCGCGCGGGTTTGACGAGCTGGCCGTTAGCACGGACGCGGCCGAGATCGCAGGCGCGCGAGGCGAGCGAGCGGGTTTTGAAGAAGCGCGCGGCCCAAAGCCATTTGTCGATGCGAACGGCACTGGAGCTAATGGGCGGCTCCGGCATTGCGCTATTAAGCCGCGACTTCCACGTAGTCGACCGAGGAATGAGGCTCGGGGATCGGCTCTCCGACTTCGCGCATGGCTTCGAAATGCGCCGCCAGCGCGTCCTGGAAATTGCGGCGCGTTTCTTCCGCCGTATCGCCCGTTGCGGCACAGCCATCCACGTCGGGAGAGTAGGCGGAAAAGCCGGTTGCCGTCTGTTCAATTACAACAGAGTAGCGTCTCATGCTCATTTCAGGTCTGCCTTTTTGAGTATAGCGTTGAGCGTGCCGATTGCCAGTTCCTTGCCGTCGTTGCCGGGGACCGTAATCACTGACGGCTTTTTGGGATGTTTGAAATGGCGATGGCTGCCTTTGGAGCGCATTTCCACCCAGCCATTGTGCTCCAGAAGCCGAATCACCTCGCGCACTCTCATCGGCATGACACAGTCACGATAGGGCTGTCCGGCGCGAGCGTTATCGCTTGGCCGCCATCCGATTTGCCCGTCTCGGCACCTTGTAGGGAAGCTTTATCGCGAATGTCTTGCTGGCACGGACCTCTATGTCTGAAACGGATTCAGACAGGAATCTCATGTGCCCCATTACGTCGTTGATGGTTAGCTTTATTCGCTTGCCGAGCTCGACCGGAGGGGCGGTTACGCGCCGGACGAACGTATGGTTCACTACTCCCCTCGCGTGTACTATCACGTTGCGAATCTCGATCAGTAGAATCGCGCGTTCCAGCGATGCGTTGTCCGTGAACAGCTCGAATTCAAGATGCGTCGACAGGTATTTCGAAAGTTCTCTCATCCCCTGGTATGCAAGCTGGTTCACTTTTCTGTCGGCGAGAGCCGTGATGAGGTCGGCGCGAGTGGACTGAGAAAGAACGAAATCCACTGTAATCTGCTCGTTCGAGCGCAATGCTTCAGGCTTTGCTCGGAAGACCATCGAAAGCAGTTCCGCAATGTAGACGAGATAGCTGTCAATCGCTCGAGTGAGCGCCATCTCCGTCAAGAGCCCATAGTAGGTGAAGATTTTTCTCCTCGCTCCGGCACCGATTGCGAGCCCTCGGCGCGTTTTGTAGTCGCGCCGCCCCGATCTCCTGTCGGACTTGGCAATACTGCGAATTGCGTCATCGAGCTCGATAGCGGACCTGACAAGCCAATTGAGAAAGCTTTCTATCTCATCAAATGACTTAATAAACCGAGCCCGGGGCGCCGACATGAACAAGGGAAATCCCTTTCCCACGGTTTCGGCCTGTGCGCTGTCCATTTATACTTTATTTTAGTTCGCCACGTAGTGCATCAGGCTTGGAAGATGAGCTTGAGCGCTCGTGTTTTGTGCGCTTCCAAAAATAGTACCCGAGCATGGTTTTCGCGTCCTGGATTTCTTCGGAATTAATAGCCGCTTCTATTTCTTTCCCAGTAAACCAGCGCGTTTCGATGCGCTCGTCTTCCATGGGTTGGGCCGCGCCCGCGGTGAGGCCGGTGGCTAGATAGATAGTCATTTTCTCAGTGAGGAAGCCGGGGCTGGGGAAAAACGAGATGAGCTTCCGCCAGGTTTTCGCGCGATAGCCAGTCTCCTCCTTCAGCTCGCGCCTAGCGGTTTGGAACGGCTTTTCGCCCGGGTCGACGGAGCCGGCGGGCAGTTCCCACAAATACCGCTGCGCGGCCAACCGATACTGGCGGACCAGCAGAATGCGCTTGCGATCGTCGACCGCCATCATCACGGCCGAGCCGCGATGGCGCACGATGGCGCGCTTGATCTCGAAGCCGTCGGGATCGATGGCCCGATCTTCGGTCACGGTGAAAAGGCGGTTGGCGAAACGTTCTTTGGAGGAAACGATTTTCATGATTTGTGGATTGCTTTTTCAAATTCGGCGAGCGGCAGCGCGTTCAGGACATCGCGCGGTTCGAGCCACCCGCGGCGCGCCGTGAGAACGCCGAAGGGCATGTTGATGCCGAGATGCTTGGTCTGATGCGCGTCGGTGGAAATGGCGAACTTACAGCCGAGTCCTTTGGCAGTGCGGACCATCGCGCCCGAGAGATCCAAGCGCTCGGGACTGCCGTTGATTTCGAGGTATACATTGCGGCGCGCGGTTTCCGTGGCCACGCGCTCGAAATCGAAGGGGAACGGATCGCGATTGAGCAGAATGCGGCCGGTGGGATGGCCCATCACGCGCAGCGATGGCGATTCGAGCGCGCGCAGCAGGCGATCGGTCATCTCCGGGGGTTCGAGATTCATGTGGCTGTGAACGCTGCCCACCACGATGTCGAGTTCGACGAGCGCGTCTTCGGCCAGGTCCATGGCGCCGTCGCGGCGGATGTCGCATTCCAGGCCCGAGAAGACGCGCAGCGGCAGACCGCGCCGGTTGAGGTCGCGGACCTGCTTGGCGAAGGCGACCGCGCGCGTTTCATCCAGTCCATTGGCCATGGCGAGAGCCTTCGAATGATCGGTGATCGCCACGTATTGGTAGCCGAGCGCGGCGGCGGCTTCCACCATCTCTTCGAGCGTGGCGCGGCCGTCGGTCTCGGTGGTGTGCATGTGCAGATCGCCGCGAATATCGGAGAGCTCGATCAGATTCGGGAGCCGGCCATCGATGGCGGCATCGATCTCGCCGCAGTTTTCCCGCAGCTCGGGCGGGATCCAGGGAAGGCCGAGGGCGGCATAAATGGCTTCCTCGGTTTCGCCAGCGACACGTTCCTCAGTGTCCAACTTGAACAGTCCATATTCATTCAGCGTGAGACCGAGCTTGAGCGCGCGGCTGCGCAGGATGATGTTGTGCTCCTTGCTGCCGGTGAAATACTGCAAGGCCGCGCCATAGCTTTCATGCGGGAGCGCGCGCAGGTCCACCTGAATTCCGTCCAGGCTGTATTGAATGCTGGCCTTGTTGGGACCCTTGCCGAGCACGGTGTGAGCCTTCGGATGCGCGGCGAAGCGATCGAGCGCATCGGCGGCGCCGGGGCCGGTGACCAGTAGATCGAGATCGCCGATGGTTTCCTTGCCGCGCCGCAGGCTGCCCGCGGCTTGAATCTTTTCGATGCCGCCGGTTTCGGATAAATACGGAATGAGCTCGCCCGCGATCTTTTGTCCGAAGCTGAGCAGGAAGCGGCCGGTGCGCTGGCGGTACTGCGCGATGGATTTAAGCACCTTCTCTTCGAGCTTGGCGCCCATGCGCGGCAGCTCGCGCAATTTTTGTTCTTTGCAGATGCGCTCCAGATCGTCGACGGTGGCGACCTTGTAATGCTGGTAGACCAGCGCGATGCCTTTGGGGCCGAGCCCCTGGATTTTGAAAAGATCGAGCAGCGTGGGCGGGAATTGCGCGAGCAACGCATCGCGCTTTTCAAACGAGCCACGCGTGGAAAGTTCTTCGAGCACGGTGGCGATGCCTTTGCCGACGCCTGGGATTTCGGTGACCTTGCGCTCGGGGTTGACCAGAATGTCGGCCACGCGTTCGGGATAGCCTTCGATGGCCGAAGCGGCGTTGCGGTAGGAACGGATGCGGAAGCCGTCTTCGCCGGCGATCTCCATCAGGTCAGCGGTTTCGGCGAGCACGCGCGCGAATTCACGATTTTCCATGCGGTCGGGGCGAGGCTGATATCGAAGCTAGCATGTGGGGTTCGACGTGCACCAGCACGTCGGCCACCCACTCGATCTCGTTACGGATTTTTTCCTTCACTTGCGTGGCGATTTCGTGCGAGTCGTACACGGTCATCGCCGGGTCGACTTCCAGGTGTAGGTCGACGTGCCATTTCAGGCCGGTTTTGCGCGCGAAACATTTTTCGATGCCGAGGACGCCGGAGACGCCAAGCCCGACTTGGCGGATGCGGTCCATGGCTTGGGGCGAAGGCATGGTGTCCATGAGCTGCACCACGTTGTCACGCACCACGCGGATGCCGAGGAAAATGACAATGACGCCGACTAGCGATCCGCCGACGTGGTCCGCGAGGGGGAATTGGGCGGGGTAGATCAGTGTGAGGCTGAGTCCGCCCAGGGCCACCGCACCCGAAAGAACATCCACGGTGTCGTTCCAGGCGTCGGCCACCAGGCCCGAGCTATTGATTTTTTTGCCGTAACCGCGCTTAGCGGCGCCGGTGATGGACTTGGTCACAATGGAGGCGATGAGAGGCCACACAGCGTAGCGGGCGGGCGCGTGGCTCTCGCCGCCGAGATGCAGCGCCTCGAAAGCGATAAAAGCGCCGGTGGTGACCAGAATCATTCCCACGGCGAGCGCGCTGAGAGTTTCCAGGCGGCCGTGACCGTAAGGATGTTCGGCGTCGGGCGGCTTGGCGGCGATGATCAAGCCGAGCAGCACCAGGCCGCTGGACAACACGTCGCCGGCGGATTCGATACCATCGGATACCGTCGCCGTGGAATCGGCGTGGAGACCGATGGCGATCTTCGCCACCGCCAGGCACGCGCTTACCAGCATGCTGGCGATCGCGACGCGGCGGCCGGCGAGCTCGGCTGTCACCTGCGCCTCTTTTTGACGTAGACCAACTGGTAGCTGCCTTCGACCAAGTCGCGGATCTCCTGCCAATTGAGCTTGGTGTCGGCGCGGAGGGAGACCCAGCCGTGCTGGCCGACATAGGGCGTGCGGTAGAAGCGGTTGTCTTCAAGGAAGACCGGCTGCATTTTCTTGCCGACTTTGACGCAGATCGACAGGATGCCCTTATAGGTCTCGAGCACCGTGAAGGTCTTGGTTCCGACCTGGAAGGTGGGGTGGCCGAAGGTAGTGGTTTCGCTGGTTTTCGGCAAAGCTAAGCAGATTTCGCGCAGTTTGTCCAGTATCTTCTTATCGTCCATCAGGCAAGTCAAATACTAGTGTACGGGAAGACGGCGGGGTTGGCGGGTGACCGCGCACACGCGCGGCGGGATTGGCCGGTGGCTCGCGTGCGCTTGCCGGGATTGGCTGCAGGTCGCACGCGGCGATGCCGATCTAATGACCATGGCGGACTATCGAAAGTGGCTCCTGCTGACCCTAGCGGGCACCGTGGCTATTGCCTGCGAAAGTGATTACGACATCTGGATTCCTCGGGACCAGTCGGCCGATGCGCTGTTCCGCTTCGTTC
>JASHQT010000241.1 GCA_030039005.1 Bryobacteraceae bacterium
TCACCTCCATGCCGTAGTCCATCCTCATCATGGCCGGCATCCCCGGCGGCAGGCACTTCGCCACTAAATCGTACTCGTACGATCCCGCGATGCGTGTTTTGCTGATCATTTCCCACTTTGCCACGTACTCGGGCGTGAGCGACGGCTCATCGGGCGTTCGCCCGCGCGATCCATCCGACAGCGGCGCCGATGCAGTGGGACGCGGCGGAGGTCCTTGCCTTGGAGGCGGCGGCGCTCCGGCTCTCGGGCCGCCCCTAAAACCGCCGAAGGGGTTAATGGGATAATACACGCCCGAAAAATCGGGCGGCGCGGGCTGCGCGCACATGAAGGCCGGAATAGCGAACGCAATCGCCAGGCTGGTTGCTTGGAGCCTCATGGGATTACTCCGTCGGCGGCGGGGCATTCGCCAGAATCGTGCCGTCTTCCTTTGTTACGCGCGCAATCAGCCCCGACGCCGTATCGTCCTTCGCCGGACTCAAGTCAATTGTGACTGTCTCACCAGGCTGCAGCGATTTCGGCGTCCACCCGGCCCGGGCCAAGATTCCGGGCGGCCGGCCCTCCACCTTCCAGTCCACTTTATTGCCTTTGCCGTCGTCCACCGTCAGGATCACCCACACATGCGGATTGCTCCAGCGGAATTCCTTGACCACGCCCTTGATGGTGATCACCTTGGTGACATAAAACGCGGAATTGCTGTGATGCGCCTGGGCCACCGAGGCGAACATCAGCGCTGCCGCGAGAACGGCGCATTCGATCATTGCCCGAACCTTCAGCGCTCGAACCTTCAACGCCCGAAACTTCATCCGTCGTACCTCCCAAATCTCCCTCGGGAAAGCATATCAAAATCGCTGATACTTCTTCTTGGCGATGGGCGCAGGCTTGGACCGCCTGTAGCCATGGAATGCGAACTTCCTCGATGGTGCGCTAAGATTCGATACACCGCTGCGTATTCCGTCGAGAAAAACATGGCTTGGAGCTATAACCCCGGCAGAATCGCCGGATGCCTTTATCTGCTGACGGGTTTCTCGGTGATCCGACCGATGTACGTCGGCCGCACTCTCATCCTGCGCGACGACCCGGCCGCGACAATTCAAAACATCGCCGCCCACGAACTGCTCTTCCGTTGCGGCATGGTCTCCGATCTGATCGCCGGCCTCGGTTGTCTCTTGGCGGCGCTGGCGCTCTACGAGCTGCTCAAAGGCGTCGACCGCGAACTCGCCGTCCTCATGGTGATTCTGGGCGGCCTGATGCCGTGCGTCCTCGATTTCCTCAACGTGCTGAACGACGTTGCCGCGCTCCTCCTCGCGCGCGGTGAGCCTTTCGCCTTCGCGCTCGAAAAACCGCAGCAGGCCTCACTGGCCACGCTGTTTCTCCGCGTTCATGATCATGGATTTCTGATCAACGAAGTATTCGCGGGCCTGTGGCTCTTTCCTTTTGGAATACTGGTATTCCGCTCGGGATTCCTTCCACGAATCCTGGGTGTTTTGCTTCTGGTGAGCGGCCTTGGATATTTCGCAATCGCGGGTACTGGCCTGCTGTTTCCTGAATATGTGGACCGAGTTTCGCGCGTCGCTTCCCCGGCGCTGCTCGGCGAGGGAGGAATCATCTTCTGGCTCCTGATCATGGGAGCCACGCCGGTGGCAGCGCGTCAGGCGGCCGTATAGTCGATTCGGTCCCACAGTGGTCCTTCTTCCCATCATCTTGCGCTAGCATTGTGAGACTCAGGAGAACTCCCATGACACATCGGCTGCTCCTCTGCGCCGCGCTCGCGACCTTCGCCGCTTCGGCCCAATGGTTGAACTATGTTCCCTCCGGCACGCCTCGTACAGCCGGCGGCAAACCCGACCTCACCGCGCCCGCGCCGCGCGCGCTTGACGGGCATCCGGACCTTTCCGGCGCCTGGCACGTGCACCCCACCTCGGTCGAGGAGTTCAAGCGCATCCTCGGCGCGGCTGCCGTGGAGCGCTCCGACCACAGCCGCATCCTGGGCATGGAGCTGGACACCATCTCCAAATACGGTGCGAACATCCTGGTGGATTTCAAGCCCGATGAAATGCCCATGCGCCCGGCGGCCGCGGAAATTTTTCGGCGGCGCGCCTCAGGCGCCGAAGAGTCGCCCGGCAGCCAATGCCTTCCGCTCGGATTCCCGGCGGCCGGTTTGGTATCTGAAGCCGTGAAATTCGTCCAATCGCCGCGCGAGCTGGTGATTTTCTATGAAACCGACGGGACGCATCGACAGGTTTATACCGATGGGCGCGAGCTGCCTAAAGAATTCGAGCAACCCGCCTGGCTCGGCTATTCGGCGGGCAAATGGCAAGGCGATACGTTGGTGGTTGAATCCGCCGGTTTCAACGACCTCGGCTGGCTGGATGTCAGCGGTCACCCGCGCAGCGAGGCCATGCACATGACCGAGCGTTTCCGCCGCCGCGATTTCGGACACCTGGATGTCGAAATGACCTTCGACGATCCGGTGATGTACACCAGACCCTTCACGATCCGCTTCTCCTACGACGCGCTGCCCGATTCCGACGTCTTCGAGACCATTTGCAATGAAAATGAAAAGGACCGCGCTCACATGCGAGCGAAGTAGGTCTAAAAGTAGCCTTAATTGCCGGGACGCCAGAAGCTCGTGTCGGCCGCGGCGAAATCGTCGGACACATAGCTGATCCGGGGATCCACGCGGAACAAGCTGTGCTCGCTTGCCGTCTCGATATCCGCGGCCGCTTTCCTGGCGGCCGCTTGGTCACCTTCGGCATAGGCCGGCGTTGCCGGTTTCGCATCGTCCAGAACGCGCAGCGAAGGCAGCGCAGTGATTACGATATACGTCCCCGCCGTCTCTCCTGAAACCACCTGGTAGGTCACCGCCGGGCGATCCAAATTCACACTGTTCATCAGGGCGCGCCTGGTTTTCAGGAATTTCGCGAAATCGGCGTATCCCTCGGCCGGAGTTTTATAGACGGCGACGTCCAGATAGCGCGTTTTGGGGAGCTCCTGCATCCATTGTTCCGGGCGATAGCTCAACCCGGCCAGGAGCCTCGCGATGAGTGCCCGCGGCGCCGCGAGCGGGCTATTCGCACCCACCACCCCGCCGGGCTGCGAAGGTGGAGTCCAAGCACTGCTGACCGCTTTATCTAGATCTTCCAGACTCCCGAACGAATCGTGAAGTTCCAGCAGCCAGGTTTCTAGGGGTCCCGAGACAGCGGACAGGCCGATTACATTGGTAGTCGTTTTGCCAGAGTAGGCCGAAACCGAGCCATTCCGGATCACCCGAATGACCGGCGGCTGCGCGGCGGCGGCGGAAACGAAGATTACGGCGAGCAAGACGATCTTGGTCATCTGAGGCTTTAGACGCAACGGACTGCGTTTTCGTGCATCCTTCCAGTGCCACGCTGTGGCAGAATGATTAAGCCGAAGGAGGGAATATGGAAGCGATCATCTCAGATTTAGTGAGCCGTTTTGAGAAAGGAGCGCTCTCGCGCCGCGGGTTGATTCAAGGCCTGGCAATGCTCGCCGCGTCCGGCGCCGCATCCTCTGTCGCATCGGCCCAGGAGGCCGAGGGGCTGAAAGGCGTGAATATCGACCACATCAGCATCCAGGTCAGCGACCTGCCGCGCGCCGTGGCGTTCTACGAGAAGGTGTTCGGGCTCAAGGTGCTGGGCGAGGACAAACCCAATGAAATCTCGCGTCTGGGCTCGTCGAAAATTATCGTTTCGCTACATCACAAGGAGCCCTTCGCGATTGTGGATCATTTCGCCATCGGCGTCGAAAACTTCAACCGGCAGCGCGTGACTGAGCAACTCAAGGCGATGGGCATTACCGCGGAAGAAAATCTGGACGCCGGATTCCACATCAAGGATCCCGAGGGAATGAACGTGCAGATCATGCCCGGGCCAAAAAGCTGACCGGTTTCAGCCGCCGGGCGCAGCTTGATCAAACATTCGCCCGGCCGGCCACCAGCATGGCCTGCATGATTTGATCGGAAACTTCCTTCACCGCCATCGGCGAGTGCGCCAGAAACAGCGTGTTCGATTTATCGCTCTCGCCGATGGATTTCAGCGTGTCGAAATACTGGGTCACCATCACCAACTGCATGACCTCCCGCGCGGAGGCGCCCTCCACCACCTTCTGGAACTGCTCGATCGATGCCTGTAGCCCTTCGATAATCGCCTTCCTTTGATTCGCGATGCCCTGCCCTTGCAGGGCCTTGCTCTCGGCTTCGGCCTCGGCTTTCTTCACTACCAGGATCTTATCGGCCTCGCCGCGCGCATTGGCCGCCACCTGTTCGCGCTGCGCCGCGTTGATATCGTTCATGGCCGATTTCACCTTGGCGTCCGGCACGATGTCGGTCACCAGCACGTTGACGATCTCATAGCCGAACGCCGCCATGTCTGAATCCAATTCCTGCTTCACCGCCGCCGCGATGCTGGATTGGCTGGCGAAAACCTCATCCAGCGTCATGCCCGGCACGTGCCCCAGGATCACTTGCTCCACGTACGATTTGATCTGCGCGTCCGGATCGGAGAGCTTGTAGAACGCATCATAAACCTTTTCCGGCCGCACGCGATTCTGGACGGAAATCGGAATGGTCACGAACACGTTGTCCTTGGTTTTGGTCTCCATGGTCAACGGGAGCTGATTCACGCGCAGGCTGACCGTGCCGGCCACCGTGTCGAAGAACGGGCTTTTCCAGTTCAAGCCCGGCTGAGCGATGCGCAGGAACCTGCCGAAACGCGTGATGACGGCCACTTCGGCCGTATTGACGGTGAAAAAGCTTCCGAACAGCACATAAAGCAAAAACATGGCCAGCAAGGCCATGAGAATCAGGTAGAGCGCCGTCATGGAGGTCTCCTTAAGAATTTCGGGGTGCCGCTATACGTTACATCGACCGTTAATAGAACCGGGAATAGGCTGCTATGGTAGCGGATGGGAAGGCCCTCCAAGAAAGAAGCCAAGGCCGACAGCGGCCAGGCGCGCCCCGGCGAAGAACGAGGGGACCCCCTCAGAACCGCGCCTGGACCCGCAAAGGTCTGTACGGGCAAGGCCGCTCACGCCGAAGCGTGTGGGACCTTCCAGCAGCCCACGCCGACACAATCGATCCCCAAGGGACACCATGCCAACGGCGCTGAAGCGTTGCGAGTCCGGCGAGGCGAATGTAAATATCTGGAGCGACTGGCTAGGCTATCTCTAAATGCACAAAGCCAGGCAAACTCGCCGGCTGATTCCCTAGAAAAACGACGCGCCGCGTCTTGGGGAACGGCAACCCGGATTGAATCGCGCGCGCGTATAATCCCACCTGCTTCAAAATGCCGCGATAGGTTTCGTCCTGCGTGTCGAGCATCGCGACCTTCGACAGAAACCCCGCGCCCCAACCGAGCGGCAGGATGCAGCCGCGCCGCGCGTCGCGAACCGCGGTCACGCTCGCGCTGAGCTCCTCCACGGTCGATTTCAGCAGCGCCAGGCCCGTCCATTCGGCGTATTGTTCCTGGATTTGCAGGAGCTGTTCGGTGTAGCCGTTCACCAGCTCGAACATGGTCCCCAGGTTCACCGGCGCGCGCCGCTTGAGCGCCTTGCCGATTTCGGGTTCCGACAAGAACACGCTCTGATGCCACTCGCCCTCAAACACCGTTCCCGGATTCGCCATCTCGGCGAACACCGGCGTCGAATCCTCGGCGCGCTTCACGCTGCCGCGCGGTATCTGTTTCCAGGCCAGCTCGTAACGTCCCGCGCCCCTTGATTCGAGCGTCGCCGTGCGCAGCAAGTAAATCTTGAACGTGCCCGCCGGAACGGTTTTCGAATCGTAGGCCGAGATCACGCGCAACGGGTCGGCGCCCGATGAGCCGAGCGCGGCCTCTTCCACCGAAATCGCCGGACGCCGCGGCATTCTGCCTTCGGCGCCCACGCGGGATGCCAGGTCCGCCAGCAATCGTTCGTTCAGCCGCCCATGCACCACGCCGGTGCGAAACGCGCCTTTGATTGCGGTTCCCGGGACGTATGGTCCGCTGGGACCGGTGCTGAAGGTCGGAATGAAAAGATGCTCGGCGTGCGTCCGCTCCCAATACTGCGTGGAGCTTGGATGCTCGAACGGGATGCGGCGGCCCGCGTAATTCTGCGCGAA
>JASHQT010000242.1 GCA_030039005.1 Bryobacteraceae bacterium
TCCCTTTGATTGGAATCTGGCTGCAAGGTGCTAACTCAGAGGCGTTACGCGCCAGCCCACGATGGCCGAAACTGGCCGCGCTGATGAATCTTCCGGGGAGGAGACTGTAACCCTGCCATGGGGACCGGGCAGAAGATGCTGCTTGCGTCCATCGACGTACCCGTCCTCGACGCGATTTCTCAAACGGCCGGAGGGACGGCGATAACAATCTGGCCTGAGATGTTTAGCCGGATTGTAGGTGGTCGGCCGGTCGCAACAAGTCGCCGAAAGACGGCAAGGATTTCTCGCGTGAAACGCCGTCCCCAAAAACCACAGGAGCGAGAAGTCGGCATCTCAGGGATGTGACGGGCCGCTCGGCCCGTTAACAAGCGTTATCGGTAGCTATTTCCCGCTCGTCCGTGGAACCGGCTGCTGAAAGATTATGACAGACTCGCGGTCATCATTGTCCAGCTGGCGCTGGGGATGACTGAACATTCCTTCCCATAGACGACGGCAAGCTTGCGAAACATCCCCTCAGAGCCAGTTAAATACCCCCTGGGGAGGACCCGCGTGCAGCTTCATGAGGGCACACCAAAGCAGAAATTTGTAGGCCTCTGGATCCTCCTCGGCTGCCGCCTTTCTGAGAAGGTGTGTGAGCCACGATTTTTCTACCGCGTCCCATGGCATTGGGCCTGGTTGACCGACAGAGGAGTGTCCGCTGGCGGCTTCACCGTCTCGGATAGCGCTTCCGTACTTGGCGACAAATTCATGGTACGAGATCTGCCGTCCGGTGTTGGATGGGGCATGCTTTTTCTTGGCCACATCCCGCGTTGCATCCCTGCGTGTGGAATCGTTCATTTCCGTCGAGTCGGGACAGCTACCGCCCGTTGATTCCGGAGCCAAGCGTCGGAAAAACCGTGACTACCTCCGCGGCATCAGTGCGCTCAGCCAAACCGGCCCTGATTGACTGTACGTCTTCTGCACCGAACCTAAGTGGTCCGTGTCTCATCGCCTTTATGTCCTTTGGTGTAAAGGTCGCCTTCATGACTCCGCCGTCGGAATGCCTGCTGCTTCCTTGCAAAATATGAGCGATTTCGTGAACTAACACGTGAGCCAGTAGGGCGTTTGGCGTCAACTCGAACTGGGTCGCCTCCCGAACCCGGTCATAGAACACGGTGATACGTCCCTGTACGCCGAGAAGGGTGAAGGCCAGCACGCCTGGCATGCGCTTCTTCGGTGTTTTGGCAGACATTTCGATCCATATCAATCCGGCATGCCGAGATTGGGCGAGAGATGGCTCGCATCGATGCCACTGGATTTCGACGCTCGCGGCAGCAAAAATCTCATTGGCCAAAACTTGGGTCCCGGTCATCACCCGGGCGGGAACGACGGAATTGTTCTGCATGCAGACCGACACAGGCTCGGCGCGTGCGCCGGTTCCCACCGTTACCAAAATCGCCATTTTCGCGATCAGCTTCATGACTTACTCAAGTTCTCAGCCGGGATAGCCAGCGGCGACGGCGCGGGCGTGGCCACGCTAATGCCGGCATTTATCGGATTGATCGTGCCGTCGTCGCCAACGGCAGTCAGGCCTAATACAGGTAAGCGCCATAATATTCCGGCAAAAAATCCAGCTTTCCGTTTCCAGCCGTGCAAGGAGCTTTTCATTGGGACCCCCGAGCATTGATTGTCGGTCGGTGAACGAAAATTGTCGTCCCCAAGATAGGGTACGAGGACCATAAATTTACAATCGCAAGCCGGCTGGAATGGCATGCGAGAAATGCGACGCTGGCTGGAGGCCCGAAAGACTGCGCTACAATCCTATCCATTCGAGCCAATCCGGGGGCCTTACGTGTCTCTCAAAGACGGGAATGTTGTCCAGGAACTAACGGGCCTTATCTACGATTCGGTCTCCGACAGCAGACGTTGGGGCGGCTTCCTCGCGGCGTTTTCGCACGCTGTTAACACTCCGCGCAGCGCTCTCCTGATTGCCGACGATAACGATGAGGATTATGCCGTGATCCGTTGGCACGGCTGGCCGGATGACGACATCCGCCTGTACAACGACCGCTACGGTTCTGTCGACCCAATGCGACTCGTAGTGCCCCAAGTGTCACAGGGCACCGTCGCTTCCGATTACGAACTCTGCCCGCGAAGCCAGTTCGAAATGAGCATCACTTTTCGAGAATTCTACGCTCCCAGAGATTGTGTCCACACCATGGGAGGTGTGATCCTCAAGACCTCTACGGGCCAGTCCGTGATCAGTTCCCACCGCGGCAGCGCGGCGGGGCCATTTGGAGACCGTGAGAAGGGTATCCTTCGCGATCTGATACCGCATCTGCAGCGTGCCGCGCTCCTACACGGAGAACTGGGCTCCCTGCGGCGCCAGCTTGCTACCTTTACCGGGCACCTGGAGCGATACCCTCATGCATTCCTGTTGGTCGACGCGGAACGCCGCGTCCTGTATTCGAGCGGTCCCGCCCGCGAGCTTATCGCCTCACGCGACGGTCTGGCGATGGAGGATCGGCGTATCGTAGCAATTTCGGGCAAATGGAACGCGGCCTTTGATACCGCCGTGACGGAGCTGACTTCCGGCGTCGGCCCTTCGATCCGGAGATTGGAGATCCCACGTCCTTCCCGGCGCAGGTCCTATCGCATGATACTGATGCCTATCGGCGACTCCGGCACGATACCGCTGGGGGTCGCCGTGCCCTCCGTCAGTATTCTGGTGATCGACGCCCATTCCTCCATAAGGCCCGACATTAATCTGTTGCGCGAGTTTTTCTCGTTCACGCCGGCCGAGGCGCGCGTCGCGGCGAGCCTGGTGATGGGACAGAGCGCGGAGGAGATCGCCACCGAATTTACAACTTCAATTCAGACCGTCCGCACGCACATCAAGCGGATTCTCGCCAAAACCTACACGGCTCGTCAGGGCGAGCTGATTTCTATGATCTTGCGGACCATTCCATTTCAGCGGTCCTGAGCCAGCGCTCTATTGGCTCGAGTTATGCATCAGATCCACGAGTGCAAAACCACTGCTAGGGAGGAGCCCGGCTTTCTCAAGGCTCTCGATGTAGGCGTTGTCAGCGGGCGCAAGTTCCTGCCCGGCCCGCATCACGATCAGAAGGTAGCTCGGCCCATTGCGCGCGAGCCCCAGTTGATTCTCCAACCTGCTAGGGCGGCTGTCGGTGTTCTTCATCGCCGCGCTGCGCTTTCCGCCGCTTGCTCCAGTGCCGCTACGCGCGCCTCGATCTCTTCGATCTCTATCGCCTTGGCTGCGTGGCTGAAGATCGAGTCGGCGGCCCGCACGCGGACTGATGCCGGTGTACTGGAATCAATCATGACCTTCAACAAAGTCGTTGCTGCAGCTGACGTTGCCTGTTGCAACCGCGCGATCGCCTGGCCAAAGGCTGTACGCTTAGCTGCCCGATAAGCTGCATCAAACTCGGGCTCCTTGAGCCATCGAAGGAGCGTCTTGGTGGAGATCCCCGTCGCCCGCGCGGCTTCATCGAGCGTGCGCTGAGTGAGTAAGGCGGCGATCGCGTCTTCCTGCTTGCGGCCGAATTTTGCCCCGTGCCCGGTCATCTGAGGACACCTGAGGACATCAGTACATTGGAACCGGTAGCTTCGAGTGCACCTCTGTGCAACTGTGCATCGCCAATCCATCGCCCCGCACAATTGCCTTGCTTTCCCGGCGCAACAGAGTGATCGATGTCTCGACGGTAATCACCGCCAAAGGAGAAAATATGATTTCGATCGCAGAAGAAGCCAGCGCCAGCCCGGCCCCCGCCGAAGGCGCGCAGCCAAAGCCCGCGAAAAAGCCCAAAGGTGCGCCACAGGGCGCCAAGGGCGCAAAGACGAAGGGGAAGTCGGCCAAGAAGGCCACCCCAGCCAAGAAAGTGCCCAAAGGCGCTAAGAAAGCCAAGCCCGCCCGCGAGGGCAGCAAGACGGATCAGGTACTGCATCTGCTCAAGCGCTCGGGAGGGGCCACGGCCAAGGAGTTGATCCAGGCCACCGGCTGGCAGCCGCATTCCGTGCGCGGGTTCCTTTCCGGGACCATCCGCAAAAAGATGGGCCTGGCCGTGACGTCGTCCAAGACCGAGGACGGGGAGCGCACCTACTCCGTCAAAGCGTAAACGCGGGACACTCCGCTCCATGCGCGCCGCCGGCAAACCAACCGGCGGCGTTGCTCGTTGGGACGATTGACTCACACTGCTAACGGGCTCCTCCTTGCCGAACCGTCTCGATCGGAAAGCTCGCAACGAATCTGTCAATCTGCTCATCCGATATCCCCTGGCGGTCGCCGTCAAGGCTTATCATTTCCATCAGCGTTCCGTTACTGCAGAGCATCCGCTTGCAAGTTGAGTTCGCTAAGTTAGTCGACCCGCAAACTGGCGCGAACACCCACCGCATGATTTCTTGCGGGCCTTGTGAAGGCGCCCATGCCTTCTCCAGCCGGTCGAGCCGCGATTTCAATCGCAACATTCAAGCGCGCCGCTCCTGCGCGATCTCAGCGAACGTCCTGCCGTCGCCGTCGAGCTTTGCTTCCTTCCCGGTCAGCGACTGCCAACGCTGAACGATCACGTCCACGTATTTCGGGTCGAGCTCGATGCCGTAGCAAGCGCGCTGCGTTAGCTCTGCAGCCGCGAGGGTCGTGCCACTGCCCAGGAAGGGGTCATAAACGAGTTCGCCGCGCCGAAGGTGATTCAGCATCGGCCGCCGCATCAGATCGACGGGTTTCTGCGTCGGGTGGTCGAACTTGTCTTCGTCCGAGCCTCCCATGATGAACTTGGGGCTCGGCGAGTCCCAGATCGTGGAGTTCTCGCCGGCTTTCCCGAACCAGGGAGCGTTCTTCTTTCGGACATACCAGCAAGGCTCGTGGGCGAACCAGTAGTGCGTTCGAGTGAGCACCGTCCGCCCTTTGTTCCAAATGATCTGCTGGTGGTGCAGGAACCCGATCCGCAGCAAGCCGTCCAGCACTTCCCGTGTAAACTTCGAGGCGTGCCAGACGTAAGCGACCTCCAGACTGGGGACCAGAGCGAAGGCTTCCGACCAATCGGCGCGTGTGTCTCCGGAGATCGTCGTCTCGGTGTGGCCGTTGGTGCGCTTGTTCATATAGCTCGGCTCGGCGGGCCCGCAGCCATTGAGGCCCGCGCGATCGCGCCACTCCGAATCTAGCTCGATTCCATATGGGGGGTCTGTGACCATTAGCCGCGGCTTACGGTCGCCGAGAAGCCCGGTGACAACTTCGGCGCTCGTGGCGTCTCCGCAGAGCACGCGGTGTGGCCCGAGCACCCAGAAATCCCCCGGGCGCGACACGGGAGTCTCGGGGAGCGGGGGCGTGGCGTTGGCTTTTTCCTCGTCGTCGAGCGCCAGCAAGCCGTCAATCTCGCCGGGATCGAAGCCAGTGAGGCTGAGATCGAAGTCCGAGGCCTGGATGTCCTGAAGTTCGAGAGCGAGCAGTTCCTCGTCCCAGTCCGCCCACGTGACCGAGCGGTTGACCATGAGCCTGAACGCCTTGACCTGGGCCGGTGTCCATTCATCGCAGAGAATCACGGGAATCTCCGTGATTCCAAGTTTGCGCGCAGCTTTGAGCCGCAGGTGTCCATCTACGATCTCCCCGTCGCTGCGCGCGAGCACCGGGATTTTGAATCCGAACTCGCGAATAGAGCCGCACATGCGATCGACAGCGCCGTCGTTCTTACGCGGATTGCGCGGGTACTCTACGAGCCGTTCGATTGGCCACGTCTGAATTTGCGGAGTTGGAGCCGCTTCCTGCGAGAGCATTGCCTCACCTTTCTGGCTAAGGAATCCCTCCGCAGGCTGCACCCGAGGCGCCGGCTCAGCGAACTGAATCTCTACAACTCATCCTAACATGGAGCGTTTGTGACTACGCCAAGCCTTCTTGGACGCCGCTTTTCACACCCACCCGGCGCGCTGCTTGTTATGGTCTTGTGCCGAACCAAAATGATCGTTGCCGCGAGGATGAGGAAAGCAGCGAGCCTCGGCTCTGGGACCGGATCAATCCTTATTGTTGTCGAATAGAAAAGCTGCTGATCACCGGGCGAATTAGCTAGTGACCCATTGAAGTAGGTAGTGACATAGTAGTCGCCCGTTCCTAGTGTCTCATCTGCCGTGAAGGTCTGCTCGTAATTCGCAGACGCATAACCTGAGCCCAGTGGGTTCGACGGATCGAACGGCGAGGTCACGGTCGCATTCGTCTCATCAAGGGAAAACTCGTTCCCCACTGGGTCTATGGCGTAGTCCGTATCGGTCAGATCGTCTATGGCCTCGTCCGCGCAACCCAAGCCTGGGTTGCAAGCATCGACGCTAGTGAAGATTGACTCGATCACCGTTATATCGAATTGTCCCGGCGTCGTAACGTCGAGCTCCTGAGAGGTCGATAATTCGATCTGACAACTTCCGCCGTAGTTAAAGCAGTTCCCCTCAACCAGTGCCTCATCCCCGGAGGCGTAGCCGCCACCTTCGGATGAGGAGCCGGAGGTGACGTTTGTTGGTCCAACCCACGTATAGGCTGGTGTCGAATCTGCAAAAGCGCTGGATCCGCACGCGATTATGGGCGCAAACCATAGTAGAACGCGCATAATTGGAATCCTCCTGGTTCAATTAGGTTGCGCTAATGATATCATGCGTGACACGCTATGCATGCGTTCGAATGGAGAACTGTCGTTGAAATGGAGAGCGGCACAAATACAGTATGAAATCCGGTTCCATTTTGAAGATGATCGTCTGGATCTACGCTTTCTCCGTTTCAGCTCGTCCTCCAGCGTGCGGCCCCAGCGCCCAGCCGATCACACGGCGCGAATAGGCGTCCAGAACCAGAGCCAGGTTTTGGGGGCCACTTCCAGTATCGCCCCAAATTCTTTGCCCTAGTTCCTGAAATGTTTTCGGGGTATTGGAAACCATTACCAGCAGAGGATGGCCAGACAGTTCGTTCGCAACTCTGGCTGAAACGGCTCTCCGTTGAAATCCTCTTAGCCTAATACTCCTACTACAGGTACTGCTCGGGCGGTACGGAATGCAACCCCTCTGTCACCGCCCCGCCAAAATCACACTCGGATGCCATTCACTCAAGTTTACGAAGACATCACTCCGCAATGTGAGGTCGAAGCCAATCACCTCATAACCATCGTTGGGCTTGAGACGGATTCGCATGTGCTGCGAATGCGGCGTCGGTGCCTGGTGTGTATTAGTGAATCGACTTTGCACTACGATCTACACAACCGACGCTATGTGGACAAGGTGTCGCTGAAAGAGATGCTTCAGATATCTTATGCGTGCAACCGTCGGTGGTGCGATTCCGTAGCCGACGTGCCGAAGCTCGAATTTGGCGAACGACACCTTCGCATTCAATTCCGATGCAGGGCCTGTCGCGGCAGGGCGACAAGACATTACGATCTAGTGCAGCGCGGATTTGCCGACGTGACTGGGCGGATCGTGCCACAGTTTCCGAACTTGTGGGGGCCGCGGAATCGATGTAGGTATGTCGGCATTCGGCCTTGTGAATGTCGGACGGAGTGTCCCCGGCCCGAAGTGCGTGCTGTGACGCAATTCCACAAGTTGCTGGATCAGCCCATCACTCCGGTACGCGGCATCGTATCTGTCGTCGCTGAAAAGTGTCAGGCACTCAATGAACGTGAGTTGACGCGATGCACTGATCTCCTTTTCGGCGAAAAGTGCAGTGATATACAGCGGGAGCTATTCCAGGGTACATACAAGGAGACGCAGGGCGATGCCGGAGGCTGAATTCATTTTCACCCCGACAGGGGTTGTATATATCCGGTACGGCCTCCTTTCACGTACTAATTTCTTTTGACTTGTTGTCGATAAGAGGCTCTGCACGAGAAAGGGACTAATTACGCATGAAGCAGGCCATGCAAATAGATCTCAACGCGGCCACCGAACCAAAAAACAAGGAGCGGGAACGCCACAAGTATACCTTGCCGAAGGATAGTCTTTCCCCGCGAGAGGCGGAGGTGTGCATGCTACTCAGAGAAGGGCTGATGGTGAAAGAGATTGCCTATAAGTTGTCGATAAGCTTTCACACGGCTGATGCACATGTCAGGAAAGTCTACGAAAAGCTCAATGTTCGGAGCCGGGCAGAGCTATTCAAGCACTTCGACACGAATCCTCATGTCGAGGTGCGTAGCGCTCCGCGAGAGTCCGATGTCGTCAGAATCCTGGAGCGGCTCGATGCCATTGATCGGCATCTTTTGGATCTTGAGCAGACTGTCTGGGCACGGTATTCCCAAGACGCTTCCGGTATTGAGCGGCCCGGAGTGCCAGCGCCGGTCACGGCACATCGCGATTTTTTTGAGGACAGTCAACGGGCAGGATAAACCTCTGTTATGTGAGGTGCTTATGGCCGATCACTATTCCCCAGCCGGTACGAGCTGTCCTCAAGTTTCGTCTGGATGGGTGTCAAAATGCATTCGTCCCTTCCCCCCGCGACAACAGCCGTTTCCCGTTGCATCGTGGGGGGCCTTTTGGAACCCGGTCAACCTGTCAACGTTGGCCGGGTTTAGCCGAACCACGAGATGCCAGGAAAATTGCTGCGGGGAGAAATTAGGATTCTCTCGGGAACTATTCTTTTGCATGAGCGCAGAGATTCAGCTACTCGCGGTCCATGGACTCGTGATCGTGGCATTGGCATACGCTCTTTGGAGAATAGTCACGGCAACCAAGCGCCATAGCAGGGCGCTCCGTCGTGTTATGAATGGCCATGATCGCGCTGCAATCCGCGAAGAACAGTGGTATGGACTATCGCGTAGAAAGATTGGCGGAGAATCTGGAGAAACCGAAGACACTACGAGTTGAGGAGAGGCAGTTTGCTCAGAATGGTGCTGGAGGGGAGATCCCCAGACGGTCTACGGAGGGTGGACTCATGAAACACTGGGCAGACTTTATGAATCGTTGCGGACGAGCCGACGAAAAGGGGAGACGAAGTAAAGAAAAAATAGCCGCGTCACAGGCGGCTTTGCTCTCCTTCGGGATCGTGACAGCCTGAAGGAACAAGTTGGAGGAGTGAGTGAACAGAATGTAGTATACAACAACCGTGCGAGCAGACGGCTAGGATGAGCCTTCTGGAGGCCCCGGCTCGTCTCAGGACGCTCAGTCCCAAATGCTCCATCGCGGTTGGCGATAGTGGAGCCGCTCCCGTCGAGAAATGGTCTCAAAATCACGAACACGGCGGATCGTGTCATCTTTGCGCTTTAGCTGCCGAAGCAAGCGACTAAGCATGTAGCCCAGGACCACAGCGAGGATGGCGTGGACTGCAAGCATCCAGCGCTTAGCCTCCAAAAAGGTCGCGTCCATGACTCAATAGTGCTGGAATGTGTCGAATTCTCTCAAGCGGTACCGCAATTTTGATTGAGAGAATCCCACACCCGTGCGGCACTATCAGTTAACTCATCCTTACTGCACCCTCGATTCGGCTGGATAGGCGTTGGTGGGAACCCTCCGCGCTATCCGCAGGACCGAGGGGATCTTCGGCGCGGCAGCCGAATTCGCTGGGTATTCGGAAAAAATGTCTCTAGCCAACATCGTAAGGAACGGCTAGGTATCTAGTCCCTGCAATTTACGGGTGTTCGACGCCTGGCTCGTGGCCGTCGATTTGCACATACTGACAGTGCTGGGAGGCTTTCCGGTGTAGACCTGAGGCCCGTGCCATCGAGACTCTGTGCTCCCGGATGCGCTCCCAGCTTCCTTCAGCCTACACGAGAGGCTGCTTTTGAGCGAAAGGAAGGCAGAATCACTCCTCCCGTGACCTCACCATTCGGATAGAGCCCCAAACTATTTGATTAGATATTCGTCGGCCCGTGGCATCGACTTGTTGGAGACGAGAAGCTCAGGAAGTTGTGCTTCCTACGCGAGGAAATGATGGAAAGACGCCGGGGCGGAGCATTCTGAAAGTTGATAATCTATGTCCTTCTCCGCGTGAGAGCTGAAGACGCAAGCCGAAACTTTCAGCCCTCAAATATCGCGCCAGTTAAAAGGCCGTCAATTGAGCGAATAGGAACACAGTGTTGAAGCGTACAGCGCTGAGATATTGTCGATTATGTGCTCAAGATGGGCCAGACACTCGGGACAATTGATATAGTGCTGCTCAATCCGATCAGCTTCGCAATCCGCTAGGCATTCTAATGCGTAAAGCTCCAACTCTTGATCGGATGGGTGCATCTGGAGAATCCTTGCCACAGAACACCTCCTTTGATGCCTAGGAGTAGCGTTACCTAATATTTCGTCTCAGGATATTTCGGGGGTGCAGTACTGCTCAACCAGGCCTGCGGAGGGTCCGTTACTGGTTACCGGTCGCGGCGCGCCTACCCGTTTTACGTGCTCTAGGGTCTCTGCCCCATTGGGCGAACTCCCGAAGGAAATTCAGATCGTCGAATTGCTGCATATCGTGGGCCAGTTCTCCTCTGTCAGACATCGTGACATAATCCTGGCCTTTGATCGGTGGTATGCAGAAATAGTCGAGAATCGATCGGTTGCCAGGCGCTAATCGCGCGGCGATCGTTACATCTGGCTCCAAAGGCGAACGAACGTGAAATCTCCAAGTGTTGGCCTGTCGCGGCGTGTGGCAGCGCGCGATGGAAAGGCGCATTCTCAATCTCCGATTAATCGTCAAGATCGTCATGAGGTGCCCCCTCGTCTCTTTCTCAACCAACGCTCCGAAGCCCTTCAGTGTGTCCATGACGCTGCCAGTGAACTCACGCCGGAGTGGAAGCGACGTTTTGTCCCTATCGACCCAAGCCAGACTTCGGTAAGGCTTGTATCCAATCCGTCGATAAGCTTCCGCAAGTCCTCCGAACCTCACACTAAAAACGCGGGGACACGGTATGTCTCTGCTCGCTTTGATCAAGGGACCAGAAACCCATCCATGGGCTTTTACCAGCCCTCGAAGCATGTCGAGTAGCTCCTCATCAGTGCGGTGGGCATATCTCGCCTTTGCGATCGCAACTGCCTTCTCGTAAATTCCAACATCAATAATGGCTTCAAACGCTCCATCGCGGCGAACCCACATCTCGGGAGGATTATTCACGCGACGGTTTCTCAGTTTGCCGGATTGCCGATTCGTCACGTTTGCTCCAATGTATTTCGGATTCGTAAGGATGCGGTGGACTATTTGGCGCGTCCACCGCCGGCCGTCCTCGCCGCGAGCACCACGCTCATTAAGCATGCTGGCAATCACTTCGGCCGATTGCCGCTCTTCTACGTATCGGTGAAATATCTCTTTCACGACCTGAATCTCCTCGCGAGGACCCGGTATCAGCACCACTCGGTCGGTAGCAATGCTCTTGTACTCTCCGCGTTGGAGCACACATTTCGGCTTGCCATCCTGATCGACGAGCAGGCGTCGCAAACCGTAACCGGCAGTTCCGCCTTGGCGAAAGCCCAACTCCGTTAACCGACATTGGCCGGCAAATACCCTGGCTGAGAGGTCCCGACTGTATTCGGCCGCCATAGTTCGCTTGAGTGTTTTAACCAGCGCGGCTAAAGTACTTCCGTCGTTGGTGAACTGCTCGGCGCAGTAGTGTAAGGCGATCCTTGCACGTCGGCACCGATATTCATAGAAGGCGCTTTCATCCACGTCCTGAAATCGCCCCCAGCGGCTCACGTCGTAGACCAAAACTGCAGTGAACCCCGGAGACCCGCTCTCGACATCCGCGATTAGCTGTCGCAGGCCGGGCCGGTTCTCAATCATGAGGCCACTCTTGCCGCAGTCCACATAGGTTCGGACGATCTCCATATTGTGGTCGTGAGCGTAGCGCTCAATCACAGCAGTCTGATTGTCTATTGAGTATTGCTGGTGTTCCGTGGACATTCGGACGTACTTTGCCACCAAGAGAGGCGTTTGAAGTCGCTGAGCTTGTGCCATTGTCGGCGCATCCTTTCCGTTCGGTGGGTGCAAACGACGAAATAATAACGCGATGGTGATCAGGAGCGAAGGCTCACGATTTACAATCAAATATGTGACGGGGCTGCTGATTGTTATTCAAGCAGAATCCTTCACGACGCGTTCGCATAGTTGATGTCGGAATACTTGCAGAAGCCGAGATTCAATCACCAGTCGCTGCGGGAGCCCCGCGCGAACTTCAAGGCGCAAGATCGTTCCGTTGTTGAGTTCGTCCAGTTTAGATATCAGACGTAAGACTTCAGCGCTCAACGTGAAGTCAGCCAAATTGAGTTCGGGCCTTGGCATGTCCTCCTTGTCAAGCTTCATGTCCAGAATCACTTGTGAAGTCAGGTCAATCACCGGCTCGGAGTCCCGAATGCATATGTTCCGCAGCTCTCCGAAATTCATGGCTTGGAGTACACGCACGAGTGCCTGTCGCGCTGAGGACAGCTGCGAGAATCGGCACTCAGACATTGTGGTTTCACTTATGAGTACGGCGAGCCAGAGAAGAGACGGTGTTGGCAGCAGGTCTCAACTGCCACATTGACTGCACCTTGTTGACTCGGCAATCGATCGGGGTACGTGAGGCAGTTCCATCGTCTCGGTTCAGAATTTCCGAGCTGGCCTTTTGCTGCTCATCGCTCACGGGAGCTGGTGGTTCAGGCAAATGACCCGGCGTGAATTCGTTCTCCACCACTGTCAGGAACCAGTTCTGATTTCTAGGGGCACACCGGCCGCCAACGCGAAGCTTCTTATTGGCAAACTTTCGATCGAGGAGGGCTATAAGGTCTCGGGCGCTTGCGCCCCGGGCACGGAGCATGACGGAAACCTCAAAGCCCGGTTCAGGTTCCCGTCCCCAGAACTCGATGATTCGATTTCGAACGCCGAGGAGTTCTGCTTCGGTCCAGGCACCGACAGCATCCTCACACTTCTTCGGAAAGGAGGTTTCCTCTGCTTTTGCCCTCTTGGATGCGTCTACCGAAATCACGGATGAACTGGCAGCGCTTCGCTGCTTTTGCGAAGCGTCGCCAGAAATCCGCTTGTTAGTTGTTTTCTCTTCGGACTGACTCTCTTCAGATTGACTCTCTTTGGGTGAACCATCGTTCACCCCCTCCCCCGAACGATCGTTCACCCT
>JASHQT010000243.1 GCA_030039005.1 Bryobacteraceae bacterium
CCGTGACCGTCTGCCTTTTTTTCCGGCTGCTCGAAGAACTGCACGGCCGAAAAGTCGCGTTGGTAGGCGGAGCGTTGCTCGCCACTGACACCATATTTCTGCTGACCACCTGCTACGACTGGGGCCCCGTAGCGCTGCAACATCTACTGGCGCTGGCCGGGATCGCGTTTCTGGTTCGATTCGCCAGGACCGGCAAAGGACCCAGCCTGTTTTGGGGCTTCTTGTGGTTCGGGCTGGCGTTTTGGGATAAGGCCTTGTTTATCTGGCTGTTCAGCGGATTGGCGGTGGCAACGGTTGCGGTGTTTCCGCGCGGACTCAAGGCGCGGTGGAGCGCCGGGAACCTGCGACTGGCAGCGGCGGGATTGATCCTGGGCGCGCTGCCGCTGATCGCCTACAACCTAGTCTCAGGCTTTGAGACTTGGCGCTCCAATTCGAGCTTTATGCTTTCCCAGTTCCCTTCCCGCTTGGAGGCGCTGAAGCTGACCTGGGACGGCGAGATTCTGTTCGACTTCCTGGCCCGAGCTCCCGGGGCGACAAGCGGCAATATGCGGATCCCCCACACGGCGCTGTTCGGCGTCTCCCAGGCGGTCCATACGCTCGCGGGTATACGCTACCACAACGCGCTCGGGCCCGCGTTTCTGCTCGGGTTGGCGCTTGTCGCATGGCTCTTTCTGAGGCCGGGGCGGACGCCGGCGCGCAAGCGGCTGCTATTCTGCCTGATCGCGATGGCCGTGGCCTGGCTGGAGATGGCGTTCACCAAGGACGCGGGATTGGGCGCACATCATGTGGTGCTGTTATGGCCGTTCCCGCACTGGTTTCTGGCGGTGGTGTTCGTCGAGGCCGCGGAATGGCGGGGGCTGCAATGGAAGCACGCAGGCACGATTCTGCTCGCCGCAGTAGTGAGCTTTCTGGCCATCGACAATCTGCTGCTGACGAACGAATACTACTATCAGCTCGCCGCCTACGGAGCGAACAAAAGCTGGGACGACGCGATCTTCCCTCTATCGGAGGAAGCCGGGCATATCCACGCCCCGGAACTGGCGATTTGCGATTGGGGGATTCTGAACCAGCTCGTGGTGCTGCATCGCAACCGCCTGCCGCTCTACTACGCCGACGAATCGGTTCTCACGCCGGCCATGACGGCGATCGATCGCCAGTACCTCGCGCAACGCCTGGCAAAAGACGTTTGGATCGGCCATACCGCGGCGTTCGAGCAGTGGCCGGGGGTGAACGACAAGATTGAACGCGGCGCGCGGGCGCTAGGCTTGGAAAAACAAATGATCGAGACGGTGGCGGACCGCAATGGGCGCGCGGTGTTCCAGATTTTCCGGTTTGTGAAAGGCACCACTCCCTGACGGTCGGCTCTTCAGGTCGCGGATTATTTTGTTCGCAACGCTGCGCGGGTCGCCCCGCTATGAGTGCTGTTGAGCAATTGTTCGAGCTGCTGCTCGGGAATGGTGAGCGAGATGGTGGTGACATTGCCGGAGGCAGTGGCCTGGAGCGAATTGAGCAAATTAGCCGCCTGGGCCGCGGACGGATTGTTCTGCTTGTTCATCTGCGCGAGGCCGGCGAGGAATTTCACTACGTCGACGAGCGACTGCGCGTCCTGCGCCGAGCGTGCGATGGCTTCCGCGGAAAGGGTCACGGGGTCGCCGAAACGGACACCGCCGCTCGCCTGATTGACGCCTGCGAGAACGTTGCCCTGCATCGCGCCGCTGAGATTGGAATTGGGGATCGCACCGGCGAAATTCGAGAGGGGAACCAGGGTGACAAACCAGAAGTCGTTCGCGGAGCTGACCTGCTGCGCCTTGGCGACCACGTTGCTGTCGGCGGGAGCGCCGCTCTGCTTGCGTGCGATGGCCGCTTGGACAGAAGCGAGATCGCCAGCCAAGGCCGTAGTGGTCCCGAGGAAGGCGACCGCAAAGGTCTGCTGTGAGTTCGCCCCGGTATGAGTGATCAGATTAACGCCCTGATAGGTCGCGGGAACGCCACCGTTCGATTGCGCCGCGGCAGTGATCTTGGACACGTTGAACGTACCGTCCGCGAGCACCAACCAGTGACTATTCGCGCCCTTGGGTTGGCCGGTGGAGGCCATCACGATCTCGCTCACGTCTTGCCGCGGATCGAAGCCCGTCTCGGCGGTGAATTCCTGGAGCCCCGTGTCGTTCACGGAAAGGTGGGAAAGCACGTATTGGCCGAAGAGCGAGTTTTTGGCCTGGGCCACCTGGAGACCCGCCAGGACTTGCGCGTCGGGCGTCACCATTTGGAGCAGCGCGGGGTCGGCGGCGAACGCGCCGAGCGGGAGAATCGCGAGCACAGCCAGACGGGGCAACTTTGTCATGAAGACCTCTCTGCTGACAGTACGAGGGTAGCACGGGGAAGGTTCCCTGCCACCGCAGGGAACCTGCGGGGGATCGGCTCGGCCTACGGCCTCCCCTCCGGGGTTGGCAGGAGGCTCGGCGCCGCCTGCGGCGTTGCCTCCGCTGTTGACGATTGGTCGAGCAGGCACGGTTTCGACGGTTCGGCCTTGCGGCTTCGCACGGCGGCTGGTTATTGGCTGCCCAGGAACGCCACTGGGTCCACGGAGGCGGCGCGGCGGGAGGGTAGATAGCAGGCGGCGCATGCGGCTGCCAGCAAAAGCAGGCAGACGGCGGTGAGGGCCGCGTAGTCCAGGGCCGGGACGCCGAAGAGGATGCTTTGCATGGCGCGCGCCGCAAAGTACGCGCCGATCAGTCCCAAGGCCAGACCGGCGGACGCCAGAGCGGCGCCCTCTTTCATCAGCATCGCCAGCACCTGCCCGCGCGTAGCGCCCAATGCCATGCGTAAGGCAATTTCGCGGTATCGGTGGTTCACGGAGAGCGCCATGACGCCGTAGATGCCCACCGTTGCGAGCAGGAGCGCAACGGCGGCAAAACTGGCGAACAGGATGGTTGTAAAGCGATCGTTGGCCAGCACCTCGTCGTGGACCTGTTGCATGGTGCGCGATCGATCGAACGCTGCTTCCGGGTCGATGGCGTGAACGGCGCGTTCGACGGTCTTGATCATCGCCGCGGGATCGCCGGCGGTTCGAACCGCGACACCGGAGATGGGGTACGCCTGCTGCCAGAACGGCGTGTCGATCTCGGAATTGTCTTCGCGAGAGCCTCGGCTCTTCACGGTGTGAAACACGCCCACGATCCGCCATTCGGCCAGTGGGCGCCTCTCGTCGCCCTGAACCACCTGTTCCATGACGACGCGCTGGCCGATCGGGTCCGCGCCCTTTAGAAACCTGGCGACGAAGGTCTCGTTCACCATCGCAACCTTCGGGCTGGATGCATTATCGGCGTCGGTAAACCCGCGCCCGCGGACGATCCGAATTCCGAATGTTTGGAAATAATCGGGTGTGACCATCGCCAGGTCGGCATTGGGACGCAGCGACGCATTGGCGTAGGCCGGTTGGCCGGCAATGGAGAAAGGCTGGTCGACATGGAAAATATCGAGCGGCAAATAACTCACCGCGCACGCCTGCGAGACCCCGGGGACCTCCCGGATCACTTCCAGAACCCGGGCGTAGTAGGTATTGACCTTGGCTTGAGTGGGCGCCTGCATGAGCGGCACCGAGTCGAGATAGAAGCCGAAAAGGTGATCGGTACGCACGCCGAGATCCACGTGAGTGAGATTCCAAAAGCTGTGGATGGCAAGCCCTGCGGCGGCGAGCAGCGCCAGGCTGACGGCGAATTCTCCCACGATGAGCGCGCGGCGCAGCCGCTGGGGTCCTCTGCCGATTCCAGCGCGCCCTCCTTCCTTCAGCGCCCCGGCCGGATCCACGCGGGAGGCATACCATGCGGGCGCGCAGCCGAAGATCACGCCCGCGAGCGCGGCGACGGCCAGCATCGCGAGCAGCACGGGAACGTTCAGCCGCGGGTCGGCTTCGGCGGGCAAGGTATCGGGCGGCATGGCTGCCACTAAGGCCCGCAGTATGATCATCCCGGCAGCCACTCCGATCGCGCCGGCCAACATGGCGAAGGCCAGACTCTCGGTGAGAAACTGCGCGAAAATCGCGCGCGGACGGGCGCCCAGCGCGCCGCGGATCGCCACTTCGCGCTGCCGGGCGATTCCATGTGCCAGAAGCAGATTGGCTACGTTGAGACAACCGATCAGCAGCAGGAATCCGACTGCGCCGAGCAGCAGCCACAGGGCCGCTTTCGTGTTCGCGGCGAGAAAGTCGTTCTGATACGGCTCGACCATCGCACCCCAGCCCTGATTGCTTTTGGGATATGCGGCCGCCAGGCGCGCCGTGATCGCGTCCATTTCGGCTTGGGCCTGCCGGATCGTAACGCCAGGTTTCATACGCGCGATCGCCAGCCAGTAGCGCGAATCATGGTTGTCGATTTGCTCCGGTTTGAAGGCCAGCGGCACGATCAGTTGCCAGCCGAATCGATCCATCGCGCCCGGCGCCGTCACACCGACGACAGTGTAAGTCTCGCCGTTGATCCGCATCGTCTGTCCGATCGCCTTCGGATTCGCGCCCAGGCGCTGCCACAGCTTATGCGTGAG
>JASHQT010000244.1 GCA_030039005.1 Bryobacteraceae bacterium
ACGATCTTGCAACCAGGGTGCTCGTGCTTGACGGCATCGTAGGCGCGCTGCAAAGGCACAGTTCGCCCATTTGCGGGCGGAACAACATGGGAAACCGGACCAAGAAGCAGGCTTTCTATCTCCGGCTTATAAACGATTAGCGAACCAGTCAGACAAACGACGCTGGCCAGCAGTCCGATGCTAAGCCCGAGGACCAGGTGGACATAGAAGACGATTTTCCGAAACGAGAGAAGGCGCGGCCGGTGCCAGAAAAGAACGATCCAATTTTTTGAGGCTTGCCCTCTCACAGAATCCCCCCTGAAACAATTATAAGTCGAGGCCCCCTACTCCCTGGTTCCGATTCGAACGACGCCCCGGCGGCAGAACAAGTCGCAAGCCCAGGCGGCGGGCAGCGGGCCAGGCTCAAAGATCAAAGTCGGGCCCGATTTGCCGTATGATAGTTAACGATGATGTCGGCGCAGGAAGCCAGCCAGACGCAGATTGATCGGATCCTTCAGAGTAGGTCTTTCCGTACATCGGAAGTTCACCGTAATCTTTTCCAATACCTTGCAAGCAAGTCGCTTGCCGGGGACACGGATGGCTTGAAGGAATACAACATCGGCCTGGACGTCTTCGCAAAGCCTGAGTCCTATGACCCTCGCCAAGAGTCGGTTGTCCGTATGCACGTTGCTCGATTGCGCAACAAATTGGCGGAGTACTATCGTTTGGAAGGGAAGGAAGACCCGATTTTCATCGATGTTCCGAAAGGTAGCTTCAAAGTCACGTTCGAGCCGCGGAACATCCCATTTGAACCCGCGGTGACGGTTATCGCGGAAAATCCTGCAGGCCCGCGATCCGCGCGATTGGAAAAAGTGCTGAAGGCGCTACTTGCGGCTGCTGTTGTGAGCGCTCTCAGTTTGGGTCTAATCTTATGGAGATCCAGAGCGGCCTCGCCAAGCCAGGTAAAAGTAACCATGCCGGTTGGCGGTCTGCCGGCAGAGTTACAGCAGCTCTGGGGACCTATCCTCGACACAAACCGGCCGCTGATGGTTTGCCTCACATCCTCTGAGGGTCCCGGGCAAAGCGGCACAGAGACGGCATCGTTCCTGTTGGGGCAGTTTCTCTCGAATCGCAAAGATAACGTTTTGCTGACTCGCAGCGATTGGCTTTCGATGCCGGAGCTGCTAATGGACAACGTGGTGGTTCTAGGATCCGGTTTCGACAACAAAGCGATTCAGGCCCTGTCGTCCGGCGGTCAATTTGTGTGGGAGCGCGATGGCATCCGGATCTTACATCCCCAGGTGGGCGAACCACAGTTCATTCCTAACCCATCTCAAGTGACTGGCGCTGAAACGTTCCAAAGCCAGGCTCTCATCAGTCACTTGCCTGGTTTACATCAAAAGGGCGACGTCCTGTATCTCGTTGGCAACGATACCTCCAGTATGCGCGCGGCGGTAGAAGTGCTCACCGATCCAACCTTAGCGCGCCAATTTGTGGCCAGACTGAGAACCTCCGACGGCCGTATTCCGCGGTTCTACCAAGCCATATTGCAGGTGCGCTCCATGGACAGCATGCCCATCGATATTTCGTACACGTTTCTTCGAGAGATCCTGGCTCAGGACGCGAAGCCGACACGCTAATGGCGATGCTTCTGCCGGTGCGTGAGTAATCGATCGCGTCCCGAGCACAACAAGTTCGCTTACCTGCCGGCCTGGCGGTGGGCCCTCCCAGTACCCGATTAAACGCCCCATCGTAAACATGGCAGTCCACAAGATCAGGGACAGAATCGCGGCGAGTTTCACCGGCGCTGGAATGACCGGGGATTTATCCAGCGTTTCAGTATTGTTGTAGACGATCGGGCGGAAGATCAACCCGTGCAGGCCAATCAGGCCAAGAATGATCATCTTGGTCCAGAAATAGGGATTGGGCGCGTATTTCGTGGCTTCCGAAGTTGCCAGAAGTAGGCCCGTGGAGATTTGGACGGTCCCTCCCAGACGCTTCCACGGGCGCAGGGCGGTCACCATTTGAGTGATCGTGTATCTGTTGAAGGTCAGCCCGAGAAGGCGCAAGTTCGTCATGAAGATCATGCCGCCGAACAATGCGATGTCCGTCAGGTGAATCGACAGGACGATCGGATAGACCAATACAGAATCGGCGAAGTTGGAGAGAAAGGGAAGGTTTTCGAGAGCTTGAGCGATGGACACGTCGACAGCCCTATTCTAGGAACCCGATAAAGATCCCGCCGAACACGACGGCAACCCACAGCAGCAGGGAGATGATCGCCACTGTTTTGCTCAGCGCCGGTGATGGGTTGTCCATGGTCGCCACCTTGCGGTGGATGGTGAAATTGTAAATCAACGCCGCAGCCAGAATGTACATCTTGATCGGGAAGATTGGGTTGATCAGGTAGAGGTGCGTCTGTGAGAGAAACAGCATCAAGCCCGAGAAGATGACGAGTGCCAGAGCGATCACCGTCCAGATCTCGGTGTACCCCAGGACACGCTCGGGAGTTTCCTGGCGCAGTCCGAGGTTGAGCATCCGAAAGTCCACGAGCGCGATCGAGCCAACCCCAATGGCAAAACCACCGATGTGAACACACTCGGCAAAGGCAAAAGGCCAGTCGCTATTGTTAAGCGCGTCGACGATTACGTTCTGCAGAAGCATCCTGCCATGATCTCCTAGTATTCAGTTGGCACCACCAACGTAGCGGAGAACATGATCGCCGCTCGCACCCAGGTTCGATCGCCCGCGACTCGGCCGCCCTTTCGCAGTTGCGCTGGGCCAACTATATCAAAACGGATTCTGCGCCAACAACAGGAGTAGTCTTTCAGTCGATGTGCTCGCCGGCCGTTGAGAGCGGCTCTGATGCGGATTCGCGAACAACGCGCGGACAACTTGCCACTAAGGGGTTCAACAGCGCTGGCGAGATCCCTCACTTCGCGTCTTGAATCTCCAGATCCACCTTCTCGTCGCCCGCCAGCATTTTCGCGCTGTCATAGAAGCCCGCGGTCACGAGATGAATCTGCACTTCCTTCTTTCCTTTGTTTTCCCAAAACCAGCCGTGGATGCCCGTGCTCGGGGCGGTGAACGATCCATTGGAGTGATCTGAGCCAGGCTGATCGTTAAGTTCGTAGCTCTCGAAGTAATCCTTGTTGGGCTTGTTGTCTGGCTCGCCATGGAATTCATACGCCACCACTCCCGTGGCCTTCCACGCATAGACCATGCCCGCACTCTTTTGCATGTGGTACTTAATCTCTACGCCCTCGCCGGGCATGAGCGAAAGATCTTCGCTGTCGGTTTTGAAAGTCGCGGGCTGCGCCGTATAGATGCCGGCAGGCGCGGCCACCGGACGAGCACCCACAACGGGCTTAGAATCCACCTTCGATTCGGTAGCCTTCGCAAGATCGGTCAAATGCAGCGCTTTACCTGTGCCCAGCGGATCGATTCCGTACTCGGCCGGCAGTATCGCCACAAAAAGAATTACGAGGGCGAATGCGAGCGCGGCGCCAGTAGCCTTCGCAATTGCCTGCCTCGATCGCGCCTGTAGCTCCCGCGTTTCCTGTTGTTCCACCATATTCATCTTCCTTAAGCCCCTGCGACCAAGTAACCGGCCACTTGATAACCCACTAAAATAAACCCAACTGTCATGAGAACCGCATTAGTGGCGAAAGCGTCGCGCAGGAAACTGGGGCGCGTGCGCCAGACACTGAGCGCAATCAGAACCGCCGTCAAAGCGAGTACCTGTCCCACTTCCACGCCGACGTTGAAACTGACGATGTTCGTCACTAGCCCGTTCTTTGAAAGGGACAGCTCCTGCAGCTTGGTCGCTAGGCCAAATCCGTGAAATAGGCCGAAGATCAGCACGGCGAGCTTCGTGTTCGGCTCGAACCCTAGAAATCGCCGGAACCCGTCCATGTTGTCGAACGCTTTGTATACCACCGAGAATCCGATGATTGCATCGATCAAGTATGGGTTGGCGTGAACTCCTCCGAGGACTCCACCCAATAACGTAATACTGTGCCCCAGCGTAAAGAGACTCACGTACTGAACGATATCTTTGAGCCGATACAAAAAGAAGATCACGCCCACCAGAAACGCGATGTGATCGTAGCCGGTGACCATGTGCTTGGCCCCCAAGTAAATAAACGCCGCGATCGCCGCCCCCTGGTTCGACTCGACGAACGATGCGTCGCGCTTGGACACGTTATGCGCCATGGCGGCAGCCGGAAATAGAAGCATCGCCACGATAAAGAGGATTGCCCCGATCGCCGCTAGCCGCCTCAAAATCGGCATTACTTGCACCTGTCTTCAAGCGTCGGTTTTTCGCGCCACTTGTCGTGGCAATTGGAGCATGCCGTGCTCAGATCCCCTGCCGCAGTCACGATGTTGTCCATATTCTAGGACTGCGCGGCCTTGTACGCCGCCAGGCTGGTTACACGCAAACCCTGCACGAATTTCGCCCAATCCGGATTGTTGATCGGAACCGGAAGCCCGTTTGCGCATTTGCGACCCGGCAAAATCAGAAGGTTGGCGGCCTCAGAGAGAGCTCTCGCGCTGTTTTCCACGGCCGTCCATCCCCCGTAGGTGCTGGCCAGCGGGTTCGGCGATACCGAGGGATCTTTGGCCGGGGGCACTTTGGCGGGATCGTCTTCCTGCGCGAAGAAGATCACGTTGGAGTTGGGGAAGAGGATACCGCGCATCAGTTCGCGCAGGTCCGCAACTACCTCGGGCTTCATGGCCCCCACTGCGGGAGACTTCGGCGCTTTGGACGCGGGCGGCGACGGCTGCTGCCCCTGGCAGATTCCCGCGAGTGCGAGACAGAGAACAACTATGGTAATTCGAGACATTCGTGATCACCGTTGATACCGGCGGACTCACTCCACCGATTCACCTTTCCAGGGCTTGACAGTTCTCCAGACTGGTGGGCTAGGCCTGCTAAAGAACTCCCTCATCCACTTGCTTTTGCCCCCTGCGTTTGTAGCTTTCCGCGCGCGCCTCTTTTTCTTCACTGGAACGCCCGGGTGCTGACGCACGCTCCGTCCGTCCACGAGAGTCGACTTTGCCATGGACAGACAGACCTAAAAGAGTATCATGCGGTTACTTGAAATCCATAGATCTCATAGTCTTCGGGCGGTCAGTGACCGGTCACTAACCATTGCAATTCATTGTTTTGCGGTTAATCACGGTTCCGCTGAGCTGAGATCATCGGGGCAGTTCAAATTCCCAGTGCAGTCTGGCTCCTAAAATTGACACCGGCCCTCGGTCACGGTTGAAAGCCGGGTTGTCAACAAACTGGTAGTCCAGCGTGAGATGTGTATTCCTCCAAACGTCGAAATCGTAGTAGGCTTCCAGAACCTTCTCCCAGCCGTAGTTCAGCTTGCCGTCGCCGTCGAGTATATCTTCGCCACCGGCTTCAAGGAATGCCTGGTTGGCCCGCGATGCGCCGCTGAGCACGCCAGCGAGGCCGAGGGTATCGTGGGGGCGCCGCCATAGTTTGCCTTTGATGCTTAAGCCCAGCGACGCTGTGTAATCGATATCGGTAAATGTCCACGCGTCCTGCTGGCCATCGTTCCAGCCAAGCCGTGAAAAAACACCCAAGTTTGGGCCAACTTCCTGCTCCCAGTTCAGTCCAAAGCCGTATTTGAATTGATAGACACGCAATGAGTCGGGGATGTCGGCGCCCGATCCCGCGGGCGCGTTGGGTCCGGGTGGGTGGGCCAGCAAATATGTGGTCGCCACGTTGTAATTAACGAACTTGGCTTCATCCAGCCACTCTAAGAATCGGACAGTCCCCGGGTGATGGTCGAAGGCGTAACGACGCTCGAGTTCCGTAGCCATCGCCCATGACTTCAGAAAAGGGCCGTATTCACCGCGCGCGGGCCACATCAGATACTGATCGTCCCCGGTGAATCCATTCTTGACGCTAGGCATCTGGAAGAACGTGTAACGCAATGCCCATTGGGGTTGATTCAATTCGATGGCAATACCCGTGGTATTGCCGACGGTATCCTGGCCATAATCGAAACTTGTGTTGGCCATGAAAGCCCAGTTCATGAATTGACTGTGCGCGTCACCCGCATAAGTGTTTTGGTCGACGATGTCCTCCGGGTCGAAGCGGCCGAGAGTAATTGTGAGCCGGCTGATGTCTTGCTTGCCGGCGAGGGTAAAACGGTCATCGGAAACGTCTACCTCCTCACCGCCCAATCCGATCGTCTGCCGGATGAAGAGATGCGCTAACACGCCGTTGGGAACTACGGTCCCGGCTTTAAAGGCATCCCCGTTGGGGAAGTCTTCGATGCCAAAGGTCTTGCTCAATCCGAACCCCTGCCACATCAGACCGTCAACGTGCGCCTCGGCGCCTGACCACAACCGCAAGCCGGCATAGACGTCGAGCGTCACCGTTTGCTGGACCTGGCTGTTACTGCTCAGGCTGTTCGGGCCGGAGTACTTCGCGGGAAAACTTGGGTCGCCTTGCACTATATCCGTGTTCTGAACGGAGATGCTCCATCCAGATGGACCTTGTGCGTAGGCGGCCAGACACACCAATGGCAATAGCCATCGACACCAATACATATAGCCTCCTGAATCGCGAACTCAAAATGTTGGCGAGCGATTAGGAGCGTGGAGGGTGATCGAGACGAGGACGGGGCTTTTCGGTCAGTTGAGGCGCGGGAGCTTCTGGAAGTCTTTCGATTTGGGTCGCGACGAACGTTTGGGTTCGCGGCGGAGGGCCGACATGCAGCGAGCAACAGGCGCAATCATGGCAGCTGCAGTCCTGGCCAAAAGGTGCGGTTGTGCCTGACGCTGCGTCGCGATAATCCTCCGCCATGCAGATGGCCATCTGGGTGGAGATGGCCATGAGCACGATGAGCGCCAGCAAGCGAATTAGGCTCTTCCTCCGAGGCATTTCTGAAACCCGTTCTGCTTAGCCGGCTAGAAAAAGAATTTGACCGCGCCTTGCACCTCACGCGGCGGAGCGGCGTTGACAACCTGGCCGAATAAGTTGCTGCTGATATCCCCGTCCACGGCCAAGGGTCCGAAGAAGTTCGCATGGTTGAAGGCATTGAATGCCTCGAACCGGAACTGCAATGTCCTCGATTCCTTAATGGTGAACGTCTTCAGAAGTGCGAGGTCGAAGTTGATTTCGCCCGGTCCGATGAACGAGCGCCGGCCGGCATTTCCTGGAGTACCCAGGGCATTAAGGGTGAACGCATTGATGTTGAAGTAGGGCTGGCCGTTTCGGCCCGCATTGCTGTTGATGTCCAGCGGCAGCCCGTTGTAATCGGGCAAATCCACGCTGTAATTGTTGACACCGTTGGGATTGCTGCCCTGGAGCGAGTTATCGCCGTCGGTGTGCAGCGTAACCGGGAAACCGCTGTTGAAGCGCGCGATTCCGGTGAGTTGCCAGCCGTTCGTCAGGCCCCGGATATGCGCGATCTTGTCGAACGGCAGGTCGTACTGAAAACTGATGACCAGGTTCTGGGGAATGTCGAAGGCCGAGAGAGCGCGTGTGGCCTGGAGATCGTACGGGTCACCAGGATCCGATATGCTGGATGCTTGGTCGATCGACTTGCTCCAGGTATACCCGGCTAAAATACTGAAGGTGGGTGTTGTATATCGGAGGGTAACCTCCAGCGCGTTGAACGAAGCATTTGCGACGGTGCCGATATAGTCGTCGTTGCCGAAATTCGGACCCAAGCCAACACGCGTTCCGTTGTAGACCTGCCCGGAAGCACTATAGTAGGTCGTTTCTTCCCCGAACGGTCCACAGGTGGGCGTTCCTGGCATCACTTCGTTCGGCTGGCTCAACGAGAGGCACAGCGCTGGATTACCGGGGTTGTTGGAGTAAACCAGCAACTGATGGTGTGACTCCGATCCCACATAACTGGCGCTCAACATCATGTGCTGCCCAAACTGCCGCTGAACCGAGACGAAATAGTTCTCGGTGTAGGGATAGGTGTCCCACGGCACAGGGGCGGTCATGCCCTGTTGCGGAACGAAGATAGAAAAATTCTCGGTCGTATTCGGATTCTTGATGGACGTATTCAACGATGGCACTTGAAATGGAAATGGGTTGCCCAGGAAAGATCCATTTGCGGCCGTTATGTATGGCTGGGCAAATAGCGACGGACCGGGACTGGTGTAGCTATATCCGTAAGGCGGCTGCGGTTCGTCTACCGCCATGACGTTGCCTTCGATCTGGTTGTAATAGATTCCATAGCCGGCGCGGATGCTGCTGTTGCCCGGACCACCGGTAAGTTTCTTAAGCCAGCCGTCCCTAGCGCCCGGCGAGTAGGCGAGCCCAATTCGCGGGGAGAAACGGTTGCTGGAAGGCACCAGGGTGCTGGGAACGCCTTTGTCACCCACATAAACCAAGCTGGGGTAAGCTGTGGTGTAGACCTCGGATTGCTCTCCCGGAATGAACGTTGGAATCTGGCGGTATTTTTCGGACCACCACGCCATCCAGTCCCAGCGGACGCCGTAGTTAATGGTCAAACTGTTAGAGACGCGCCAGCTATCTTGCGCAAAGCCACCCGCATAGTGATGGCGCAGGTAATACGCGTTGGAGCTGGCCTGATTGAAATAGCTGTCGACGCCGATGAAAAAGTCCGCGAAATCGTTGCCGGTTTCCTGGCCGGCAAAGGCGAACCCGCCATTGGCCTCCGGGTTCGGATTCACATTCACCTGCTCATAGCTGCCGACAAAGCCGAACTTCAGCGTGTGCGTTCCCAGGACCTTCGTAAAGATCTCGTTCCAGGCGTAGGTATTGTTCCACTGCTTCAGGTTGGTGATGGGAACGCCCATGACGAAGGAATTGAAGATCACATTTTCAACGCCTTCATACTGCGGAAGAAGAGGAACAATGCCCGGTGTTCCGGCACCGGTCTCGAATCCCTGGGAGGCAATACTAACGCCAAGGCCTCCCGACGGCTGGCCCACAACATTGGCGTCGCGCATAAAGCTGAGACGGACTTCGTTGACCATAGTGGGACCGAAGGTCTTGGTGTCGGCCAGGCTGGTGAGCTGCGATCGGCCGAAATTCAAGCCGGCAAATCCGGGAACGGTTGCCCCGCCCTGTCCACTGGGATAGGGGTTACTCAGGTGGTAGTCGTCGAAGAAGTCGTAGGCTGAAATATTGCCCCACTTTCCGGCATCAATGTCGAAGCGCGCGCTACCTTTGTCATCCCTGAGAATCTCCCCATAAGCGCCGGAAGTATAGGTATCAGGACCATCGTTGGGAAGCGGAATGTACTGGAGCAGATTCGAAGCCGGCGCGGACCACACCGACTTCGGGATGATTGCATTCGGAAACACGCATTGATTGCCGGACGAGCAGCCAGGCGTGTAGTAAGGTTCATTTGCCGAGACCGTATAGCCCAGTTTGTTCTGCAGCAGACTTGCGATATACGGTCCGCTCACCGTGCCTGTCAGCGTACTCGCGGCATCGCTAAAGTTGCCCTGCCGTTCAGCCAGCGAAGGCACCTGGATTAAACCGGTATCTTGCCCCTGGAAGTTCCTCGTGCCCTGATAGTCCAAAAAGAAGAACACCTTATTCTTCCTGATCGGCCCGCCGACCGTTCCTCCGAACTGGTTTTGGCGGTAGATACCGCGCTCGGGCGAAAAAAAGTTGCGCGCGTCCAGATCCGTGTTTCTCAGAAACTCGAAGCCGCTGCCATGAATCTCATTGGAACCCGACTTGGTGACCACATTGACGATGCCGCCGCTATAGTTCCCGTACTCGGCGTCGAAGTTATTGGTGAGAACGCGAAACTCGGCGATGGAGTCAAGGTCGGGAATGATCGCCGTGCCGCCGTTCATCAGCTCCTTCACATCGCCGCCGTTTACCAGAAATCCGTTGGCATCTTCCCGCTGGCCGCTGATCGATTGGTTTCCGGCATTTAGGCCGCCGGACGGCTGAATCTGGACGGAAGCGCCGGCCATAACTACGGACTGCGCGGTCTGCGTAGACATCGGAACTATACCCGGCTGCAGGGCCAGCAGGTCCGTATAACTGCGGCCGTTCAGAGCGACAGCCGTCATTTCCTTCTGGCTGACCACCTCGCCCACTTCGGTGCTGCTGGTTTCCACATGGACTTGCTCGGTGCTCTCCGTTACCGTTACTTCCGACCTCTGCTCGGAGACCGCTAGGCTAAAATCCATCCGGACGGATGCATCGGCGTCTACAGCGATGGCCGACTTCTTCTGTGGCGCAAAACCTGGAGCATTTATCTGCACGTCATAGGTGCCCACCGCTAGCCGGGGAAAGTTATAAAAGCCGCTGGCGTCCGCCGTCGTCTTGGTCTCGATTCCCTGGGCCGTGTTGGTCGCGGTTACAGTAGCGGCGGAGATCACGGCTCCAGTGGGGTCCGTTATCGTGCCCGAAATGCTGCCTGTCACCGCCGACCATGCGAGCGCCGCCACGAGCAGAAGGCCCGCCGCCACTCGCAGCCATATTGACGTTTTCAGTTTGTCGAACTTCGTATTAAACAAAATCTGATTTCTCCCTGATTCGTTTGCTATTTATGAGCTGCGTCCGCAAGGCATCCGTCCAATACGGTACGTCCGTTGGCCAGCGTTACTTTCTGGGCCGATGCGACATTGGCCCCGTCCCCCGCCGGAAACGCGACCACGGTCACCCGGTCGCCTACCTTCAACGTGTCCCGCATCCAGCCCAACCGCGCCAAAGTATTCGGCCCCGCTCCCTCGAAGGCCCACTTTGTCACCTTGTCGTTGGCGTCCTTCACGTCAATATAGAAGTAGATATGGGGGGTTCTCCATTCCACCCGGGTGATTACGCCCGTGTAGGCGATCTGCCGTTTAACATCGAACTCGACGAAAACCGAGTGGTGGGCGAAAGTTGGGGCCGCCGCCAAGAGCAACAGCCCCAAAGGACCATGAATGGCCAATCTAAGTCTCATTTGAGGTGTAAAACGCGAAAGCTTGAAGCAGGCTACCACGGCGTGCAGCAGATCCGGGAGAAATGACTGTCAACTCGCGGTCAATGACCCTGCAGAAGAAGGTCACTGACCGATAGAACTTCTTTGCATTCAATTCGCTAGCGTAGCACTGCAAAGCGTGGCGTGCTTCGCGATCAATGAACGATCTGAAGCCCGAATATCGTCGTTCTCGAAGACGTCGCCGCTTTAGACGGCGAGACCTGTCCAGCGAGCATCTGCTATTGCTCCTCACCACGGTCACTGACCGGCAGTTGACCATTTAGTAAGGTTGGGGGGCTACTACTCCGTGCTAGGATGGCGGCGCCGATTAAGGCAGGAGGACTGAAGATGGGTTCGCCTCAAGAAACCTTGCAGCCAGGCGTCCGTCCCGTTGCCATCGTTCGCAAGGCACTCATCTTTGTTCATCGCTGGCTAGGACTGGCCTTCTGTCTTCTTTTTGTGATGTGGTTTCTGTCCGGGATCGTTATGATGTACTCGGATTACCCAGGCATTGACGCGAAGGAGCGCCTAACCAAAGCGGAGACTTTGCGCCCGGAAGCCATCCGGCTCTCTCCGGCCGAGGCGTATTCCATCACACGATCTGGCCAACCGCCCAACCAGGTTTCGCTCGCAATGCTCCTGGGACATCCAGTATACCGTTTTCGATCGAGACGATCGGTATCAATTGTTTATGCCGACAGCGGTGATGCGCCTCGCTGGATCGCGCAGGCCGATGCCGGAAAAATCGCGGAGAACTGGATCCGGAAGCCCGCTGGTACCGCTCGTTTCGAGGGAGCGCTCATGGAAGCGGATCAATGGACCTTGGGCGGCCAGTTCGCTGCCTTGAGGCCGTTGTTGAAATTCAGTTGGCCGGACGGG
>JASHQT010000245.1 GCA_030039005.1 Bryobacteraceae bacterium
GACGCTCGCGGGACTCGGGACGGCCTGGCATACGACAGTTGGCGAATATTCGACACGGCATCTGGTCGCACACCGCCATGAGCGTGGCGACTACCCGGCTCCTCGCCGTGCGCGGACTAGCGGCGAAGAACCGTTTGTTTGACGGAGCCAGCTGGGCGGATTGACGTTCTTGGCAAGCAGGCCCAGCACGCGATCCGGGCTGCCAAGGTCCGCCCATCCGGAACCGGACTCACGAAGCACCAGAAGCCGGTTCGTTTGATTGGTCAGAATATTGCGTGAAAAGTCAATGCTTGGCAACCGCGCGTAGGTGGGCGCCAGATCTTTATCGGCCAGCGCGCGCGTCAGCGAGAGAATCACGTCGGGGACCTCTGCACAAAGCAACTCGATGAAAGTTGCCGCGCTACCGATGGTGACGAAGGTATTCCACAGGCAACCGTTTTGTAATAGAGCTTGCGCCTGAGGCAACGCGGGCTTTTCCCAGAATCGATTGACACGATATAGCGGCGTGACTTCCGAATGTGATATTGAATGCCCCGGTTCGATCCAGCCGTACTCCGTCTCCGCGTACTCGGCTTTGGCGCCCAGGATGACGAGTGACTCGGGGAATTGCTGCGCAGCGGCCGTCGCCGATCGAACCATCGACCTGAATGACTCGCCATCGGCATAGTAATGATCGCTGGGAAAGAATCCGATCACAGCGTCTGGATCAGCCTGCAGGATATGAACGAGCGCGACGATGATTCCCACCGCGGTGCCACGGTTCATGGGCTGCGCAATGACGAGCGAGTCCTTGGCGTCCACAAGCTCCTGGCTGTAGTAGCTTTCATGGGCAGAACAAACGACGAATACCTGCCGGTCGCCGGAAAAGAGTGGATCGAGACGCGCACGCGTCTGTCTCAAGAGACTCTCCGTACCGATAATGGGACAGAACTGCTTCGGGCGATTCTCTCCCGCGATTCTCACGGTCAGGTCTCGCAGCCGAATCCCGTCGCCGCCGGCCAGTAGCACGGCCCAGAAATGCCGGGGCAGGGGCGCCCTTGATGCCGACATGTTTGTCACGTTCCTCATCCTGCCCGTCTTCGGCAGCTCCGGATCCGACAACGCACTTCCTAACCCACAGCGACGCCGCCGCTGGCCTTGGGGTCGTTCCTGCGAACAATAAAGGAAAGCAGGAACATGATGCTCGCGGCGACGCATAACACGATAAACACGTCGATGTAGGCGAGCGTCGCGGCTTGCCCGCCCATGGCCCGGTACAGCAGACCGTAAGCCTGCTTGGGCGCGTCGGCAACGCTGGCGCCGGACTCGACCAGCCGGGCGCTTAAAGCTTCGACCTGATTTTGAAGAGCGCGATCGAACCGGCTGGTATGCTGCGACAGCACCACCTGGTGAACTTGCGAGCGCCGTGCGAGCAATGTGGTAACCATGGAGGTCCCCACGCTGCTCCCGATGTTGCGCATGAAGTTGATGATGCCCGCCACGTTATTGGCCTTTTCGGCCGGCAGGCCGATGTAGCCCGCCATTGTCACTGGGACGAATAAAAGACCGAGCCCTACCGATTGGATCACGCGCAAGATCGCCGCCGACCGGAAGCTGACCAATGCGTCGAACCACACCATGGAGACATACATCCCGATTGCCAGCGCCAGCCAGCCCGCGGCAATGATGTATTTGGCCGGGTATTTACCGGCGAGCCTTCCCACGATGGGCATCTCCAACAGCACCACCAAGCCGCCGCCCGATAAAACCAGCCCGGCATTTTCCGCCGTGTATCCCATTACGGTCTGGAGGAACTGCGGCATCATCACCAGGCTGCCGAAGAGCAAAATGCCGAAGAGAAACATCATGACGCTCGCAGTCGCGAAGTTGAAACTCCTGAACAAATGAACATCGATGATAGGCGTCTTATGACGCCACTCCCAGATCACGAGACCAATGAGACATACGGTCGAAACGATGACCAGGCGCGTGATGAACGGGGAACCGAACCAATCGTCTTCCTGCCCCTTGTCGAGTACCACTTGAAGCGCTCCCACGCCCAAGGCGAGTAGCGAGATGCCGATAAAATCGACGCGCACGCCCGCGTTTTTTCGTTGCGCGAGCAAAGGCGGATCTTCCACCAGCCGCATGACGAGGAATAGCGCGAGAATTCCCACCGGCAAGTTGATGAAGAAGATCCAGCGCCACGAATAGTTATCGGTGATCCATCCGCCCAGCGTGGGACCGATCGTGGGCGCCATGATGGCCGTAATCCCGTAGAGCGCGAACGCGAGACCGCGTTTCTGGGGAGGAAACACATCGGCGAGAATGGCCTGCGCCATAGGCTGGAGTCCACCGCCACCGGCGCCCTGGATGACGCGGAAGAGCAGCAGCATGCCCAGGCCGGCGGCGCTGCCGCAGAAAGCTGAAGCCAACGTAAAGATACAAATGCACAGCATGAAGAAGCGTTTTCGCCCGAACAATCCGGCCAGCCAGCCACTGATCGGAAGAACGATGGCGTTGGAGACTAAATAGGATGTGAGTACCCAGGTGCTTTCGTCGTTGCTCGCTCCGATGCTCCCGGCGATATACGGCAAAGCGACGTTGGCGATGCTGGTGTCGAGCACCTCCATGAACGCGGCCATCGCCACCACCACGCCGATGAGCCACGGATTGTATTTCGGCCGCCAAGGAAGCTCGGGGACCGAGGGTACACCGCCGTTATCGGACATAAACTTTCGGCTCCACGGACATGCCGGGCCGCAGCCGATGGTCACCGTTTTGGCCGGGATCGATGTCGATCCGGACCGGAAGGCGCTGCACAACCTTCACGAAATTTCCCGTGGCATTTTCCGGCGGGAGCAGGCTAAGGCGTGAGCCGCTCGCGCCGCCGATTCCCGTCACCGTGCCTTTATACTCTCGGCCGTACGCATCCACACTAAACGTGACTCGCTGGCCGTCTTTCATGTGGCGTAACTGGGCTTCTTTGAAATCCGCGGTGACCCAGAGGTCATCCAAAGGGACAACCGCCATTAACTCCTGGCCCGGAGAGACATTGCTTCCCACCTCGACGCTTCTCTTTTCGACGACCCCGCTCACTGGCGCGACAATCGTGCAGTAGCTGAGATTCAACCGGGCTTGGTCGACGGCAGCGCGTTTTTGGAGCACTTCGGCTTGGGACGTTTTGGCACGCGCTTGGCTGATAGCCACCTGTTGCGGCGCAGTGAGCGCGGCTTGGATGGAGGCATCCGCTTCAGCGATGCGGGCATTGGCTTGGTCTACCGCACTCTGCGCGACGCGGATATTGTCCTCGGCCTCGGCGACCGCTGCCCGGCGCGCATCAATCGTCGCCTTCGCGGAATTGGCAGTGTTCACCGCCGTATCGTAAATCTGCTGAGAAATCTCATCCTTGTCCACCAGCGCTTTGTACCGCACCACATCGTCCGCAACCTTCTTATATATTGCTTCCGCCTCGCGCACATTGGCTTGGGCGTTCACCAGCCGCGACCGGGCCGCGCTTAACTGACGCTCGGCGCCGGCCAACGCCGCCAGTGCGTCCGCTTTACCGGAACGCGCCGAGTTCAACTGGCTACTGGTAGTGGTGGAGGTAACGGGTACATCCGTGCGAAATCCTTGGAGGCTCGCCTCGGCGGCGGCCAGGTCCGCTTCGGCTTGAGCGAGCGCGTCCTCATAGTCCTTGGGATCGATACGGGCCAACACGTCGCCGGCCTTGACGTAGCGTTCATCGTCGAAAGGCACATCCAACACGTAGCCGTGGATTCGCGCGCTAATCGCATTGATGTGCCCGTCGACTTGGGCGTCATCGGTAGATTCATACGAGCTGAAATACCGCCAGGCGTAAAACGAACCAATAGCCACCGCGGCCAAGGCGATCAGGAAGATAAAGGCGCGAGCCAGGCGCCTACCCCGTCGACGCGGCGCTTTCGCGCGGATGGAACTATCAGGCGAGGCGGTCGCAGCTTGGTCTTCGGTGAGGTTGACGCCAGGCACGGTTACTTTACCTCCATAAAATTCTGGATTCGTTGCTCGGTAGATCCCAGGGCGCGCGCGAGTTCGACTTTCGCGAGGTTGTGGGCATACAACGCGCCAATCAAGTCGTCGTTGGCCACCGCAACCGACCCTTGCGCCTGTACTACCTCAATGGTGTCGGTGACTCCCGACGCAAACCGGTCTTGGGCCTGTGCCAGAGTCTGGTTCGCCAGGTCGAGATTGCTCTTGGCGACGTCTATCTGGTCGGCGGCGGACTGGATGTCCAGCAAAGCAGCGCGGACTTGATAATCGATCTGTCCGCCCAGATCGGCCAGTTCATCCTGACGCTGCTTCAAAGCCGCCCGGGCTTGAATGATGTCGCCGCTGATCCGCCCGCCGTCAAAGATATTGAATCTTGCGAAAGCTTGAAATGTGAACGTCCCGTTGGAATTCGTCGGTGTCGTTCCGATGTCGCCATAATCGGCGGTCACTCCCACGTTCGGGTAGCGCTCGGCGCGAGCGGCACTGACGGAATCCTCGGCGGCGCGCACGGAAGCCTTGGCGCTCTGGAAATCCGCGCGCTCCTGGTAAGCCATCCGCAGAGCCTGATCCGGCGTCATCGCGGGCGGCGGCGCGTAGGGCTCTCGATCGGCGATCGTAAACTGTTGGCCGGAGGGCAGTCCGATCACTCGTCCCAATGCCAGCTTGTCTTTGGCGACCTGATTTTCCTGCGCGATCAGTTGCTGCTGCTCCTGCTGCAACTCGACGTGAGCGCGCAGTACATCGATCGCCGCCGCCGTCCCGGCCCGGTGCTGGTCGGCGGTGCGGTCATAGATGGCTTGGTCGGTTTCGACCTGAGCCCGTATGGCTCTCGCGCGGGACGAACCCGCGATCACCAGCAAGTAGGCATTGGCCACGGCCTGCACCACTAAATCGCGGGCATCTTTGAACGATAGTTGGGCGGCGCGTTCGTCCTCCTGCGCGGCGCGATAGCTTTTGCGAAGGTTGTAATCAAAGACGCTGAAGGAAGCGTAAGCGCGCGCATCGGTATAGTGGAACGGGCCGACGACTACGGGAGTAGAGAAGCCGCCGGGAAGATGAAAGTCGATCCC
>JASHQT010000246.1 GCA_030039005.1 Bryobacteraceae bacterium
CAGGACTTGGCGGTCGGCCGCCCGCATCGCGCAGCCGCGCTCTCCGAAGTCCGCAATTTTCTCAAACCCGAAGATCGTTGCGTAGAACTGAACCGAACGAGCCACATCGGAGACGTACAACGACGACTCCAGGATTCCCTCAGTGGGAGGATGCATTCGCGCCTGGCCCATAGTAACGCGCCCAGTTTAGCGCGCCAGGATTTCCTGAGACGATCTCGCGCCGCTCGCCACTATTTCGCCGTGAAAGATCAAACTGCGCTTCTCGATACCAAAGCTGCCAACACGCTGACCGACACCGCCGCGCGCCAGCGCGCCATTGACGCCGCGCTTAGCCAGATGGACAAGCAATTCGGCCGGGGGTGCGTGCAGCGCTTGGGATCGCGCAACGTACTGCCGGTCAGCGTGATTTCGAGCGGCTCCATCTCGGTGGACGCCGCGCTGGGCGTGGGCGGATTTCCCCGGGGAAGGGTGATCGAGATCTTCGGCCCGGAGTCCAGCGGTAAAACGACGTTGGCGTTGCAGGCCATTGCGCAGGCGCAGAAAACGGGCGGCGCCGCGGCCTTCATCGACGCCGAGCACGCGCTCGATGCCGGTTACGCGCGCAAATTGGGCGTGGACGTCGACAACCTCATCGTCTCGCAGCCCGATTACGGCGAGCAGGCGCTGGAGATCGCCGGCGCGCTGATCGGCTCCGGCGGCATCGACATCGCGGTCGTGGATTCGGTGGCGGCGCTGGTCCCCAAAGCCGAGCTCGACGGCGAAATGGGAGACAGCCACATGGGCCTGCACGCGCGGCTCATGTCGCAGGCGCTGCGCAAGCTCACCGGCACGGTGGCGCGCACCAACACGCTCCTCATCTTTATTAATCAGGTGCGCGAGAAGATCGGTGTGATGTTCGGCAACCCGGAAACCACCACCGGCGGCCGCGCGCTCAAGTTCTACTCGTCGGTCCGGGCCGAGGTGCGGCGAATGGCGGCGCTCAAGGACGGGGAAAAAGTGATCGGAAACCGCACCAAGATCAAAATCGTCAAGAACAAGGTAGCGGCGCCTTTCCGCGAAGTGGAAGTGGACATTTTGTATGGAGAAGGCGTGTCGCGCGAAGCGGATCTGCTGGACCTGGGGGTCGCGCACGAGCTGGTGGAAAAAAGCGGCTCCTGGTTCAGTTTCGCGGGCGAGCGCATCGGGCAGGGCCGTGAGAACGCACGCCTGTTCCTGGCCGAAAATCCCGCCGTCGCGGAGCGTTTAGACGCTGAATTGCGCCGCGCGCTGGACCTGGCGTCCACCAACTCGCCGCTTCCTCCCCAAAGCGAGCGGGCCCAAAGCGAGCGCGCCGGAGTGGCCGCGACCGCCCGCACCGCGTAAATCCGGCCGTTGGACGCCCCCGCTAGCTCCAAAAGCCCATTCCATCGGCTTCCCGGCCGTGGTACCCTCAAAAAACTGAGGAAAAATGCGCTTTCCAGGCATTCTTCCCTTTACAACCGGATTGTCATCCCGTATGATTTGGAAGGAAACAATTCAGCACGGTTATGTTTTAGACGCCGCGGCCGCAATTGGAAGCATCCAGATCAGCTCAATCAGATCCCACTCGAGACAAGGAGAAGTACATGGCAGCAGCTAAAATGACGCAGACGCAAGTAATCAAGGAACTGGCCGGCACCACCGGCACAAGCACCAAGGTTGCCAAGCAGTTCGTCAGCAGCTTTTCAGAAATGGCCGTTCGCGAGACCAAGAAGAACGGCATGTTCGTGATTCCCGGCATCGGACGCCTGGTGCGCGTGGACCGCAAGGCCCGCATGGGCCGCAATCCAGCCACCGGCGAGGCCATCAAGATCCCCGCCAAAAAAGTAGTGAAGTTCCGCGTCGCCAAAGCCGTCAAAGACGCGATCGTTCCGCCGAAGAAGAAGTGACCGTCCGCAAAGCCTACAAAAATCAGACCCCCGCGCCAGCAACGCGGGGGTCTGATTTTGGGAAGTCGATCTAGGTCCGCTCAAAGTGCGAGCGAGTCCAGGAAGCCTTACGCCTACTTCTTGTCGTCGTTCTTCTTTTCGTCTTCGTCGTTCTTCAAGGCACTCTTGAAGTTCTTGATGCCTTCACCTAGACCTTTAGCCACCTCGGGAATCTTCTTTCCGCCAAAGAGGAAAACAGCGACTACCAAAATGACCAGCAGTTCAGGCAAGCCAATGCTTCGGAACATGCGGCCTCCTTCAGGGACACTACTTAATTGTAGGGACCGAATTTCCCCGGCGTCAAGCTAAGGTTTCCCCGGCGCCCCGGACCGCCGGAGACGGTTCGCGCGCTCCTCCACCTGCTCCCGCAACGACCTGGCGCGATCCGCCCCGAGATCCGGACGATGGATGGGCCGCCGCGCCTTGAGCCGTTCGATCTGCTCCCGCAGGTGCCTGCTGCGTTCCTCCTGCGCAGCCCGATCCTGATCGTCCGTCACAGTTTTCCGATGAACTCCCGCAAGTATTTGGCCCGCGCATGACTGGATTCCCTAACGCCTGATTCCGCGAACTCGGCACTCCGGCGCGCCTCCGCGCCTGCGGGCGGTTTGGTCCGGTAATGCTCGTTCTTCCGCACCTGGCGCACCAGATCGTCGACGGTTTCCCGCAGGCTCCTGCCGTTTCGGTTCAACTTCCCCAAATCCTGCACCTGAGTCTGGCCGTTCGCCACCACGATCTGGTACCACTCATTCGTCATCGGATTCCCAAAGCTCACGTACCCGTTATCGAGCACCGTATGCGGCCCCTTGATGTTGCCGCGAAAGCTATACAGCGTCCCGGTGGCGCCCTTGGGATCGTAGTAATGCGGCGTGAGGAAATCCGAGAGCTGCTGTCCGTTCACGCTATAGGCGAAGTGGGCGTCCTCGCATGGATCGCACACCTCCACCAGGTACAGCACGCGCTTGAGCCCGGAAAGCGGCGGAGGCGCCTGGGGCGGCGGCGCGCCCGCGATGGTGCGGTTACCGAACGGGTCCGCCAGCATCTCCAGAGTCTCGTGACTCACGGTGAGCTGCCACTGATCGTCGGCCTGTACCAGCGCGAAGGGTTGTCCGTTCTCATCAGTGTGATAACCGGCGGCGCCCGGCTGGTCGATATCGTCGCGCACGATCACCGGCCAATAATCCACTGGAACCGATTCCAAGGCATCGAACGCGCTCACCGTCGCGTTCACCTGCCACAGCGGGCTGAAATCCCGCGCCGCCTGCTTTTGCAGGGCCGCGGCTACGGTCGAGATGTCCGCAAAGCTCACAGTGCTCGTATCCGACACCAGGGCAACGTGATGCGGTAGGGTACTCATGATGTCCTCCTCAAACGGGAGGGCGATGGCATGGCCGCCTAATCGCGACGGGGGCGGGGGCTCGCTTCCAACCGAATCCGAGCCACTGGAAGTGTAGCACGCGAGTGCAAGCTTTCCCGTTTGGGAAGCCGCTCAGCGGGGGCTTATTACTGGAAGGCGAGGAAGCCGAGGTACCCGAGCAGGGTACCGATCGCCGCGCCCGCCACCACGTCGCTCAGGAAATGCATCCCCAGCAGAACGCGCGAGATCGCAATGCTGACCGCGCAGAACAGCAGGCCGATGGTGAGCGTCGGGTAGAACAGCAGAAGCGGGATGGCCACGGCAAACGCCGTCATGGTATGGCCGGAGGGGAACGAGAATTGATCCGGCGGAAGCAGCGTGGCCCAGCAATGCGGCTCGATTTGGCACGGCCGCCTGCGGCCCGTCAGCCGCTTCAGCCACTGGAACAGCAGGATACTGAGCGTGGATGCGATGCCCGCGGCGCCCACGGCTTCAAAGCGCGTTTTGCCGCCCAGCACCAGAATCGCCAAGCCCATCGCGTACCACAGCCAGCCGTCCCCGCCGCGCGTGGCGCTGATGACGTACAGCCGCACCCAACGTGGCGCTTCCCAGTTGTTGGCGCGGCGCATCACGCTGTAGTCGCCCTTGGCTATGAGACTTCGCACCATCCTACTTCAGAATATACCCGCGCCCGGATTACATTTTGTTGAAGAAATGATTTCGTCTTAATTTAGCGAGGATCATTTCGAAAATACCGCGGTACTAACTTGACTGGAAACGTAACTGTGACAAACTGTTCTATTGATTAGTACTAGGTTGGATCTCCTAGATTCGCGGGGAAACCGCGCGTGAAGCGCCTCGATTTCGTTTTCTTCGACGCCGGCGGAGGACACCGTTCCGCCGCCAACGCACTCAAGGCGGTGATCGAGCAGCAGGCCAGGCCCTGGGAAATCCGGCTGGTCAATCTCCAGGAAATCCTCGATCCCCTGGATATTTTCCGCAAATACACCGGCATCCGCATGCAGGACGTCTACAACGTCATGCTGCAAAAAGGCTGGACGCTCGGCTCCGCGCAGATGACCGTGCTGATGCACGGCCTGATTCGCCTGTACCACCCGGG
>JASHQT010000247.1 GCA_030039005.1 Bryobacteraceae bacterium
GGATACGTGCCGCGGACGAGGTTGTACAACTCGTCTTCCTGCCAATCGCGCGCGGCTGCCTCGGCAACGATCTGCTGCGCCAGGATATCGAGCGGCGCGCGGGGAATTTCGAGGTGGTCGAGTTCGCCGGAGCGAATGGAGCGCACCAGCGCGGCGCACTCGATCAGCTCGTCGCGCGTGGTGGCGAACAAGCGGCCCTTGGGTTTCGCACCCACCCAATGCCCGGATCGGCCCACGCGCTGCAAGGCGATTGCGATGGAGCGCGGCGATCCAAGCTGGCAGACCAGATCCACCGTGCCGATATCGATACCCAATTCAAGTGAAGCCGTCGCCACGACAGCGCGCAGTTCGCCGCTCTTCAGGCGCGCTTCGGCATTCAAACGCAGCGCGCGCGAAAGACTGCCATGATGCGGGAGGACGACGTTCTGGCCCAGGCGCTCGGCAAGCGCGTGCGAAACGCGCTCGGACAAGCGGCGGGTGTTGACGAATACCAACGTGGTGCGGTGGGTCAGGATGAGCTCGGCCAGGCGATCGTAGATCTCGGCCCACATTTCGTTGCTGGCGACGGGTCCGAGTTCATCGCGTGGGACTTCGACGGCCAGTTCCATTTCACGCCGATGGCCCACGTTCACAATGCGCGAGTTCGGGGACAGAAATTCGGCGACCTGCTCGATGGGCTTTACAGTCGCTGACAAACCGATACGTTGGGGCTTCACCTCGGCCAATGCATCCAGCCGGGCCAGCGAGAGCGCCAAGTGCGACCCGCGCTTGTCGTCGGCGATGGCGTGAATCTCATCGACAATCACGGTGCGCGTGGTAGCGAGCATCGCGCGCGATTTTTCAGCCGTCAGCAGAATGTACAGCGATTCCGGGGTGGTGACCAGAATGTGCGGCCGCTCCTTGCCCATGTGCTGGCGCTCGGAAGCCGGCGTGTCGCCGGTGCGAACCGCAGTACGGATGGGCAAGAACGGGATGCCGCGGCGAGCGGCGAGCTCGGAAATCTCCGCCAGCGGGACTTCCAGGTTTTTGTGAACATCGTTGCTTAAAGCCTTGAGCGGAGAGACATAAACCACTTCCGTCGCGTTGGGAAGCTCGCCCGAGCGCGCGGCGCGAACCAGCCGGTCCAAGCAAATGAGAAAGGCAGCTAACGTTTTGCCCGATCCAGTGGGGGCGGAGACGAGTACATCAGCCCCGGCGAAAATTTCCGGCCAGCCCAGGATCTGCGGTTCAGTGGGGGCGCCGAAGCGCGTAACGAACCATTCGCAAATCAGGGGATCAAAATTAGCGAGAGTAGACACTGTCATTCCTGAGGGATCACCTGTTTCCATTAGAGCGTACCGCAAAGGCGACGGTTAGTACTAGAGCAGTACTGTAACTATTGTCACGGTAGTATCGGTACTGTACAATAGTCAACTGCGTTATCACGAAGGGCTTAGGGCCTCACGTAAAGGCTGATTATTGTCGGCGAAAGTAATTGGCAGGATGGGTTCTAGCGAAATGAAGATCCGAGTCATCTTCGAATGTTCCGGCTGTGGATCGACATCGTATCGTCCATCGACTAAATGGACATTTAAAGACAACTTCCTGCATAAGTTCGGCATTTGGCCACAGCGTTGTTATCGCTGCCGCCGCCGCTTTTATCTGTTCCGTCCTGCCCTGCTCGACACGGTCTTGAGAGCGCTGGCGGTTCCGCCCGATGCGCCACTGCAACCGGAAATCGTGCGCACGCCACCGCAGCCGGAGATCGCGCGAGCGGCGAAAGCCGGCCACGCTTCCGTAAAGACGGACGTGGTGTGGAGCACGTTCGCCGAAGCCGATCAAGGCAAGGGGCATTCGTAGCAAATCGGGCCTAGCAAACCGGAATCTACGGCTTCAGCCAGCGGCTCGCGCGCGGATAGACGCGTTGCGCGTTCGTTGCGTAAACGCGGTCTTTGTCGGCGGCACTGAGTTTCGAAGCGTCCACGTAGCGGCGAGTGTTGTCGTAATGATCGTTGGTTTCTTCGTTGACGATGCCGGGGAACGCGCCGTCGCATTCGGAACCAAACAGGATATTATCGAGCGGCACCGCGTCGAACAGCATCTGCATGTTCAAGTGGTTGTAGACGCAGGTATCGACAAAGACATTGCCGCTCGCCAGGATTTCATCGGGACTCGACCACTTGTTGTGCTTGGCGATGGCGCGCCAGCGCCCGATCTGGCAAGGCAGCGCGCCGCCGCCGTGGGGAACAAGAAAGCGCAGGCGCGGGAAATCCTTGAACAACTCTTTGGCCATCATGAGCTGCACGAAACCGGTGATGTCGGCCACCAGATATTGAACGGCCGTGTGCGGAAAATTTTTGTTGATAGACTCACTGCCGTGCAGGACGAGCGGTACGTCCATGGCCTGCGCCGCTTCGAACACCGGATAATTGTGCTTGCCGGTGAATGGCGGGTTCTGCCATCGGCCGCCGGTGCCGTCAGGATCGAAATTGAAGGCGGCGAAACCTTCGCTCGCGAAGCGCTCGATTTGTTTGGCGATCTGCTCGGACGGGCACGTGGGATGCTGGCCAAGCATTCCAACAGGAACGAAGCGGCCTGGATGCAAGCGGCACGCGCGCAGGATGAGGCTGTTGTTGAGGTCGGCCCAGATGGCGTTCTGCTCCACCGTTCCATCGTGCGTCGCCATAGCTTTGGCGCGCGGCGAAGCGAACGCCACGTCGATCGCGCGCGAATCCATGAGGCCGACCACCTGTTCCAAGCTCTTTTTCACGTCGGCGTCAGAGATGTTCGGCAGCGCATCGGGATTTTTTCCGGCGAGCTGCGCTTCGCGAAAGCCCTCCACTTCCGGGTGGCGGGCAAGGCGGACGAAATGCTGATGGGAATCGATGATCATGTGGTATGGGAGTCGAAATCACGGAGTTGAAATGACGATGATACCAGTGCAGCGCAGCAAGATGTACGCCTACGCCGGCGCGCTCGCCCTACTTGCGGCTGGTTCGCTCGCTGCCCAGACCCCGCATGCCTTGGAAACTCGCCGCCGTTCCCACCCGATTCGCAATCCCGCTGTCGACCGCTATCTCACGCGCCTCGGCCGCGAGATTTCGGCGCAATTGCCCGTAGCCAAGCGCGATTTCACCTTCGCTGTCATTGCGGACGATCCTTGTCCCGCGACGCACGAGCCCGTCGCCCTCCCCGGCGGATTCATCCTGGTCCCGGCGGCCTTGTTCGGCGCCGCGGACGACGAAGCGGAGTTTGCCGCCATGCTCGCGCATGCGATGGAGCATGTCGCCCAACATCACGGAACGCAGTCTGGCTGCTCCGATGCGGCGGTGGTTCCCGTCAACTTGCGCGCGTCTGTGCGTCATGACGAACTGGAAGCCGACGCCTTAGCGATTTCCCTCGTCGCGGACGCCGGCCTCGACCCGAGTGCGTTAGCCCGCTACGTCGCGCGCGTGCAGTCGCCATCGTCAACGGCATCGGCCGCGCTTCCCGCCCGCGACGAGCGCTTGGCCGCCATGCAACCGATCATCCGGCGTTTTCCGGTGGCGGACTCCCAGGTTTCGAGCAGCGAGTTCCTCGCGATCCAGCGCGAAGTCAGCGCGATCGTGCAGCCGAGGCGGAGATCGCAGGGGCTTGGCAGGTGAAGTTCGCGGCATCGTCCGCGCTTCCGGTTCCTTTGTACACCGCGGTCTGCGGATAGGGGCAGAGCGGATGCGTTCGCACCGCCTTGCCCGCCTCCTCGCGCGAGGCGATGATGCTGTCCGGCGCTTTTCCGGTTTTGAGCCATTGCTCCAGAACCTCAATCTTGTCGAACGTATCGGCTCCTTCACCGCCTCCGCAATGGCGCATGCCGGGGACCATGAACAACCGGTACGATCGCTGCACCAGGCCCGGATCGACCTTATTCAGCACGCTCTCGTAATATTTCGGGCTGGTCTCGGCCGACATTTGCTGATCGGACCAGCCGTGATACTGGAGAATCTTTCCGCCGCGCTCAAAGAACGCGGTGAGATCGGGATTCGTGCTGTTGATGGCAACGCCAGCTTTTTCGGCCCGCGCGATGTCGTTTGGGAAATTGAGCGTCATGTAATCCCAGTCCGGGTTCTGGAAGACGATGTACTTGAAGTAATCCGTCGCCGCGCCAAAGGGCCGCGGACCGGCCTGCGTCCCCCATCCCAGTTCGCTTCCGGGCGCCAGGCCCGGAAAAACGGTCTCCTTGGTTTCGGAATCGATCACGCCCGAATAGATCTTCTTCGCCGCTTCCACTTGCGGCGCGGTGAGGCAGCCGCTCGTGTTGCCGTTCTTGCACTCGACAGTAGCGGGATCGAAATGGCACAGCGCGGGATTTTCGATGACGCCATCCTTCACGCCATCGAGGGCGTCGCAAGTCTCGAGCACCGCTTCGTGGAGAATCTCGTATGTTTCGGGCGTCAGCGCGCCGGCCGGGTCGCGATGGACCGCCTGCGCCATCCACACGCCGCCGAGCGAACGTCCCACCGTGTCTGCGATGGGGTCGCCTGCCACGATGCCGTCATAATCTTGCGGGTACATTTGCGCTTCTTGCAAGCCCTCGCGGCCGCCCGCCGAACATCCGTTCCAGATGGCGCGCTGTTGCGCCTGGCCGTAGAAGGCCGCAACGATTGCCTTGGATTTGACGGTCATTTCATGCACGGCGCGATAACCGAAGTCGATCACTTTTTCGGGGTGCCCAAGGGCAAAGCTGGCGCTGCCTCCTGCGTGGCCGGTGTCGGTCATGGCCGCAACGTAGCCCCGGCCAAGCGCCGCGCCCAGATATTTGTAGTTGATGGTGCCGGTCCAGCCGCCGTTCCCGTCGGCTTCGAGTTCGCCGTTCCACGTTGGAGAGCTGGCGGGCGCGCTTCCCGGCATCGGCAACCAGACTTCAATCTTGATGTTTGAATCGGGAACGGGCTGGATTGTTGCGGCCACGCGGCAGAAGGCAGGCAGCTTTTTCCAGTCCACCGGCGCGCCCAAATCGCGCTCCGACCCGGGCGGCGGCGTGAATTCACCGGCCGGAACCACTTGAGCAAGCGTGATGGTGGTGTTCGGAAGCGTGGCCGAGCGAAAACTCTCGCAAGAAGCGGCGGTGAGGGTCGCGCAACCAATCAGGGCGAGAACAACCGCGCAGAAACCAAAGCGAGCCGGCATGGGATCTCCTTTCCCCAACGCGGGAAATGGTTTTAATTATATACACTGCCCGTGTACTTTTCAGTTCGCGGGGCGCCGCAATCCGTTCGCTAGTCGCACCGCAGCAGCGCGGCCGGATCAATCCTAACGGCGCGAATCACAGGAGGAACAGCGGCAAGCACCGCAGCCGAGAGCAGCGTGACGAGCGGTGTGGCCAGCATGGCCGGGTCGTTGGCCTTAACCTGATATAAAAGTGCGCTAACGTAGGGCTCTGAAGCGAGGCCCAACCCGACGCCCAGCACGGAACCTACTGCTATTGTCGCTACCGCGGTAGCGGTGACTTGCTGGGCGATGTTCGGCGAAGTGGCCCCGAGTGCGATCCGGATGCCCAGTTCTCGCCGGCGTTCAACCACCGCATAGTTCAGCACGCCATAGATGCCGACAGCGGCAAGCATCAGCGCCACGGCCGCGAAGAAGAGCGCCAGGGCGGCGAGGATGCGCTCGCGGACCATTTGCAGTTTAACGAGCTCTTCTTGCGTCACAACGCTTGCGATACGGATTTGTGGCGCTTCCGTCCGGATCGCATCCCGCAGCGTCGCGGCAAGCGACATGGGGTCAGGCATTTTCGTGCGCACCAGGAACGTGGCTCGGTTCTGGAGCCGTCCCCAGGCGTCGAACACGCTCCGCGTGCCGCGATACGGAACATACGCGGTCGCGCGGATGGGCATGCGCATATCCTCGTAACGCGCATCGCGCGCGACGCCGACGATCTCGAATCGGGTTTTGCCCGGCGGCAATTTCACAGCCCCTGCCATATCCGCGGAAGTATCCGCCTCGAAACTGCGGCCGACGGGGTTCTGATTACCGAAGTACCGGTGCGCGAATGTTTCGTTGACCACCGCAACGTCCGGAAATGTGTGGTCCCAGCGGAAGTCGCGCCCCTCGATGACTGGAAGTTTCATTGTTTCGAACCACCCTGGCGAGACCGCGAGAAACCAGGTGCTGTTGGCCCAGGTTCCATCGGGCACGTGACCGTTGGCCCAGACGTACCCAACTTGCGCGTTAAAGCTCATCAATGCATACTCCGCCATCGCCGCGGACTCAGCTCCCGGAACTGAGCCCAATCGCAGCGCCACTCGATACCAAACGTCGGCCGGCAGAGGTGCGCTACTTTCGGATTCGAGCGTTACCAGACCCGCGGGTGAAAAGCCGGTGGGCTGATTGGCCATCCGCTGAAACGTGGCGATGAACAGACCGGCGGTAAAGAGGACAAATGCACAGAACGCGGCCTGGGCGATGATCAGACCGCTCCTCAGCCGGCGATGCGCGCGCGGATTATCGTCGCCTTTTAGGGCGAAGGAAGGCCGCGTAGACGACGCGCGGACGGCGGGTGCGAGTCCAAACAGGAGCGTGACGCCCAAGGTTAGCGCGGCGAAGAACACAATGACGCGCCAGTCGGCGAGGAGCGCAAGACGGACGGGCAAGTCGGGCGTGCTGATTCGCTCGATGATGAGGCTTGAAGCCCAGTAAGAGAACGGCAACCCGAGCGCCGCGGCAGCTACGCCGATCAACGCACTTTCGATGAGGACGAGCTGCACCAGGCGTCCGCGCCCGGCGCCGATCGAGACGCGCAGCGCCATCTCGCGGGCACGCGCCACAGCTTGCGCCGTCATGAGGTTCGCCACGTTGACGCAGGCGATCAACAGGACCAGGCCGACAAGAACGGCAATGATCATCAGGGAGCGCTCGTAGCTATGCTGGATGCGCGATCTGCCGCCCGAAGCCGGTTCGAGCGCAACGAACGAATCGACGAACGAATCTCTTTCCTGCCGCTGGCGGATCGCGGGCCACGTCTTCACAACCTCTTCGCGGTAGGAGTGCAACACCGCTCTTAAACGTTCGGCGACGACGGCAACGTTGGCGGAAGGCTTCAGGACTGCCCAGATGCGGTACGAATTGGACACCCGATTGACGATCGGGACGTTCATCATGTTAGGAACGAAGATATCTGTGAACGTGCCTGGCTCAGTTCCGGTAAAGCCCTGCGGCGCCACGCCGATAATTTCAAGCTCGTGGATCCCCGTTCGAAAATGCTTGCCGATCACGCTTGGATCCCGCGCGAATCGGCGCGTCCAGTAGTCGTAGGAAATCACCGCGTAAGGATGCGTTTCCGGAATGGCATCGTCGGAGGCATCGAAAAGGCGTCCCAGCGCGGGCTTCAAGCCGAAGTCGGTGAACATCGCGCCGGATACATATTGACGCCATGCTTGCTCCGTCTCGGGATCCGATGAAAAGGTCAGATCGATGCGGACGGTGAATCCAATGGCTAAGATGCTCGCTTGACTCGCAACGGCCGAGCGCATGCGTGGAACGACGGGATAGTCGAACTGCTCGTATCTCCCCACCTTGCCGTCGAAATACTGGTCGCTGGCGAGCGCGTAGAGCCGCTCCGGATGGGCGATCGGCAACGGGCGCAGAAACAAGCCATCGATCAGCCGGAACGCAGCCAGGCACGCGCCGACTCCGAGTGCGAGAGAAATAACCGCGGCCGCTGACGCGATCTTGTGCTTCAGGATTTGGCGCCAGCCGAATGCGGCATCGGCAATTAGGGATTCGAGCCACGTTGCGACCAATGCATCGCGCGCGGCTTCGCGAGCCCGCAGCCGGGAGCCGAAGGCTCTCGATACCTCCACCGGGTCGCGCCCCGCGGCCAGCGCCTCGGCAATGTGCGATTGCAGTTCTTCGTCGATGTCGCGGTCCACTCGATTCGAGCGGAACACATTGGCTATGCGCGACCACACAGACATGATTCAAGCCATCCTCAGCACGCGATTCACGGCGGCTGTACCCGCCTGCCAGCGGGTTTTCTCGGCGGCAAGCTGCTTGCGGCCCGCGGCAGTGAGCTGGTACACACGAGCGCGACGCCCGGCGTCCCGTGTGATCCATTCTCCGCGCAGCCAGCCCGCCTCCTCCATGCGCCGCAACGCGGGATACAGAGAACCTTCCTCAACGCGCAGCACGCTTCCGGATGCTTCTTCGATCGCGGTCATGATGGCGTAGCCGTGCAGCCGCGGCGTGCGCAACAGAATGTTCAGGACCATCAGATCCAGCGCGCCTTGCAGAGAGTCTTGCTTTGGCATCCTAAGACATCTTAGTACAAAGACATCTTAGCTGGACAGCCTACTGCTGCTGCCTCCGCCGCCGGTATTCTTCCAATTGTTCCAGCCGCCCGCGCACCATCGCGTCCGTCGGATCGAGCTCCAGCGACTTCTTCAGATTCACGATGGCCGCATCGTCATCCACCTTGCGCGTGTAGGCGAAACCGAGCAGCGCGTAGGTTTTGGCCGAATCCGGATGGAATTCCAGGTTCATGCGCAGCAGCGCGATCGCGTCGTCGGGCCGGCCTTGCACCACGCGCTGGATGGTCGCAAGCAGTGCGTCCTCGCTGAAATCGTACGCGTCGCGCCCAAAATACTGTTTGCGCAGCTCGCGATATTGATCGGCCGCCGCGGCACCGCCCTTCTCCCCGACGGTTCGCAGAAGGATGGCCGAGAGCGGCTCGGGAATCGCGACGCCCCGATGGCAGGTGACGCACTCGACGCGCGTCGCTTCGTTGGGCGGCTTGCCGGTGGCTTCCTGAATCTTCGCGTTCAGGTCGCGCGTCATGGCGATCATGGCGCGCGCGATGTCTTTTTTCGGCTCAGGCTGACCGGTCGCGCCGAACGGCGCGGTGTGGCAATAATTGCAGCGCACGCCCAGGGCTTGGGAGATCTCCTCCATGTTCGGAGTCTGCGTTTGCGCCAGAGCCGCACTGGCAACCAAGAGGAACGCCACCGGTCGAATCATTCGCTGATTATTTCACGATTTCGTTTGAGGAGCCCGCTTGCGAAATGGCAACCACAGCAGCCAGAGCAGGATCACGGCGGCCACTTCGCCGCCGATTATATAAGACGGCCAAGGCCCCAAATAGCTTAGCAGCGAAACCCCGGCCGGTTTTTCGCGCAAATACATGTAATTGGTTTTGAAAATCGCATCGAACGTACCGATCACGGCGGCATAGGCATTCAGGATGATCAGCATCTTCCACCACGAGCCCGGCCGCGGTTTCATATGACCGGCCCACAGCAGCACCAAGACCGCAATCACCGTGATCCCGTGCGAGAGAAAAAACGAAATCGAACCGTAGGACGCCAGCGGCAGCCACAGGTCGGGCGTCAGCACCGCCATGCCGCTGCCCGCGATGCCCGCGTAGTACGCGATTTCGAACGCGATCGGGTTCAGGGTGCAGGCCGCGAACACGGTCACCCATTGCGTCACGTCGCACAGCTCCAGCGGCAGGCTGTCCGGAAAGATGCGCAGGCCTTCGGAACGTAGCACGTAGGTGTACCAAACCAGGTCCGTGAGGGCCAGCAAGGCCGCGAGCGTGAATCGAATCGAGCGTGCCGCGCTCTTGTTGCGCCGGGACCATCGGCCCAATCCCCACGCCAGCAGCGGAACCGAGATCACAATCAACAGGTGCGGCGGACCGAACAAGTTGAGGTGAACCGCCGCCGATTGATTTTGCACGTTTCGAATCCTACAGTATGGCGCAGTCACAACCCGCCAAGAAAACTCCGCCGCGCGGCAAGCGCATGAATCTGGAACGTTTCACGCCGCCCGGCGAAGAACCGCGTGTGCGGGCGCCCGCAAGCCTCGCGCTACAGTCTGTGGGCGAAGGAAGGTTTTGAGATATGGCTCCTCAGTCCTTAGGGCGCGTGAACGTGCCCACGCCCGGCACAGCGGTTCCGCTGGCGACGGTAGAAACACCCTGCAACCGCATTCGCGTATCGGTAATCGCCGGGCTCACCGGCAAGATGTATTTCGGGACATCGACGGTGAATCACTCCACGCTGGCTGGTGTGATTAAGGAACTCTGGCCCAATTCCGCGGGCGGCGTCGACGACTCCTACGATCTCTACACGTCCGACGGCGCTGATGAGTTGAACCTGGCCGATTACTCGCTCGACGCCGCGGTGGCGGGCGAAGGCCTGATTGTTTCTTATTGGACGCGCTAAGCCCTCATTAGAGCCGCTCCGCGTCGGAGACGCTACGCGGCGGGGATTTTGTGGCGGGGCCGCCGCCGGTCAATCCATCGCTTCAGCGGAAGGAACACGCGCAGGGTAAATAGATTGAGCACGGTGAGCAATATGGCGATTTCGTAGTGTTCCAGCGCCACCGATGCGCCGATCACCGCGGCGTTCCAGATACTGGCCGCGGTCGCGGTGCCCTTCACCGACGCGCGCGCCCGCAGGATCGCCCCTCCGCCCACGAAGCCAATGCCAGTGATCAGGCCCTGCAGGACACGCGACTGGTCGTCGCTGTGCGCGCCCGGACCGAAGATCAGCAGGCAGCCGCAGGAGGCGATCGCGACGAGTGGAAATGTCCTCAAGCCGAGTGTGTGCTCCTCTTGCTCCTGTTCCAGACCGATCAGAACTGTCAGGATGTAGGCGATGCCGATCTGGCCAAAGTTCTTCCAGACCACGGGCCAGTGGTTGAGAAAATCAAACATGTGTCGTGCGTGAGGATTATGCCATAATATCGGCGCAGAATCCTAGTCAATGAAGGCATGCCTCCCGGCGGCCGAAAACCCTCCCAGACGCCAACAGCTAATCGCCAATCGCGCGCAGTCTGGCACCACACGGCGTCAATCAGCCTGTAACAAGCTTGCGCCTCACCTCCGTCTTTAAGTACGATAGGTCCTTCGTGCACATTGAGGGAGGAAGTTAAATATGAAGGTTTGCTCTAGCCGGCTGACATCGTTGGTCGGCGGAATTTCGGTCGCTGGAATTTGCGTCATTACCCTGAGCGGCATCCCGTTGGCCGGTCAGACTGCCGCGCCGGCTAAGGGTCCCCTGGCAGGACAAGTGTTCAAGAATGTTACCACCACGCCACTCAAGGGGCTTACGGTGGACGACTTCATGGGCAGCATGGGCGTGATGGCCGCTGCTCTCGGGTTTGATTGCGCGGACTGCCACACCGGCGCCGGCACCGATAAAGTGGTCTGGGAGGCCGACAC
>JASHQT010000248.1 GCA_030039005.1 Bryobacteraceae bacterium
AAAAAACGTACGACCCGCAGCGCTTTGAGCCCCGTTGGGCCGAATGGTGGGTGGAGACCGGAATTTTTCACGCCGATCCGCACGCGCCGGGCCCGCGCTTTTCGCTCGCCGTGCCGCCGCCCAACGTCACCGGTTCGCTGCACATCGGCCATATGCTCGATCACACCGTGATCGACACCGCCACGCGCTGGCATCGCATGCGCGGCGACAACACGCTGTTCCTGCCCGGCACCGACCACGCCGGAATCGCCACGCAGATGCTGGTGGAGCGCGCCCTCGCCGCCGAAGGCATCTGGCGCCGTGAGATCGGCCGCGAAGAGTTCGTGCGCCGGGTCTGGGAGTGGAAGGAAAAATACGGAAATCGCATCACGTCGCAGATGAAACGCATCGGCGATAGCTGCGATTGGAGCCGCGAGCGCTTTACGCTGAATTCGGATCTGTCGCGCGCGGTGCTGGAAGCCTTCGTGCGCTTGTACGAGCGTGATCTCATTTATCGTGGCACCTACATGGTGAACTGGTGCCCGCGCTGCTCCACCGCGCTGTCGGACCTGGAAGTGAAGCACGAGGACACGCAAGGCAGCTTGTGGCACATTCGCTATCCGGTGAACGGCAGCTCACGCCACCTGATCGTCGCGACCACGCGTCCCGAGACCATGCTGGGCGATACCGCAGTGGCCGTGAATCCGGCTGATGCGCGCTATCAGGATCTTGCCGGCAAAACCGTAATGCTGCCGCTGATGGACAGGTCCATCCCGGTGATCTTCGATGAAATCGCCGATCCGCAATTCGGCACCGGGGTCGTCAAAGTGACGCCGGCGCACGATCCGAACGATCTCGAAGCGGGCAAGCGCCACGATCTTGCGCAAATCAAGGTCATCGGCGAAGACGGGCGCATGACCGCGAAGGCCGGCGCTTACGCCGGGCTCGATCGCTTCGAAGCGCGCAAACGCATCGTGGCGGATCTCGAGAAACTCGGGCTGCTCGAAAAGATCGAGCCCTACGCACTCGCGCTCAGCAAATGCGACCGTTGCGGAACCATCGTGGAGCCTCTCATCTCCACGCAATGGTTCGTCAAAACCCAGCCCTTGGCCGCCAAGGCCATGGAGGCCGTGAACGCGGGGCGCATCCAGTTCGTTCCCGACAATTGGAACAAGACTTTCTTCCATTGGATGGAAAACATTCGCGACTGGTGTATTTCGCGCCAGCTCTGGTGGGGCCATCGCATTCCGGCGTGGCATTGTGCGAATTGCCGGAAAATCACCGTGGCACGCGAAACGCCGAAGGCCTGTCCCAATTGCCAATCCGCCGAGCTCACGCAAGACCCCGATGTGCTGGATACCTGGTTTAGCTCGGGCCTGTGGCCGTTTTCGACGCTCGGCTGGCCTGAGGAGACCGACGACCTGCGCGCGTATTATCCGACCACGCTGATGATCACCGGGTTCGACATCCTGTTTTTCTGGGTGGCGCGCATGATGATGCTGGGCATCGAACTGACCGGCGACGTTCCGTTCCGCCAGGTGCACATGCACGGCCTGGTCCGCGATCCCTACCGCCAGAAGATGTCGAAGACCAAGGGCAACGTGGTGGACCCGCTCGACATTAACGACCGCTATGGCACCGACGCTTGCCGCCTGTGGTTGTTGATGGCCGCGGCCCCTGGCACCGACATTACCTATAACGAAGACAAGCTGCAATCGGCACGCCAGTTCTGCAACAAGCTCTGGAACGCCGCGCGGCTGCTGCTGATGAACATGGAAAGCGCCGGAATCGAACCCGGTTTATACGAAGGCGGGGCGGAGCAGGGAAGTCTCGAAAGCTTAGAAGACCGCTGGGTCTTCAGCCGCCTGAGTCGAACGGCCGAGAACGTGAACCGCGATCTCGAGCTGCACCGTTATCACGAAGTGGCCGAAGAATTGTGGCAATTCTTCTGGCACGATTTCTGCGACTGGTATCTCGAAATCAAGAAGCTGCGCTTGTCGGCGGGGTCCGGCCTGACGAACGACTGGCGCAATTTGCTCGCGGTATTCAGCGCGTATCTGCGTTTGCAGCATCCCATCCTGCCGTTCATTACCGAGGAATTGTGGCATCGCTTCGGGCAGCAAACGTCGATCGCGCTGGCCCGCTATCCGCAGGCGGGCGCCACCGACGATGAGGCCGAGCGCGAGATGGATCTGCTGCAGGACATGGTCACCGCTGCGCGAAAGCTCAAGGCCGATAACGGTGTGGACGACAAGCTGGAGCTGGCCGGCGTGCTGTACTGCCGCAACGGGGCGTCGAACGTGGAACTGCCGGTGCTGGAGCGGCTGGGCAAAGTGAAGCTGGAGGTGCGCGCGGGCGCGGCGCCGGTGCTGACCGGTGCGGTTCGCTCTACGCAACATTTCGACCTCGCGCTGCAGCTTCCGGAAGTGGATCGCGAAGCGTTGCGGCAACGGTTGACCAAAGAAAACGAAAAATTACAGAAAAACGTGGACAATATCGACCGGCAGCTCGCTAGTGAAAAGTTCGTAAGCAATGCGCCGCCGCACATTGTCGAAGATCTGCGAGCCAAGCGCGCCGATTATCTCGCGCAGATTCAGAAAAACCACGACACTCTCAATGGACTGTGATCTCCTGCGGGCTGCACTGCCCGATCGCAGGATCGATTGGCACGCGCACGTGGATTCCACGATGACCGAAGCCAGCCGCTTGGCAGCCGCGGGTGCACCGGCCGGCACGGTAGTCGGAGCGGACGAGCAAACAGCTGGGCAGGGCCGCCACGGCCGTTCGTGGCACTCCGAGCCGAACGCAGGACTGTACGCTTCCATCATTCTGCGGCGGGATTTTGCGCCGGATGCTTTGCCCGTCTTGACCCTCGCACTGGGCCTCGCGGTGCGTGACGCAATTCAAAAGGCCACCGACATTGCCTGCGACCTGCGTTGGCCCAACGACGTTCTGATCGGATCCAAAAAGTGCGCGGGCATTCTCACCGTCCTGGAATCCTCAGCTATCATTGCAGGCATCGGGATCAACGTGAACCATTCTTCGTTTCCGGTGGAACTGACCGGCATCGCCACTAGCCTGCGTCTGGCGAGCGGCCGCGTACAATCGCGCGAGCGCCTGCTAATCGAGCTGCTAGGAAGCGTGGATGCGTATTGCGAGCTGCTCGCCTCCGAGGGCCGAGCGGCGGCGATCGATGCCTTCGCGCGCGCGTCCAGCTATGTCTCGGGGCGCCGCGTGTCGGTGGAGCAGGATGGCGGAGAATTGCTGGGCACCACTGCCGGGCTCACCTCTTCCGGGTTCCTGGTCCTGCGCGCCGACGACGGCCGCGAGAGCGTGATCGTCGCGGGAGGAGTGCGACCATGCTCCTAGCCCTGGATGCGGGCAACAGCAACATCACCATCGGAGCGTTTGAGCAGGGCAAGTTGATCGGCCGCTGGCGCCTGCGCACCATCCATGAGCAGACCGCCGACGAATGGGGCGTGCTGATGCGCAACCTGTTCGCCCTGGCCTCGCTCGACCTGGCGCGCGTGGACGGCATCATCATCGCGAGCGTGGTGCCCACCCTCGACGCTCCGCTCCTGGCCATGGCCCAGCGCTACTTTCATGCCACGCCGCTGTTCGTGACGCCCGAGACCGACATCGGCCTGAAGGTGCTGTACGACAACCCGCGCGAGGTGGGCGCGGACCGAGTGGTAAACGGCGTCGCGGCGTTTCATCGCTATGGTGGGCCGTCCGTTGTGGTGGATCTCGGGACGACAATCAATTTCGATATTGTTTCGGCGACCGCCGAGTACCTAGGCGGCATGATCTGCCCGGGCATCGGCATGTCCATCACCGGGCTGTTCGCCAAGACCGCGCGCCTCCCGATGGTGGATCTGCGCGAGCCCCAGCGCGTCATCGGCAAAAACACCGTCGCGAGCATTCAATCTGGACTGTATTACGGGTTCGCGGGAATGATCGACGGGATCGTGGAGCGCGTGATAGCTGAATTGGGCAGCCCGGCCAAAGTGATCGCCACCGGAGGGCAGGCGCAGTTGATCGCACGCGCGGCGCGTTCGATCCAGGAGATCAACGAAGATCTCACGCTCGAAGGCCTGGAAATCATATGGCGGCGAAATTGTAACAAATGACGCCGGAAGTAAACCAGGAAGCCGCCTGGCCATCGAATTACTTCAACTATTTCACCGAGGTCGAAGAACGTTTTCAGAAAGCACGCGGCACCGGGCTGTTCCTGATGTCGCCGCTCGATTGGGCGCTGGTGGAGAGCTGGAAGAACGCGGGCGTGCCGCTTGAAGCCGTGCTGCGCGGCATCGATGCCGCGTTTGACAATTGGCGCGCGAGAAAGAAGCGCGGCCAGAACGTGAACTCCGTGGCCTACTGCGCGCAGGCCGTGATGGTGGAAGCGCAAGCCATGGCCGGAGTCGCGCCGGCGCGCGGCCGCAAGGAATCCGCAGCGCCGTTCTCGCTCGAAGCGGTCGAAAAATATCTCGCGGAGAACGCCGGCGCAATCCGCAAGCAAGCTGCCTTCGAAGACATTGCTGCCGCGGTTGATCGCCTGGCTACGGACGCGCCGGCGCTGTTCGGCGACCTCGAAGATCTCGAACGGCGTCTCAGCGCGCTCGAAGAGAAGATGATCGCGCTCGTCCGTACGCGCCAGTCTGAAGATGACGTCGTCCGCGCGCGCCGCGAGCTCGATCTTCAGCTCCGGCCGTATCGCGGAAAAATGACCGCGGCGCAGATCGCCCTGCTCGAAAAACAGTACCTGGAGCGGCTCTTGCTCGAATCGGCGGGCTTGCCGCGCCTCAGCTTGTTTTACTTGCGATAGCCGCATTCACGCATCTTTCATGCCTTGCCACGCCCCGGTAGGTATGATGGTTCGTAGGTCACATGTCCGTTCCGCCTCAGGAATCCAAACGCACTTCCCGAGTCATTCTGATCGTCACGTTGGTCGCCTCCGTGGCGTGCCTGGCCTGGTGGATCAACGGCATCAGTTGGAGCGAGCTGTGGGAAGACATCCGCGAGCTGGATTGGCGCTGGATAGCCGTCGCGGCGGCCGCCGACATCGTGGTTTACCTGGCGCAAGGCTGGCGCTGGACGCTGCTTCTGCTCCCGGTGGGGCCGGTCTCGTTCTGGTCGTCCACCGGCGCGATTTTCGTCGGCCTGTTCGGCAATGAAGTGCTCCCGCTGCACGCGGGCGAACTGATCCGCTGCTTCTTGATGGGGCGCTGGAGCAAAATCCCCTTTTCGGTGACGTTGGCTTCCGCGCTCATCGAGCGCATTTTCGACGGCGTGCTGCTCATCGCCGGCCTGATTCTCTCGCTGCGCTACCTCCGGCATTTTCCGCTCAGCCAGCGTCACACGCGCGCCATCGGGATTATGACGGACGGCAGCATCTCGCTCGCGATCCTGCTGGTGGCGGCCGCGGCGTTGCTCGCTATCGCGATGTTTTGGCGCGAACAGACGCTGGACGCGTTGCTGGACGCGCGCCTGTTTTCCTGGGCGCATGTCTTCATCGAGGACCTGCACCGCATCGGCCATTCGCGCTATCTGTATTTCGCCGCCGCCGCCAGCATTCCCTATCTGCTGCTGCAGATCATTCCGATTTACGCCATCATGCAGGCCTACGGCTTTGAAAACGTCGCCTGGGCGGAGGCCGCCACGCTCGCGGTCCTGATTCGCCTGGGCGGCGTGCTTCCGCAGGCGCCCGGGAACATCGGGCTGTTTCAGGTAGTATCCACGCTGGTGCTGACGTTGTTCGGCGTACCGAGCGACATGTCGCGGCGCTTCGCGTTCATCCTGTTCGTGGTGCTGACCGTTCCGTTGCTGGTGGCCGGGTTCATCGCGCTGATCGCCTCGGGAGCCAAGATGGGCGAAATTCATCGCGAGGCGCAGGCCGAGATGCGCGCGCGGCAGGACGAGCTGGCGAAGAACTGACGTCGCTCGGGGCGGCGCGGCTCAGTGCGTCATCGCGTACACGACATAGTTGACGCCGATGCGGATCGCCAGGCCCGAAAACTTCTCCGGATATTCGGGATCGTCGGCGAATTCCCAGGCGTCGCCCACGTCGGAGTTGTAGGAGATCGCCACCATCACGCGCCCCTTGTCGTCGTAGATCCCGCGCCAATGCGCGCCGCGCCCGCCTTCGCCGCAGTTCTTGCAGCCTTGATAGAGGTGCGCCGCGCCGGGAATCTGAAAGCGATCGGTCAGGTCGAACACCGTGTGGAAGATCGCGTCGCCATCCGGAATGTCCACGATGGGCCGGTCCGGAAACACGAAGCGAATGCGCTTCAAAAACATCTCCCATTCATAGTCGCCATGAAAATCGTCGGCCATGAAGAAGCCGCCGCGCAGCAGGTACTCGCGCATCGCCTTGGCTTCCTGCTCGGTGAAACCCCATTCGCCCACTTGCACGGCGTAAACCCAGGGCCAGTTGAAAGCGTCGTCGCCGTCTTCCATCATCACCGGCTGCTCCACCGAGCGCACTTGGATGCGCGTCAGCCGCCGGACGGCCTGCGAAAAATGCCGGTCGGCCCGCGGGTAGTCCTGCGTCCACAACGACAAGCCTTGGCGGAAGTCTCCATCGAAGCGGCCCGCGTAGCCGTCGTTCGGCCCCGGCGGAAACATCAGGCGCGCGAAAGCCCATTCGCCGGGCGTTTGCCAGTCCGGGGGCAGTTCGAAGTCGAAGTATTCGACGCCGTGAAACTGGTGAAACGGCTTCTGGAACGCACACAGCATGCCCAGGCAAGCGAGACCGCATCCCACCAAGCACGCTGTCCGCCGGCCGGTCATTACTGCCATCCATCCAGAGAATACCATTCACGCGGCCCCGCGATTGTTATACTGCGTGCGTGCGCGAATCTTTGCCCGCTGAGGCCGGCGCCTACTTATCCCGCGACGCTGCCGCCTCGGATCATCGGTCCGCCCTGGCCGCCGGATTTCTCGGCTGGACGCTGGACGCATTCGATTTTTTTCTCGTGACCCTGTGCCTCACTGCCATCGGAAAGGAATTTCACAAGCCCGATGCGGCCATCGCGCTTTCCATCACCGCGACGCTCGCTTTTCGCCCGGTAGGGGCGTTCTTGTTCGGCTTGCTGGCCGACCGCTACGGCCGCCGCATCCCGCTGATGATCGACCTGGTATTTTTCTCCATCTGCGAAGTGGCGACGGGACTGGCGCCGAATTACACCACCTTCCTGGTGTTGCGCGCGCTGTTCGGCATCGGCATGGGCGGCGAATGGGGCGTGGGCGCCTCACTCGCCATGGAAAAAGTCCCGCCACGGCTGCGCGGGTTTCTTTCCGGATTGTTGCAACAAGGCTACGCCGCGGGAAACCTATTAGCTGCCGTCTGCTATTTCTTTCTGTTCCAGCGCTGGGGCTGGCGTCCGCTGTTCTTTCTGGGCGGATTGCCCGCGCTGCTCGCGTTGTTCGTGCGCTTCCGAGTGAAGGAGTCCGAAGTCTGGCAGAAGACGCGTGAAGCCAGCTGGGCGGGCCTCGGCCGCGCCATCGCCTCGCACTGGAAGCTATTCCTCTACCTCGTTTTCCTGATGACGATGATGAACTTCGTCTCGCACGGCACGCAGGACATGTATCCGACCTTTCTCGAGCGCCAATGGCATTTCGGCCCGTCGCAGCGTTCGGTGATGACGGCCATTTCAATGATCGGCGCCATCGTCGGCAGCCTCATCATCGGATTCCTCTCGGATCGCATCGGCCGGCGGCGCGCGATGATCATCGCGTTGCTGGGAGGAATCCTCATGGTCCCGTTGTGGGTTTACTCACCATCCACGGCGCTGTTGATGCTGGGAGCATTCCTGGTGCAGTTCGCGGTGCAGGGCGCCTGGGGCATCATTCCGGCGCATCTTTCCGAGCTTTCGCCGGATTCGGTGCGTGGCTTTTTGCCGGGATTTGCCTATCAATGCGGCGTGCTGCTGGCGAGTTCGGTGGTCTATATTGAAGCGGTGTTCGCCCGGAGGATGAGTTACGCCACCGCGATGGCGCTCACCGCGGCGACGGTGTTTTTGCTCGCAGCGATTGCAACTGCTCTCGGCCACGAGCGCAAAGGGCACGTTTTTGGCGCCGGGGCGCCCGCGCCTTAGCGAACCGTGGTCTGCAAACATCGGTTAACGAACGACGGCACGCTCGGCGCCGGAATTACGGCGATACGGCCCGCTCGATCCATTGGGCAGGATCGTGTTCTCATCCGTTCGCGCCTGCCCCAGTTGCTGCGCCGTCAGCTCGCGCGCGCCGGTCAGGTTTGCGCCGCGCAGGTCCGCCGCGAGCAAATCCGCTCCGCGGAAGCGAGCTTCGGTCATGTCCGCGCGGCAGAAGATGCCCCCGCTGAGTTGCGCTCCGCGGAAATCGGCCTCCCGCAGCCGCGTGCGGTCGAATTGCGAACCTCTGAGGTCGGCCTGCGAAAATCGCGCCCGCGCCAAGTCGCTCTTGGAGAAATCGCATCCCTTGAGGCGGCAGGTGCTGAAATTCGTGTCCGGGCCGCTGGCGGCGAAGAAGCGGCTGCCGTCGATTTGCGCGCGCACGAACTGCGCCTCACTGAGGTTGCTTTGGGAGAAATCGCAAATGCTGAGACGGGCGTGATGGAAACTCGCCGCTGCGAGCTCGGCTTCGGAAAACTTGCAGTTTTCAATCAGCGCGCTTTGCCAGCGGGAGCCCCGCAGGGTGGCTTTTCGAAAGCTGCTGTTGCGGACTTGCGCGTCCGTCCACACCGCCTCCGCCATCCAACTGAACGCGAACTCCGCCTCTGTAACGTGGGCCTCGGAGAAGTCCGCTCCGCCCAGCAAAGAGCGCTCGAAATCTGAGGTGTCCACCGTGGCTTTGGCTAATCTCGCGCCGGTGAGTTCTGTGTCGAGGAACGTCGAGCCCCGTATGATCGCCGCCTGCAAATCCGCTCCGGCCAGATTGAGCGCATTCAGGGTCGCTCCGTCCAGGATGCAGCGGCCTTCGCTCGATTCCCCGCGCACCCATTCCCCGTGGGCCCGCAATATTTCCCTCAGCGTAGCGGCGGTGACCGTGTTGGGGACAGTGTTCGTCGTTTCCATCTCACCAAACTGGGCTTATCGGTGAGACGGCGCGAGGTTTTAGTTTGACGAAGCCGAACCTTCCGCCGGATAGCCTTTCGCCACCCAATCCTGGTGCAAATTCGTCTCCAGGTTCAGTACCCGGACGTGCGTGAACCCGAGTTCCTTCAGAGTTCGATAGGCGGGACGGATGTTCGGGCATTTCAGCATCGGGCAGCAGCCGCAGTAGATCACCACGTCGGCGTCCTTGGGCAGATTAGCCACAGCGTTTTTCAACGCCTCGATCCCCTCCGGCTTGGACGTGGGACCGGCGTTGATGGCATGCACGATGTGTTTACCGCGATATAACACCGGAAACGCCGCCGACAGGATGATCGGGGCGTGGCCGGATTCGATGGCCTTGGCCAGTTCCGCCGGCTGCAGCAGCTCGCCCGATGTCCAAGGATCTTCTGTGGACGAGGTTGCGCCTGGGGGCGCCTGCGCCCACGCTGTTAAGGCCAACGCCACAATCACAGGTACCGAACTTCGCAGAGGTCTAGGGTTCATAAGGAAACTTGCGGATTCCTTTCATACACTCAGCCAGCGCCTGCAAAAGCGAGGGGCCCCAACCGATCGGTATGTAGGGTGCACTCTTCTGATTGATGGCTTTATCGGCTTGCGCGAGAAAACGCATGGCCGGATCCGGCGGATCGATATACTCCCGGACCGTGATAAGAAACTCCACCTCGCCGTCCAACTGCTGCTTCACCATCGAATAATGTTCGATTTTGCAGAGCCGTTCGGTGGGCTTGTCCTGCGCATACCTCCACTCAGCCAAGTGCGGTCCTCCTCGGGAACCCAGTGTAGCGCAGACTCCAGCCGAGGAGTAGCAGGAAAGCAGCCGGATGCGTGCCGCCCGAGATCAGTTCTCGATTTCGCTGGTGTGACTGCTGGTGAGGAAAATGTCGAGGAAAATACTGATCACGTAACCGAGGAACGCCCCCGCGGCGCCGCATGCGATCAGTGATTGCACCGGCCCGTATCCCAGCTTGTCTCCCAGAGGAATCGCCACGGCGAGACCCGCCGCCGCAAAGACTGTAGCCACCAGTAGCCGTTTTCTCATGGTTGATTCACCGCCGCTTCGTCGATAAGGCCAGTATGCAGCCAACAGGGGATTGAAACCAGCGGCGATTGCTGTAAGGAGGGGTGGGGGTTACCCTGAGCGCACCTACTGTTTTTCAGTAGTACACGTCCTGCCGGCGTTCTACTCGCGGTACGGCAGCGCTAGTCGTAATCGAACGGGCGCTTAGGCTGAGGGGCGTCGGGATTCTCCTTCGCCTGCTTGAATAGCTCGTCGAATTTGCGCTCCAGCACCTTGTGGTGCCCCTTGTGCTGCTCGACGGACTTTTGGAAAACCTCGTCCCGCCGAGCCTCATCGTTTTTCAACTTCTGCACGGCCGCAGCCATGTCTTCAAAGGTCGGCGGCTTCTTGTGCTCTTCGTAGCTGATCACAGCTTTCAGCTCGGGATCGATCTGTAGCGTGGCTTCGCAACAGGGGCAACGGACTTCCACCAGTTGTTTGCTCTTGGCCATGGCAATACCAGCGTACCTGGGGCCGCGACCGCGCGCAATCGCCGCAGATCCGCTGAAAGAGGCGCCGCTACATCTTGGACTTGATCACGTCCACCAACTCCTTCACCGCGGCGGCGCTCTTTTGCAAGCCGGCTTGCTCGGCCGAATCGAGCTGGATTTCATAGATCTTCTCGATGCCCTTGGCGCCGAGCTTCACCGGCACGCCGACATACAGGTCTTTGACGCCGTATTCGCCTTCCAAGTACGCCGCGCAGGGCAGCACTTTTTTCTTGTCCTTCAGGATGGACTCCACCATTTCCACCGCCGCGGCCGAGGGCGCGTAGTAGGCGCTGCCGGTCTTGAGATACTTCACGATCTCCGCTCCGCCGTCGCGGGCGCGCTGCACCAGCCGGTCAATCGTGGCTTGGTCCATCAGTTCACTCAGCGGAATACCGGAGACGTTGGTAAGACGCGCGATCGGGACCATGGTGTCGCCGTGGCCGCCCAGCACCAGCGCGGTGACGTTGGTCACCGATACGCCCAGCTCCTCGGCGATGAATGTGCGGAAGCGCGCCGTATCCAGGACACCCGCCATGCCGATGACGCGGTGCTTGGGAAATTTTGAGGCGTGCAATGCAGTCCAGCACATTGCGTCCAGGGGATTAGTGACCAGAATGAGGATCGCGTCCGGCGAAGCCTTGGCCGCCTGCTCAGTGGCGCTCTTGACCACTTCGTAATTGGCGATCAGCAGATCGTCGCGGCTCATCCCCGGTTTGCGGGGAAACCCGGCCGTGATAACCACGATGTCCGAATTCGCGGTAGGCCCGTAATCGTTGGCGCCAGTGATGCTGACGTCGTATCCTTCCACCGGGCCGGACTCCAGCAGATCGAGCCCCTTGCCTTGCGGCACTCCTTCCACGACGTCCACCAACACGACGTCCGCCAGTTCCTTGCCGGCAATCCGCAGCGCGCAATTGGCGCCTACGTTGCCAGCTCCCACTACTGTGACCTTTTTGCGCATGAAGTTTCAAGGTAGGATTACGCGTGTGGTTGTGTCAAGCGAAGCGCCGATCAAACGCGGTGATCCAGGAGGAGCGGTGAGTGAGTTTCTATTTTGAAGATTTCGCGCTCGAGGCCGTCAGCCGCTCGCGCACCCGCACCATCACCGAAGCCGACGTCGTCAACTTCGCCGGAATCTCGGGCGACTTCGTGGAGCTGCACATGAGCGAGACGTATGCCGCGCAAGGCCCGTTTGGCCGGCGCATCGCGCACGGCACGCTGGTATTCGCGGTTGCGGTGGGATTGGGCGTGCAGATGAACCAGGTACAAGATACGGTCATCGCGTTTTATGGCGTGGACCGTCTGCGCTTCACCGCGCCCGTTTTTATCGGCGATACGATTCATGTGGTGAAGAAGGTCGCCGCCCGCCAGCTCAAGGAGCCCGGCCGAGGATTGGTGACCTTCGAAACGCAGGTGTTCAACCAGCGCGACGAACTGGTGCTCATCTACACGGACAAGCTGCTATTAAAGACGCGCGATTAAGCCTACGCGGATTCGAGTGGCGTCATCTCGGCCTGCAGTCTCCGCATGCCGGCGAGCCAGCGGTCGTAATCGGCGGCTTTGCGGCGGAAGTATTCGTGCACCTTGGGATGCGGGGCGATCAGGAACGTCTCGGCGTCCAGCCCTTGGAGCACCGCTTCGGCCACTTGCTCGGGTTCGATGGCATCTTCGAGCAGGAATGTCCCGCCGCCGAATTCGGCGCGTTCCAACATGCGCGTCTTCACGCCCATGGGGCACAGCGCGGAAACTTGGATACCTCGATCGCCGTAGGTGATGGCGAGCCATTCGGCGAAGGCCAGCGCCGCGTGCTTGGTGACGGCGTAAGGCGCCGATCCCAGCATGGTGAGCAGCCCGGCGGCCGAAACGGTCTGCAGCAGATATCCGCCGCCGCGCGCCAGCATACCCGGCAGCAGCGCCCGCGCGGCGTACACGTGCGCCATCACATTCACTTCCCAGCTCCGCAGCCAATCGCGATCGGGCGCGCACTCATCGCCACGCACGCCCACACCGGCGTTGGAGCAAAACAGGTCGATTTGTCCGAATTTCTTGAGGACGCCGTCCACCAGCATCTGAACATCGGATTCGCTGGAAACGTCCGCGCTAATGTCCCAGCCTCCGATCTCCACGGCGGCGCTGCGCGCGGCTTCACGATCGATGTCGGCCACCACCACTGCTTTCGCGCCCTCGGCGGCGAATCGCCGGGACATCGCCCGGCCGATTCCATGCCCGCCCCCAGTGACCACCACAACCTTGTCCTGAACCCGCATGCCCTTGGCTCCTCGTGCCCCAGGATAACAGTGGGTTTTTGCACCGGCAGCCGATACTGCTTGGGGCCCGCCTTTAAGCCGCCTTCGGCTTATTCTTGCTACCCTTCGGCCGCCCGCGCCGCTTCACTTCCGTCAGCCACTTCGGCGGCCGGCCCCGGCGTTTTCCTTGCCCGGCTGTGAGACGCTCCAGCACCAGGATGGCTTCCGAGATTTGTTCGCGTTCCTGCTTGAGATCACTCAGCATCTTGTTGATGTCCATTTCCCTAGCGTACCGTGATATCCCGAAAATGTCATGGAATTTTCGCTGGATTGTCGGCTTTGCCCGTGGCCTTGGGTGCGCCGATATGGTCCGCGAGTTGATCGCCCGTGAAGCTGATGGTGTAGCTTCCATCGGTCTCCGGCAGCATGGCGGCGTTGCAGGTGGCCCACTCCGCGACGATGCGGTCGTAAATTTCCGGGTGGCGCTCCTTCAGGTTGGCTTGCTCCACCGGATCGTCGGCCATGTTGAACAGAAAAGTGTTGAACAGAAAAGTATCGCGGAGGATCTTGAAATATTTGTAATCGCCGTCGCGCGCGTCGCGTTGCGCATTCGCTTATACATTAGGTGACGATAAGACTTACTTCGCAGGCAGCGCGTATGCCACGTACGCGCCCGCACGCTGCGCCGCCGGGCCGCCCATCATCCCGTTCCCAGCCGCCGCGTTGACCACCACGTATTCGCGCCCGTTCACTTGGTAAACCGCCGGAATGCTCTCCGACCCTTCCGGAATGCTGGTCTCCCACAGCACCTTGCCCGTGTCGCGATCGTACGCGCGGAACTTGCGGTCCGTCGTTGTCCCCGAAAAGATCAACCCTCCGGCGGTCACCACCACTCCACCGCGCTGGAAGAAGCTTCCGGTATTCGGATGGCCCTCGGCCGCTAGCGAACTCACTTCACCCAGCGGCACCTGCCACTTGATCTTCCCGGTATTCAGATCGTACGCCGTCAGTTGTGCCCACGGCGGCCCGATCGCCGACAGCCGGTTGCTCGTGAACATGAAATCCACCGGCGCCCAGTAGCGTTGCGGACCCTTGGCGGTTTCAGCCGATGGCGCCGCCGCCTGCTGTGGTTCGGGCGCTGGCGCCGGACCGGCCGCCGCGGGATTCGCCAAATACGCCTGCAGCGCGCCTAAGTCACGCTCGGGCAGTTGCGAGAACGCCGGCATTTGCCCCCGTCCGCCCGTAACCGTCATGCGGATCTCATCGGCCGTCAGTCTCGTCGCGATGCCGTTCAGCGATGGGATGTTGCCCTGTCCCGCGCGATCCGCGCCATGGCATCCCGCGCAATTCTGCGCGTACACCGCCGCGCCGCGCGCTGCCGGAGACGCCGCGCCCACCACCGCCGCCGGCCCTCCCCGCGGCTCCTTGTCGGTGAGCTTTAAGTAGGTCGGGATCTCCTTCGATTGCACATACAGCAACCCCGCCTCGGGATCCACCGCCGTCCCGCCCCAGTTCGCCCCGCCGTTGTGCCCCGGCATTTCGATCGTGCCGCGAAAACTCGGCGGAGTGAATATTCCTTCGTTGCGGGAACTAAGGATCTTATCGCGCAGAGCGGCGCGCTCTTCCTCGGGAATGAACGGATTGATCTCGTCGGGTGTGAACTTCTGCCGCGCAAACGGAGGCGGCACCGTGGGGAAGGGCTGCGTCGGCCACGCATGTTCGCCCGGCACGTCGCTCTTCGGCACCGGCCGTTCTTCGATCGGCCACAGCGGCTTCCCCGTCACCCGGTCGAACACGAACAAAAATCCCATCTTCGTCGGCTGCGCCACCGCGTCCACCTTCTTGCCGTTGTGCATCACCGTCAGCAGCTTCGGCGCCGCCGGCAAATCGTAATCCCATAGATCGTGATGCACGAACTGGAAATGCCACAACCGTTTTCCGGTGCGCGCATCCAGAGCCACCAGCGAGTTGCCGAAAAGATTTTGGCCTTTCCGGTTCGCTCCGTAAAAATCGTAGCGGGGCGATGCCAGCGGAATATACGCGATTCCGCGCTTTTCGTCGATGGTCATCTCGCTCCAGTTTTCAACGCCCGCCACCGTCTTCCAGGCATCAGGCGGCCACGTGTCGTAGCCGAACTCGCCCGGATGCGGGATTGTATGGAACACCCAGACCAGCTTGCCGGTTACGACATCAAAGGCGCGGATATTTCCCGGATTTCCTTCATAGTCCGCGCTGGCGGCCGAACCCATGATGATCAAGTTCTCGAACACGCGCCCCGGCGTGTTGTTCTGCACCCGCGTCAGTGTCTTCGGATCGTGCGGCTCGTACCCCTGGCGCAAGTCCGCGCGTCCGTTCTCGCCGAACGACGTCACCGGCTCGCCGGTCTTGGCATTAATCGCCACCAGGTAATTGCTCACGCAATAGAAAAGCCGCCGGTCGGATCCATCCTTGCTCTGCCAGTAGCTGACGCCGCGCCCTGTGACCGCCCGGGAGTTGTTCGGATGCACCCAGAGTTCCTTGCCAGTGGCGGCATCCAGGGCGACCAGCGCGTTGTTTTTCGCCTGCACATACATGACGCCGTCCACGACAATCGGATTGAAATCGGAATTAGCTTTGTCCTCGGTCGGATAGGTCCACGCCACCTGGAGCTGGCTCACATTGGATTTGTTGATCTGGTCCAGCGCCGAATATTGCGCCGAATCCGCGCCGCCCAGATATTCGGTCCACGTCTTGTGGGAACCGTCCTCAGCGGCAATCAAAACCGCCGCCAACCCGCATATGCCCAGAGCAATAAAGGCGCGTCTCCGCATCTTGACTCCTTCCGGTAGGAGAATATCATCATTTCCCCGGGGTATGCTCCACCGCCGCTAGTGATCCGGCGCTTGCCAGCTCCCCAACCCCTGATCCCCAGTCCGCAACCTGCTATACTTGAGCTTCATGCACTCCGCCCATCACCATCATCATCGGAAGCATTGGCGATCGGCGGCCATCTAGCGAACTTCTGAATTGGACTCGCAGCCCGCCGCGAACCAGGCGGGCTTTTTTATTGGTACAAACAGGTTTGGATCGCACAACGTTTGGATCGAACAATGACTCTCGACTTCACTAAGCTCAACGGTCTCGTCACCGCCGTCATTCAGGACCACTCCACCGGCCGCGTCCTCATGGTCGGCTTCATGAACGAGGAAGCCTTTCGCAAAACCGTCGAATCCGGCTACGCCACGTTTTTCAGCCGCTCCCGCAACAAGCTTTGGCTCAAGGGCGAATCCTCCGGCCACAAACTCGTGGTCAAGAATATTTCCACCGATTGCGATTTCGACGCCCTCTTGATCCAGGTGGAAGCCCTCGGCCCGGGCGTCTGCCACGAAGGGTACCAGAGCTGCTTTTTCCGCCGGCTCGACTCGGGTGAATGGAGGGAATCCGAGTCGCGCGCCTACGATCCCGACGCGGTATACGGGAGCAAGTCGTGAAACTCAAACTCGGCATTCCCAAAGGCAGCCTCGAAAACGCCACCATCGATCTTTTCCGCCGCGCCGGTTTCAACATCACCACCAGCTCGCGCTCGTATTTCCCCGCCATCGATGATCCCGAAATCGAGTGCATGATGATCCGCGCCCAGGAAATGGCGCGCTATGTCGAAGACGGCGTGCTGGATGCCGGGCTCACGGGCCGCGATTGGATCGAAGAGAGCGAAGCTAACGTCCACGCCGTCGCCGATTTGATCTACGCCAAACAGAGCTTCGGCAAAGTGCGCTGGGTGCTGGCCGTGCCCGAAGCTTCCTCTTTCCACAGCGTCAAGGATCTTGAAGGCAAGATCATCGCTACGGAGTTGGTCGCCACCACGCGCCGCTATCTCGCCAAGAACGGCGTCAAGGCCAAAGTCGAATTTAGTTGGGGCGCCACGGAAGTCAAGCCCCCCGTGCTCGCCGACGCCATCGTGGAGGTCACCGAAACCGGCTCCTCTCTGCGCGCCAACAAGCTCCGCATCGTCGAGACCGTGCTCGAGTCCAACACGCAACTGATCTCTAACCTCGAATCGTGGAAAGACGCCGCGAAGCGGCGCAAAATCGAAGATATTCGCCTGCTGCTCGACGGCGCCATTGCCGCGCTCGGCCGCGTCGGGCTGATGCTCAACGTGCGCAAAGAGTGTTTGCCCGCCGTGTTGGCCATATTGCCGGCCCTCAAAAAACCCACCATTTCCAATTTGAGCGACGACGAATGGGTGGCCATCAACACCATTCTCGAAGAGGCTACCGTGCGCAACATTATCCCGCG
>JASHQT010000249.1 GCA_030039005.1 Bryobacteraceae bacterium
TACTCGCTTCGACGCATGCTGCCCACCGATTGGAGAAGAACGGGCGATAACCTCGCATATATCGATCAATACACGGGCCAGGTGATCCGCGTGACTTACCACCGTGAACTTTCCTGGCCCATTCGCTTCACGCGCGATTTCTATCCCCTCCATTTCGGAACCTTTGGCGGCAACTTCACACGCATCCTGTGGATTCTGATGGGCCTCGCGCCGGCGACTCTCTACGTCACAGGCCTGCTCATGTGGTGGAACAGGAGCATATTGCCGGCCGTCCGGCGCCGCCGGCGCAGGCGAAATGCTCTGACGGTCGAGCAGGTCGTGAAAGTTTAATCCAGGCTAGCCCACAGAGGCGCGGGTGCACCTCAATAAGGAAAGTACGCCCGCCCGCGCCTTCGTTGTGGGCGAGTCACTTAGAACTTCGAGGTATCCGGCAGCGCCGCCGTGCCGTCCAGTGCGAACACTAGGAGCTTGGGCGGAATCGCAGTGGTCGTCGAAACCGTGTTTTGCGGCCCTGCGTTCCCAACAACCGTGCCCACTCCGCCCATCAGCGCCACGTATTGCTTGCCGTCCAATTGATAGGTGATCGGCGGACCCATGCCGCTCCTGAGCCCCGTCTGGATCTCCAGCAGCTTCTCGCCTTTGTCCGCGCTGTAGGCCATCAGCCGGCCATCGTTGATCACTTGGAACACCACGTTGCCCGCCGTGCTCACGGTTCCGCCGCCGATTCCGCCCCCGCCCGGCATGCGCCAGCGCATCTGCTGCGCCACCGGATCCCAGGCGATCAGCGCGCCGCGGCTGCCGGTGCCTGGAAGCGGCTCGGGACCGATCACCGAAAGATTGTTCTCGCGCGGCGTGGGCATCGGCTTCACCAGTCCATTATTCGACGTGCGATCCGTTTTCGGCTCGAATTTCTCCACGGCGGCAAACGTCCAACTGCTCGCCGTATTGCCTGATATGTACACCAGGCCGGTGATCGGATCGAAGGACATCGGCGACCAGTTATGCGCCCCACCGGCCGATGGGAAAATCGTTATGGGTGTCTTGCCATAATGCGCGTCTTGGTTTACGATAGGCCGTCCGGTCTTCGCATCGATGCCCTTGGCCCAGTTCACCTTGGCAAACGGCTCGGCGGAAATGAATTCGCCCGTCGCACGATCCAGCACGTAAAAGAATCCGTTCTTGCTCGCCTGCATGATCACCTTGTGCCGCTTGCCGTGGATCGTGAGCTCCGTCAGGATCATCTGCTGGACATTGTCGTAATCCCAGATGTCGTCCGGCACCGTCTGGTAATACCATTGCAGTTCGCCCGTAGCGGCGTGCACCGCGACGATGGAACACGCATACAGGCTGTCCTTGCCCTTCGCCCCGCGCAGATCCTCCGGCCACGGCTCGGCGTTGCCCGTGCCGGCGTAGACTAGATCCGTCTCCGGATCGTACGCGATGCCATCCCACACCGCACCTCCGCCACCCAGCTTCCACGCGTCCTTATCCCATGTCGCCGAGGCCTTGCGCATCGCGGAATTTTCGAACTGCTTGGTGGGATCGCCGGGCACCGTATAGAATCGCCACAGCCGCTGGCCCGTCATTGCGTCATACGCGTCGAAGAAGCCACGCTTGGGATGATCGCCGCCGCTCACGCCCACGATCACCCGGCCGCCCGCCATCCGCGGCGCCATCGTGATGGTGTATTCGTCTTGGGAAAACGCGACCCGCGCCTCCCACACAGGCTTTCCGGTCTCGGCGTTCAACGCCTGCAAACGCCCATCGATCACCGGCGCGAGGATCAATCCCTTATATATGGCGATTCCACGATTCACCACGCCGCAGCAGATGCTGTTCCGCACGGCCGCCTGGTTCACTTCCGGGTCCCAGCGCCAGCGCTCCTTGCCCGTGCGCGCATCCACGGCGAACACCACGCTCCAGTTCGTGATGCCGTAAATGGTGCCGTTCCAGACCAGCGGCGTCGCTTCCTGGCCGCCGCCGCCCGCGCCCAGTTCATAGGACCACTGGAGGCCCAGCCGCTTCACGTTGCCGGCATTGATCTGATCGAGCGGGCTATAGCGCGTCTCGCCCTGCGTGAGTCCGTAGGTTAGCCAGTCGGAATTTGGCTGCGCAAGCAGCGCACACGCAGTCAGCAGCAGAAGGAGCGATGCTCGGGCCACCATGGTTGCCCAAGATATCAAACTCGTGCCTGGCCCGCCAATCACCAATCCCGGAGGCGAGCCGCCAACGCGGCGAGCCGATCCCTAGCCGCCGCTCGCAGCGGCGCGCCAATACCCCGGAAGGTCCGCCTTGGTATCCCGCAGAATTTCGAGAATCGCCTGGCGATCCGCAGCCGAAAGGCGCGCGAACCTCGGGCTTGTGTCCTTCGCCGTCAGCACGTCGAAAAGCTTTCGATAGACGTGCTGCTTGGCGACATCCGGCAGAGCATCGAACGCGGGATCGTAGATCGTGTAGCTGAGCGGATAACGAAACAGGCGCGTCTTCAGATCGAAATCGCGCAGCGAGCGGCCTTGCTTGTCGCGCGGCCCGCGCTCGGGGAATGTCTTGGTGAACGTCGAAACTCCCGCCATGGGGTCCAGCATCCGCGCTTCATCGGCGAAGAGCATATAGGCCACCAGCTCGTTCTCCACGAAATCCAGCCGGTCGTGCGATGCGGCGAGCTTTCCATCGGCCATCGCGATGCGCGTCTCCCATCCCAAGCGCGTGATCAAATCCGTCACCCGCGTCTGATGCTCCAGAGTCATCAACGCCACCAGATCGCTCGTGTTTGTGACGTATACGGACCGGTCCACTTTAGCGGGCAGGCTCGTCAGATTTTGCGTTCCGCGCAGATCCAGTGCGTCCGGCTGATCCGGATTCGGCGCCACCGCGTTGCCGCGATGCTGCAGTCCGCCCGAGGTCCCGGTGACGTACCAGCCGCCCCAGCGCTGATCGAGTGGCGTGCGGCTATCGACGATCACGGCCGCGGCTGCGAA
>JASHQT010000250.1 GCA_030039005.1 Bryobacteraceae bacterium
GTCCTTAGCGTCTTCCTTGTCGCGCAGCGCTGCGGCGAACAACCCGCACACATCCCGGTCCAGATGTTGGCCGGACCGGAAAGCCCGTATCCAGATTCGCTTGTTCGGATCCCGAGAGTCGGCGGTGCAGCGGCGCGTTCGCGATCACTCCAGGGGTTTCATGCGATCGAAACGTACATTCCGCGCGTTGTAACGGCTGATGGTGAATCCGGCCAAGCCTCCGCGCGCGTTGCGAAAGAACTTCACGATCCCCGGTCCGGTGAACGCATCTTTCCCAAAGGGCACAAGGGGAATCTGGGTCATACCGGGCTGTCGCAAGGCCAGTCCGGAACCTTTCAGCATGATTCCGAAGTGTGCCTCGAGTTCTCCGCTCCAGTACTCGCCGGTGAACGAGGCCAGTTCCGCTGTATGAGGATTCGTGGTCACCAGTTCAAGGACGGCATCCAGCCAGCCGTCGCTTCCCTGTACTCTCAATGACTGCTGATGCGCACCGTGCCCGGGGAACTAGGCCGGACCAGGGAGATTCATTGCAGAGCTCCTTCGAAGCCAGGCACCTACCCTCGCTCAAGAGGAGAAACTCTCGTGCTGGCTTGCTGTCAGCGTGGCCCTTGGACAGGACTGTTGAAGTAGAAACTGCATCTGGAAAGCTGTCGTCCTTGGCCTTGACTTCAGAACTCAGAAGTCTGCGCGTCCTGGTAGATGGTAACGCTGTATCACACGCGCAACGATATCACGCCGCCCAACCGTCGAAACGAATTCCATGAGACGGATTCAGGCGTTCTCGAAGGACCAGGAATAACTCGCCCGGAAATGCCCGCGCGGAAGATTGCGACGGACTATTTGCCGTTCTTTCCGCCAAAGGTGATCGGAATCGAAAGAGCGTTGTAGTCGAGCTTCGTCACTTAGATCCTTGCCTCTCTTGGCGCAGGGAGCGCTAAGGCGTTGTCATTAGTGGCACCGATGAAGACGAGTCCTCCGCCGGTGGCGATGCTGCCGCAGAGGTTGATACGGCGAGTGTTCTGCTTGGCGGCACGTAGTTCCTCGGTGATGCCCAATACCGTCTGCAAGACGATCCCGCCGGTCTTGGCGTTGATCGCGGTAAGGCTGTTCCACGGTGGTTTCTCGCAGGGCCAGCTCTCGGAAGTAGTAGGTTGCTTGTCCGCTTACGTTCCCAAAATTTAGACACCACTGGACCGCGCCGCAGCAAATTTCCTTATATACTGTGCGGTGAATGAAGCCTCTGGTCTGCCTTCTTTTCATCGCCGGGGCGCCCCTTCTTGGCCAGCACAGCTTCACGCAGATCGACATCCAGGACGGTGGACGTCTCTTTCGTGCCAACTGCGCTATCTGCCACGGCGCCGAAGGAAATCAGGTGCCCGGCATCGATCTCGCGCATGGCAAATTCCGCCGAGCGAAAACCGATGACGACATCGTCGCCATCATGCGCAACGGCATTCCAGGTACCGCGATGCCTCCCACCAACTTTACCGACTCCGTGGCATTGACGGTCGTGGCATACCTGCGCACGATAGCGGCCCGCGAGCGCGACCACTACATCCGGCGGCAATCCGGCGCGCGGCAAAGCCATCTACGACGGCAAAGGCAACTGCGCCTTCTGCCATCGCATTCGCGGCATTGGTTCGCGCTCCGGGCCGGATCTGAGCGAGATCGGCATCTATCGGCTGGCCGGAGAACTGGAACGTTCTCTCACCGAACCCAATGCCGAGATCCTTCCGCAAAACCGTCAGTTCCGCGGCATTACGAATGAAGGCGCCGATATCAGCGGCACACTTCTCAATGAGGACAAGTACAGCATCCAGATTCTCGACTCGCGCGATCGCCTGGTCTCGGTGAAGCGCGCGAGCCTGCGCGAATTCAGTTTCACGACGGAAACGTCCCCCATGCCTTCCTATAAAGACAAACTGACGCATCAGGAACTCTCCGATCTGGTGAGTTATCTGGCGTCGCTCCGAGGAGTGGAAGTCCGATGAGCTCGCGTCTGTTTCCGCTGATTCTCGCCGCCTCGCTCCTCCCCTCACAAATCATGCGGGCGCAGGTCTCTTTCGACCGCATCGTCAACGCCCAGGAAGAACCGCAGAACTGGTTGACATATTCGGGAACTTTTCTGAGCCAACGGCATAGTCTGCTCACCGGGATCAATCCCGCCAACGTGAAGAGCCTCGAGCTGCAGTGGGTGTTCCAAGCCCAGTCGCTCGAAAAATTCGAAGCTACGCCTCTGGTTGTCGACGGTGTTCTCTACACGGTCCAGGCGCCCAACGACGTCGTAGCCATGGATGCTGAAACCGGCCGCGTTTTCTGGGTTTCGCCTTACGTGCCTTCGCCCGAAGCGCGGGTATGCTGCGGACGCGTCAACCGTGGCCTCGCCATTCTCGGCGACACGCTGTTCATGGGCACGATTGACGCACACCTGATCGCGCTCGACGCCAAGACCGGAAAGGCAATCTGGAACGTTACCGTGGCGAAGGCCGCGGCTGGCTATGCGATCACGCACGCTCCGCTGGTGGTGAAAGACAAAGTGATCGTCGGCATGGCGGGCGGTGAGTACGGTATTCGCGGTTTCCTCGCCGCTTACGACGCGAAGACCGGCAAGGAAGCCTGGCGCTTCAACGCCATCCCTGGGCCGGGCGAACCGGGCCATGAAACCTGGGCCGGCGATTCCTGGATGCACGGCGGCGCTTCGGTGTGGGTGACCGGCTCCTACGACCCTCAGCTCAATCTCACGTACTGGGGCATAGGCAACCCTGGTCCGGACTGGGACAGCGATACCCGTGGCGGCGACAATCTCTATAGCGATTCGGTGGTCGCTCTCGACCCTGATACCGGCAAACTGAAATGGTACTTCCAGTTTTCCCCACACGACGACTACGATTACGACTCCGTACAGGTGCCCGTCCTGGCCGACATGGAGTGGCACGGCAAAATGCGCCGCCTGATGCTTTGGGCGAATCGCAACGGTTTCTACTACGTGCTCGACCGCACGACTGGAGAATTCCTGGAGGGTAAGCCATTTGCGAAAGTGACGTGGACCACCGGCCTCGCTGACAGCGGGCACCCTGTTCGTGTTCCCGAGGCGGTTCCCTCGCGTGAAGGCACGCTTGCTTATCCCGGCGTGCAGGGAGCCACCAACTGGTTCTCTCCTTCTTATAGCCCGCGCACTGGTCTGTTCTACATCAACACCTGGGAAAACTACGCTTCGATCTTTAATAAACTCCCGGGCGATTACGTCGAAGGACGCCGCTACACCGGCGGTTCGCCGCGGTCCCCCATAGCATCCCTTCGCGCTCCTCAAGTGATCAACCGGACGGAAGAAGAAGGCTACGGGGCGGTCCGCGCTTACGATCCGAAGACCGGTACACGCAAGTGGGAATTCAAAATGGCGGACGTCACCGGGAGCGGTATACTTACCACCGCAACCGATCTGCTTTTCACGGGCGGGCGCGAAGGCTGGTTCTGGGCGCTCGACGCGCGAACCGGCGCCGACCTCTGGCGGGCCAATCTCGGAGGCCCCGTTGAGTCCGGCCCCATTACCTATTCCGTGAATGGACGGCAGTATGTCGCCGTCACCGCCGGCAACTCGCTGTATACCTTCGCGCTGCGGCAATGAAGGGAATCTTTCGAGAATCCCGGATCAGCGTGACGGCAACTTGAACACCCACAGCGTGGTGCCGCCCGCGGGGTTGATGATCTCCGGTGTCAGGCTGGATGATCCGGATGTCGGGCCACCACCCCCCGCTACGACCGCCACATACTGCTCGCCCTGGACGCTATAGGTAACCGGCGAAGAATTTGGGCCCGCATTGAGTTGAGTCTCCCAGAGAAGCTTGCCGCTGGCGGCGTCATAAGCGCTGAAGAAGCGATCCTGGGCCCCCACGAAGACCAGCCCTCCCGCTGTCGCAAGCAATGAACTCGCCAAGGGCGAGCGCTGGCGGTGAATCCATAACACTTTGCCGGTGGCGAGATTGATCGCCTCAATGCGGCCGAATTTGCCGTCGCTGTCCGGGCGGAGCCGCGTGGCAAAGTGAATGTCGTCGCCGCCCGCCGCTATTTCCGCCGCGCTGCGCGGAGTCCAACTGTAATCGGCGCAAGTCTCCACCAGCGGAACATACAAAACGTACGTCGCCGGATCAAACGCCGTGGTCGGCCAGTTTCGTGCGCCGTTGGAATTCGGGCACAGCAGCTCCTTTTTGCCTGGCTCAGGCTCCAGCGCCGGGTTGGTGGTCTCCTCTCCGGTCGCCGGATCGATCGCAGTCACGATGTTCTGTAGGCCCAGGTCGCGGGAAAAGACATATTTGCCCGTAGCACGGTCCATCGCGTCGAAGATAGCTGTCTTGCCTCCGGTAACGACCAGCTCGGTGGGCTTACCGTTCACCGGGACGGTGAGGAGCGACTGCTCGAACACCCAGTCCAGATCCCATACATCGCGTTTCATGTGCTGGTGATGCCAGACCAGCTTGCCGGTATCAGGATCGAGCGCAACAGTTGAATCGGTATAAAGCGCGTCTTTGGATTCGCCAACTCGCTTCTGTGGCAGCATCAGTGTGCCGACGTCGTACGTGTTGCCGGTGCCGAAATAGACGAGGTTCCGGGCGGGATCATAACTTCCCGAAGTCCAGACGCCCGCGCCGAACCGCTGGTCAACAGGCGCTCCGTTCCAACTGTCACCCCCTGGCTGGCCCGGCCGCGCAATAGTATTGAAGCGCCATGCTTCCTTGCCGGTCGCGGCGTCCAGCCCGACGATGAAATTGCCTCCGCCGGTATTGATTCCCAGGCTGGTACCGATGATCACCTTGCCTTTGGCGACGATGGGGCCCCCATTCAAATGAAACGGAACGCCGTCGATCTCACCTTCATGCATGCCCTGGTCGCGGCTGACCACCTCATGATCCCAGACCAGCTTGCCGGACTTGGCCTCCAATGCGATCACATGCCCGTCCGGCGTGGGCGCATACAACCAGTCGCCATAGATGGCCAGGCTCTTCATCCGCGCCTCGCGCCCATTGTGCAGCCCCTCCGGAAGCGGCCGGGTATATTGCCAGAGCGGTTCGCCCGTGGCCGCGCTTATCGCCTGAATACTGGCGCCGCTCTCGACAAACAGCACTCCATCATGCACCAGTGGGGTAATCTCATTGGCACTGAGCGGCAGGGCCACGCTCCACGCAACACGGAGATTGCTGGCGTTTGCTTTATTGATTTGCTTCAGAGGGCTGAATGCCAGATTTTGATAGCTGCGCCGCCACACCAGCCAGTCGCCATCAACTGGATGCTGGAGCATCTCTTCGGTGACCGGCGTTACGCCCGCCAGCAGTTTCTTGCGCGCCGCCATCACCGCTTGGTAGGTCGCGTCCTGATTCGTCGTGCGGACGACGATGTCGGACTGCGTCCGGGCGGGCGCTAACTCCTTGTCGCCGGTGGCTACGCCGTTAGCCCGAAGAATATAGGCCTCCACGTCGCTGTAAGAACGATCAGTAAAACCGCCCGGAGAGGACGGCGGCATCTTGGTCGCGATGTAAGAGAACAGCGCATCGGCGGATTGAGCCGACCAGTGCATCTTGAAAACCGAGCCTCGCAGCGGCGGGCCGAACTGCCCATCGTCGAGATTGGCGCCATGACAGTTGGCGCAACTGTCGTCATACACCGCCTTGCCGCGGCCTGCCTGTGCAGCCGTAAGGCTCACCGCCGGACCGCCGGCAAAAAGGCCTTGCTCCTGCGCAACTGCACCAGATCCAGTCAAACACAACGTCGCGCCACCTAAGACCACAAACCGGCGCAGTTTACACCAATTCATCATCGTCCTCCAATTTGATCTGAAAATCGGGAGAAGTCTGTGGAGCAGGCTCTGGCCCAACAGCACTGTAGCGAATTTCGGGGAAAACTGCCGAGACGTGCTGCCCCTTCGCGCTGGGAATGCCTATAAGAACGGTCCAGCGGGGTGAGTTTTGTTCAATGTTTCTTGCCGGTACACCCGATCCACTGCGGCGGAGGTCGAGTCGAGCGCCGAACCCAGCTCTAAATGTCAAGGCCCCGTTATCGTAGGTAAAACGCAACTAAGGAATCCGTGGCTACGATGGCGACATACTGCTTGCCATCCTTACCAAGGTACGTTATCGGGTCGGCGTTGGCTCGCCGATCGAGCTTGGTCATCCACAGCTGCTTGCCAGTGTTCGCCTCAATAGCACGGAAGCGATTGTCGTCGGTGGAACCGATGAAAACGACGCCGCCCGCCGTAACTATCGCTCCAGCCAGCGCAGGACGTCCA
>JASHQT010000251.1 GCA_030039005.1 Bryobacteraceae bacterium
ATCTCCGGCCCACTCACGTTTCTGTTTCAAGTGTACCTTGTTTGTAGGTACAATGAAGCGCCGTCCTTGGATCCAATGCTTGCATGGCAGGTTCAGTCCCAGTCATGCATCCGATCAGAATCTGTTGGCGAGTGATGACGCTCCCGCCAGCGGCCTGCCGCTGCGCCGGGCCGACAAAGTGGACTTACGCCTCGGGATGCGCCGTCAGACTCGGCCCCATCCGACGGATGACGTACGTTTGCTAGTTACGCGAATAGCGTACATGATTACGCAATATGCGAAATAAGCGGACCCTCGATACGCTGCTGCCGAAGACCCGCCAGGGGATACTGGCGGCGACGCTCGTGCAGCCGGAGAAGGCCTGGTATGCCTCGGAACTCGCGCAACGTGTGGGGCAAGACATGCGGGTTTAAGTCCGCCATTAGTCCAGCCGGGAGCCCGAGAGCAGCGCGGTCATGCCGAGCGATTCAGCTTTGCTGATGTTGATGTCGCCGTGCGTGCGCCGCTTGTACTGCAATGCCTGCTCAGCGATTCGGCAGCGACCAGCACCGGATCTGGTTCGTTCTCGCGACGGTAAGGGTACTCTGGCTCGCTGAACTTCCATGGCTGGCCTTACAGACGCCCCAGAACCGGTCTGAAATTTGCTGGCGCGCTCGCGTCCGTCTTGTCCGTTTTCAGGAGCCACCGGCTTTCTGTTTCTTCTTGCGCTTCTCCCAGGTCCATCGCGACCTTGGCAGCTGCCTCCAGACCCAACAGCCTGCCTGTCAATGACGCTCGTAGAAGACAACTTTCCCCGATGGGTCCAACTGCTGTAAGAAGTCGAAGTCATCAATATTGCGCGAAAGAACCGCCATTCCGTGTTTCCGCGCCGTGGCGAAGATGAGAGCGTCATTCAACACTCGCCGCCGGTCGGCCGGTCCATAGCCTTGGAGACGCGCGAGAATCCCCGACAGAACTCCCGCAACTAGCCAGGTCTCTCGATCCGGCGCGATGGTGCGATGTGCCGGCCGACGTTCGATGACCGCCACGATTCGTCTAGTCGTCTCAACCGTGCTGGGATGAGTGGGATTCAGGAAACCGCATGGCGCGATCAATTCGGCTTCGGTGACCGTGGAATGCCACGCGTCTGCGGCTCGAATCGCCAGTTCGCCAGCCTTAGGAAAACGCCCCTGCAGGATGTCCACGTAAACAGTCGTGTCGTAAAGGAGTTTGCGAGGCAGATCGGATGCGCGTTCGACGAACGGGAGTGACGATACGCCGCGGCGGATCAGCGGCCTACGTCGCTGTTCAGGCTTCAGGCGACGAAGGACGCTGCGAGCACTGAAGCTAGAACTCAAGATCGACGTCTTTCCCTACCGTCCCCTGCTGCGACAGCAGCCAGTCTGGATATTGATCTGCCACGGCGAGATTCGCCAGCGCCATCTCGATAAGCTCGGTATCGGAACGGGCTCCGGAAGTCGCCTTCGCCTTCTGAACCAGCGCCTTAGGCATACGCCCCCGCACAACCTCTGTCTTTGCTCCGTGCAAAAGGCCGGCCTCTTCCGCGATCGTCAGCGCGTCGTGAAACCGGCCGGATCGCACTAGCTTCTTTTTCAAGGGCGACGACGTATTAACTCTCCTGTAGCACAGACCTGTATCGATTGTAGCACATTCCTTTTGAAAGTCGCAGGCCTAATATTCAACCTTCACCCCGGCGATCTTTGCCAGGATCTTCGCTGGTTCTGCGCCGTTGGCCGGTTTTGAGGCGGGTCTTCCGCGCTTTTGGTGGACGTGCTGATTCCCTTTTCTAGGTAAAACAAATACTACGCGAAATGTTTTAAGCTGGAGGGGCAAATGGCTGCCTCCCCCGGCCTTTTGCCTTTATGCCTGCCCGATCCATCATGCTTGACGTTGGAAGACGTGTCTCGGCAGGGCGGCGTAATCACGATCACCGTCTCAGCAACTTCCGTAGGTTGCGCCTGTCCGCGATGTGGTGTGCATTCCTCTCACATTCACAGTCGTTATTCCCGCACGTTACGCGATCTCCCTTGCCACGGCACGGTGGTGCGAATCTGTCTGCGGACACACCGTTTTTATTGTCGGGCGCTTGATTGTCCCCGACGCATCTTCACGCAACGGTTGCCGGTCGTGGTTCCGCCCCATGGGCGGCAAACCTGTCGACAGCGCAAAGCCTTGCTGGAGATCGGCTACGCATTGGGCGGGGAGGCGGCGTATCGCCTGGCGGCGAAGTTGGGAATTAATTGCAGCGCAGACGCAATCCTGCGGCTCCTCAACCAAGCTCCGTCTGCGGAATACGCCGGCGATGTCAAAGTTCTCGGGGTGGATGATTGGGCCTGGCGCCGCGGCCATCGCTACGGCACGGTTTTGGTGGATCTAGAACGACGCCGACCTATCGATCTTCTTCCCGATCGTGAATCCGACACATTGGCAAAATGGCTCCTGGCTCATCCCAGTGTCCAGGTGATCAGTCGTGATCGCGCGGGTGCTTATGCCGAAGGTGCGCGGCGTGGTGCGCCTGAGGCCGTTCAGGTGGCAGATCGATTTCACCTTTACTGCAATCTGACGCAGGCGCTCCAACGCGTGCTGGAGCGATTGGCTCAGGTCTTAGGCCAAGTTGAGTTACCTTCCGATTCGACGCAATCAGATTCGACGCTACTGCTAAGCCAGGCGACGGAATCAGATGGCCAACAGGGTTCATCGGTTCGAGAAGCTGCACGGCTGCCACTGATCCAGCACAATCAGGAGCGCCAACCGTCGCGGGAGAAACAGAAGGCACGATTTGACGCAGTAGTTGCGGCATATGAAGAGGGCGCCACGTTGCGCGCGATCTCTCGTAAGTTTGGTCTTAGCCGCACGACCGTTCGACGCTATGTACGGACGAAGGAATTTCTAGAGCGTGCACCACGGCAACGGCGGTCCGAGTTGGATTCCTTTCGAGGATACCTGCAGAAACGATGGGCGGAAGGCTGCCACAATGCGTCTCAACTCTGCCGCGAATTGCATCAGCAGGGTTATGGCGGAGGACGAAGCCGGGTCAAGGAATACGTCCAGCCCTGGCGCGCAAACTCCGGCCCAGCGTGCTCGAAGCCACGTCGTCGGACTCTCCCTAACCTGCGATTGGTCGCGCTTTGGTTAAGCAAGGCGCCGACGAAACGTAGCCCATATGAACAGCGTTGGGCCGAGGCAGTCATCGCGAGCCATCCACAAGTCGCGACGGTCGAGCAGCTAGCACAACAATTCCGACAGGTTTTTCAGGACCGTGATTCCGATGCGTTGAAATCTTGGATGAAAAGAAGCGCAGCATCAGACATCCCCGAACTGAAGCGGTTCGCCGCCGGAATCGAACGCGACTATGAAGCTGTCTCCGCGGCAGTGGAGCAGCATTGGAGCAATGGACAAGTAGAGGGGCAGGTCCACCGCCTCAAGCTCCTAAAACGCCAA
>JASHQT010000252.1 GCA_030039005.1 Bryobacteraceae bacterium
GCAGACATTGAATCTGGTGCGGGCTGCTTGGAAGGTGACGACTCCGGAGGAGAGAGAAAAGCGTTTGGAACAACTGGCTCGCTTTCTGGAGCGCGATTATGAATCGGGCCGCATGCAGCTTGCGGGAGGGAATGCAGAAATGTTCACCCTGCAGCGGCTCAAGCTGCCGCCCTCGCTGTACAAATGCCTGGCGACGACCAACCCGATCGAGCGCCCGCAGAGCGGTGTGGGGCGCCGGACCGCCAATGTGAAGTATGGCGTGATCACGGAATGGTCGGGCGTTGGGTTGCCTCGGCCTGGCTACACACCGAAAACCGTTTCCGAAAAGTCTCCGGCCATCGTGACCTGTGGTCGCTCGCCACGACTCTCGGACGCAAAACCGAGACCGAAATTTCGCAGGAAAAAGTAACATAATATGAAAGTCCTGTCGTCAGTTCTTCAGTTGTTGCATAGCATAAACGGGAATCGATTTCCCGATCACGGAGTTTAACGATGCGAAGACATTATCGCTTGTTCCTTTCTTTGCTGCTTCCAGCCTTTTTAGTCCTCGGCGGATATTCCGTCGTTAAGGCTCAGCAAAGCACTTCTTCGACGGCCAAGGCGAAGCGCTGGTCTGATGCAGCCACCTGGCCTGACAAGAAGGTGCCAGGCAAAGACGCCGTTGTCACCATTGAGAAGGGCATGGACGTTGTCCTTGATGTCAGTCCGCCGCCGCTGCACGGGTTAACGATCAACGGCAAACTGAGCTTCGCAGATAATAAAGATCTTGAACTGACCACCGAGTGGATCCTGGTGCACGGGGAGTTGGAGATTGGTACTGAAGCCAAGCCCCACACGCGCCACGCGACAATTACCCTGACCAATAACGTCCCGGGCGAGGACATTGAAACGATGGGTGACCGCGGGATCATGATGATGGGCGGAACCCTGAGCCTGCACGGTACGGAGAAAAACTCCTGGACCAAGCTGACAAAAACAGCCGCCGCGGGCAGCAACACCATCGAAGTCTTGAATCCCGGTGACTGGAAAAAAGGCGAGCAGATTGTTGTCGCGTCAACGGATTTCGATCCCCACCAGGCAGAAGAACGAACCATCTCCCGCGTCTCTGGAAACGTGATCACGCTGGACCAAAAACTTCAATATATGCACTACGGTCAAGTCACCTACGGCGTGGATGAGCGTGGTGAAGTCGGCATGCTCACACGCAATATCCTTATCCAGGCTTCGGCCGACGCAGAAACCTCATTCAGTGGCGGGCATGTGATGGCGATGGTTGGGTCAACAATGAAAGTCTCCGGTGTCGAGTTCTTTCGAATGGGTCAGCACGAGAACCTTGCGAGGTATCCGATCCATTGGCATCTGGTTGGCGATGCGCCGGGGCAATACATTGAGAACTCTGCGATTCACCACACCTTCAGCCGCTGTGTGACGGTACATGGCACCAACGATGTGCGGGTTGAGAACAACGTGGCGTACGACAACGTCGGTCACTGCTACTTCCTCGAAGATGGCGTGGAACACGGGAACCAGTACATTGGGAACCTGGGGATTCTGACCAAGTGCAATCCCACCAGACCGTGTAATTCGACAAACGCCCTGAACGGCTCAGGGGCCGGTCAAAATGCCACCGATCAGTTGATTCCTTCCGACAATACGGCGTCCACCTTCTGGATCACGAATCCCGATAATACTTACCGCGGGAATGTGTCCGCGGGTTCTGAGGCAACAGGCTTCTGGATCGCTTTGCCGGAGCATCCAACGGGTAAGTTTGAAGGCACGGAGATCAGTGCGAAGACCTGGCCGCGCCGTATGCAACTGCGGGAGTTTTCCGGCAACGTCTCCCACTCCGACGTCGACGGGCTGATGTTTGATCGTGGACCCAATGCGCAGGGTAAATTCAACCTTGGCGGGAACACGCATCTTCCCTATACGGATCCCAGCGACACCAACAGCGCGAGGCTGGAAACGGTGATCCAAGACTTTACCAGCTACAAGAACAGTGGCGCTGCCATCTGGGCCCGTGGCGAGAATCATGTGTTCAAGGGCCTGAAATTGGCCGACAGCGGTATCGGCTACACACATGCGTACCCTGGTGTGGCCCCGTACCACGGCGACTTTACCTCGAAAGTCGAGGACTCCCTGTTCGTGGGCGAAACCAACAATAAAGGCACCCCCAAAACCGAAGCGGAAATCGCGTATGGTCGAAGCATGCCTCGCAAGGACGCGGATTACCCGATCCGTGGCTACGAATACTACGACTTCACGCACCATCTTGTGAATGACACGTTCGTCAATTTTGTGGACAATGCCACTCGCAAAACCGGAGCCATCTCTTACCTGCTGTACACCAGCTTTCCCATCAGCACCAACAACGATGTCCAAGGCCTGAAATTCGAAAATGCCAAGCCGGTGTATTTTCCACCGACGGAGGATCGCCGATGGTCCTTCTCCGGTGAATTCGGAAGGTTTGCAGGCTGGAATGGCGCGGTGTTCCACGATATCGACGGGTCGGTCGGCGGAGTCCCCGATTCCTACATTGTGATTGACAACGGGATCGCGGACGATCCTCAACACTGTCAAATCAAGCCGGACTGGAACGCTGCCGTGTGTAAGGGTGATTTCGGACGCCTCGGGATTGGCGGCGTAGGAGGTTTCGGTGGCGGAGGGTTCAGCGGTCGTGGCGCAGGCGCCGCCAGAGGCGGAGTTGCCGGTCCTGGCGCTGCTGCCGGTCCTGGCGCGGTTGCCGGTTCTGGCGGACCTGGCGGACCTGGCGCGCCTGCCGCTCCTGGCGCACCTGGAGCCGCTGCAGCGCGAGGCGGATTTGGCGGAAGAGGAGGTTTCTTCGGAAACGCTCCACAGGTCGCTCTCAGCCGCAACGGCCGGAAACTTACCGTCAGCGGCGACACCACGGTGCTCGCCGGTACCACGATCCGGGCGGAGAGCGAATCGCCGTCCCTGAACTTCAGCCTAAGGGAGCTGGACAGGGGCTCATGGGTCATCCTCGAATTACCGGGATACACCAGCGCAGCCACGGGCACGGCACAAACCAGCCTGGATGCGCTGCGCAGCGCCAGCGACACCTCGTACTACAAGGCCGATGGTTCACTCTGGGTCAAGCTTGTCTCTGACGGTGGCGGCGCTCGTCCCGGCCGTGGCGGCGGAACTGGAGCC
>JASHQT010000253.1 GCA_030039005.1 Bryobacteraceae bacterium
GCGCCAACTGCGTCAGAATGGCGAGTCTTTCCATATCTGGAATACGCGCTTCAAACCATTGATAGTAAATTCGAAAGGCCGACAAAACCCGTATCGCCCGCTCCCGATCCTTCTCCAGAAGCGCACGCCGCAGGTTTTCCTGAATGAACCGGCTTCGGATGGAATCGACGTCCATTGTTCACCTGCTTCGCTTCTGCTGGCATCCTGAGTTCCAAACGGGCTAGAACTGGTTGGGACCCGGGTAACGGAACGTGTGTTCTATGGCAAGTCCCTGGGTTCGATCTAACGTGGAAGTGGGAATCCTTTATGGAGAACCACCACGACGTGCGCCATCACGACATGCGCCGAGCTTCGAGGCAACCTTGTGACTGCCAGGTTTCCGTAATGTGGCGCGAGACCGGCCAAGACCGTTTTGCCCATGCCAAGGCTCTGGATATTTGTGAATGGGGCCTAAGATTGCAAATGCCGCTCGCGCCGGCGCTCCAGACGCCCCTGATGCTGGCCGCCCCTGGGCTGGGGCTTGCGGGATCCGCCTCGGTACGCTACTCCATGCGCATGCGCAACACCAACTTTGCCGTCGGCGTCGAGTTCGCCTCCGGCTTGCGCTGGAAACAGAAGGATTAGACCGCTAAAATGAAAGCTTCATGCCGCAAGATCGGCCGCTGCGGTTGGTGGTGGGAATTACGGGCGCGACGGGCGCGATTTTCGGCGTTCGCCTGCTCCAGGCGCTGCGCGCCACGGGGGTCGAGACGCACCTGATCGTCAGCAAATGGGGCGCGCACACACTTACCGAGGAAACTCCCTACTCGCTCGAGCGTGTTCGCGAAATGGCGGCGTACAGCTACTCCCCGGGCGACCAGGGCGCGGCGATTTCAAGCGGATCGTTTCTCACCTCGGGCATGGTGATCGCACCCTGCAGTGCGCGAACGCTCGCAGCGATCGCCACGGGCCAGGGCGATAACCTGATTCATCGCGCGGCCGATGTGGTCTTGAAAGAACGGCGCAAGCTGGTCCTGCTGGTGCGCGAGACGCCGCTCAACGAAATCCACCTGGAAAACATGCTCAAGCTGGCGCGCATGGGCGTGGTCATCCTGCCGCCGGTCCCGGCGTTCTACAATCATCCGCAGTCCATGGAAGCGCTGGTGGATCACGTGGTGATGCGGACGCTCGATCAGTTCGGCATCCACACCGATCTCACCGAGCGCTGGGGCAGCGAACTCGCCGCCCCTACTGGCCGCGCTTCGACTTAAGCTCGGCCAACAATCGCGTCACTTCTTCTTCCTTTTCGAGTGAAGCCAGACGGTCCTCCATGGAGTCCCCGGTGAGCTCGGCTTTCGCGCGGCTCAAGGCTTCCGAGTGCTGCACCTTGTTGTTCATGCGGTCGAACGCGTCGGCGTGCGACGCGTTCCCGATCGCCATACGCGCATCGCCAGCCTTATTCAATGCCCGCGCGCGGCGGTGCTGCGCGATCAGCACGTCGCTTTTGGCCTGCGCTTCGGCGAGTTTCTGCTCCAGCTTGCGCAGGGCGGACTTGAGATTTTCCACTTGCACCGTCTGGTCCGCGATCTGCTCGCCGAAGTTTGTCGCCAGAGTCTTGTAACTGACCGAGCGCTCCAGTGCGGCGCGCGCCAGATCGTCTTCTTTCTTGTCCACCGCCAACTCGGCCTTGCGAACCCACTCGGCCGCCTTCTCCTGATTCTCCTTCTGCTTCTTTTCGAGCAGGTGCTGATCGGCGATCGCGATCGCCACCTGTGTCTTCACCTGCAGCAGTTGATTCTGCATATCGAGGATCACTTGTTTGATCATCTTCTCCGGCTCCTCGGCCTTGTCGATCAGGTCGTTGAGATTCGCCCGGACCAGCGTTGCTACGCGCTCTAGTAATGCCATGCTGTACCTCCTGTCCTTCCTGCCGTGTACCTGTTATGACCCGGCGATCTCTCCCGCGCCGTTGCCCGGCTTGGGAGCCTTGTCGCCGATGGTTCTGACCTTGCCAAGTAGTTCGGACATTTGCATGCCCGAAAGTGTTTCAAACAGCGCGGGGATCTGCGCCGCGATTTGGGTGATATCGCCCGTGATCTTGTGCATGCCGGCCGCGTCGCCGTTGCCGGTAGAAACGATGGTGATCTTGTCGATGTTCGAAAGCGGCGCAGACAGCGCCTTGACCACCTCCGGTAGGCTGGTGATGAGCTTGTCCACCACCGCGGCCTGGTTCCATTCCTGGTAAGCTTCCGCCTTCACACTCATGGCCTTGGCTTCGGCCTCGCCTTTTTTCAAAATGATTTCGGCTTCAGCTTCGCCCTGCGAGCGAATCGCGGAGGCGCGGCCTTCGGCCTCGGCGGTCAAGCGCGCCTTTTCGGCGGCGGCGAGCGTTTCGATGCGCCCGCGCTCGACCTCGGCTTGCTTCAGCAGCGTCGCGATCAGCTCGTTCTCGCGGCGCTTGATTTCCGCTTCCTGGACTTTGATTTCCTGCTCTTTCTGGATCTGCTGGATTTTCACCTGCTCGGCGATCACTTGCTGCTGCATGATGTTGGCCTGGATGTCGTAGGCTTTGTCGGCCTGCGCCTGCTGGCGCTTGGTGGCTTCGACATACGTGGCTTTTTTGATTTCGAGATCGCGATTTGCCTCGGCCTGCTTGGCCTGCGAAAGAGCCTCAGCCATGACGCGCTCCTGATCGGCTTGCGCCTTGGCAACGGCGGCCGCGCGCATGGCTTCCGCGCGCTTGATGGCAGTGTCGCGCTCGGCTTCCGCCGCTGCCACGTCGGCATCACGCTTGATGCGCGCGATATCCGGGCGGCCCATGTTGCTGATGTACTCGTTCTTGTCGCGGACTTCCTTGATGGTGAACGAAATCACCTCCAAGCCCATCTTGCTCATGTCGTCGGCGCAGGTGGCGCGCATGCGATCGCCCACCATCTCCGGTTCTTTCACGATTTGTTCGACCGAAAGCTGCCCGATGATGCCGCGCAAATGGCCTTCCATTACCAGGCGAATCAGCGCTTCGCGCGCCTGGTCGGTCTTGGTGAGGAATTGCTCGGACGCCGTCTTGATCGACTCAGGATCGGACTTCACTTTGATCTGCGCCACCGCTTCCACCGTCACCGCGACGCCCTGCTTGGTGTACAGATCCTGCTGCGGCGCGACGTCGAAGGACATCAGTTGCAGCGACAGCTCGTGGCAGCTTTCGATCATCGGAAAAATCACCGTACCGTGACCCTTGATGATGCGGGTGCCGCGGAAGCCATACACCACCAGCGCCTCGTGCGGGCCTGCCTTGCGATAGAGCCGCGCGAACATCGCCATCAGGAACATAACGACCAGGACCATCAGTCCGGCCATCGTGAGCACTTCCAGTGGAACGCGCATAAACTAGTTCTCCTTTTTTCCTTCGTTCATTTCTTCCCATGGGCGAACGTAAGCGATGCCGCGCTCATAGCGCGTGACCACCACTTCGATGCCCCGATCGATCGCACGGCCGTCCTCGCTGCGAACGCTCGCCGCGCGCCGCACCCCATCCTGCGAAAAAAGCATTTCCGCCGTGCCGCTCTCGCGCAGGCTCGTGCTCAAGCGCCCGAGCACGCCGACCATCTCGTAATCCGCCGGATCCAAATCGCGATCGTGCTTCAACAGGACCTTAAACAGGAACCAGAACACCGCGGCGGCTCCGGCCAATCCGCTGAGCAGCGCCAGAGCCAAAGCCAGCACGGCCCAGATGCTCGAATAGCGGCTCAGCAGATATCCCGCGCCTCCGAACCAGGCCAGAAACGCCGCGATAGTTCCGAAGTTGACCGGCGATTCCGGCGCTCCCTTCCCGCCCGTACCGTGCGCGGCATGCGGATGAAAACCGCGCGGCAGGTGCATGTGCAAATGTGTGGTTCCGGCCAGAAACGAGA
>JASHQT010000254.1 GCA_030039005.1 Bryobacteraceae bacterium
CGAAGATCGCGCGCGTCCTGTATCCGACGTTGTTCACCGATCCGGAGCAGTTGCAGATCGCCCGCGATCAGTGCGATTTTCCCGGCGGGATGTTGTCGATCGAGCTGCGCGGCGGCAAGCAGGCGGCTTTCGAATTCCTGCGCAATCTGCGCATCGCGCGCAATGCAGTGTAGCTGGGCGGGGTGGAAACGCTGGTGTGTCATCCCAAGACGACGACGCATTCCGGATTTACCGAAGAAGAGTTCGCGGCGGCGGGCGTGACCGACGGGCTGGTGCGGATTTCGATCGGAATCGAGGACTGGCGCGATTTGATGCGGGATTTCGAGCAGGCCTTGGATTTGGTGTGATTATTTGAGGTGGAACATGACGACCGCTTGGCCCAGGTGAATCTCGTCGCCGGCCGCCAGGCGAGTGCCGCGGCTATCGCGATGCACTTCCTGCCCCATGCTGTCCCGGACGATCCAGAGGCCGCAGTTGTCTTCAGTCTTGTTCGCGCGCGTATACCAGCGGTCGTTGAACAAGCGGTATTCGCCGCTGTCTTTGTCGCGAATGATGTGGGCGTGCTCGCGCGAAACCGTGCGATTGATGGGAGTATCGGCCGTGAACGCCAAGTCGTTGCGGCGGGAAGGACCTTGGGCTTTGTACACTGCGCTGAGCCGGCCGATGTTGGTGCGCGGCTTTTCCAGCGCCAGCTCGGACCGGTTGGCCGTTCCAGCCGCGACCACGAGCACCGCGATGCCGGTTTGGGGCACGACCGGTTCGGCAGCGCTCGGCACGGATTCTTCCACGAGCATTTCGACGCGTAGCCATTTCCCTGAATCGCTCGCGGCTTTCACGTCGACGCGCACATCCTGAGGAAACCGGCAGCCTTCCTTGGATAGAGCCTTGCGGACCTCCTCGTCGAGGAAGCGGCGAAAGAAATCGTGCTCGAAGACGGCGCCTTCCCCGGCGGCGGCGCGAATATGCACGCGGACTAGGTTGTAAGGGAACAGCGCCTGGCCGCCGGCGCGCTGGATCCGGTTGCGCACTTCATCGAGCAGCGCGATACGAATCTCAGCGGCTTCGGGCGCATCGCCGATGGCCTGCGTGGCCGAGCCGAAGGGTGCTTCAAATACCGTGCGGCCGAGCCGTTCGATGATCTCGGAGAGCTTCATTGCGGCACCTCACTCAACCAGGCCCAGTTCCGCGGCAGCGTCGACGATTTGACGCGCGATGGGCGCCGCCGTGGTTCCTCCGTAACCGCCATGTTCTACCACCACAGCAAACGCGATGCTCTTGGAGCGATCACCGTCATAAGGCGCGAAACCGGCGAACCAGGAGTGCGGCAGGCCTTCGTCGAGCTGCGCCGTACCCGTTTTGCCCGCTACGCTCACCTGCTCGCCTTTCATCGCGCGCCGGGCAGTTCCTTCTAGAACCACCGAACGCATCGCGTCTGCGAGAAACGCCGCTAGATCGGGCGCGAGGATCGGTTTGGGCGGCGCGGTTCGGGGGTTGCTTTGGTCGATCACCCAGCGGCCCTGCGGCATCGCGCCTTGTGACGCAATGGTCGCGGCAACGCGCGCCATCTTGAACGGCGTGACTAAAACCGGGCCTTGTCCATAGGACGCGAAGGGCATGGCGGCTTGGATATCGGCTACACTGCCGGCCGGAATTTCCAGCAGCTTGGCCGTATCGCTCAACTGCTGCGCGCCGACGGAAAACACGCCGAGCTGCGCGAAGTAAGCATTGCAGGAAACCGTGATGGCCTGATGCATGGCGATGGTGCCGTGCGCCGAATCGCCCACGTCATCGCGAATGGGCTTGCGCCAGCCGGGGATGATCGCGCCCACGCGGCCATCCGGCAAACGCCGGCAACTGAAGCTCTTGTTTCCGAGCGCTGGGTCCAACCGCAACGCCGCCATCGCGGTGACGAGTTTGAACGTGGAGCCGGGCGCATATTGGCCGTAGCGCGCGCGATCGAACAATTCTTCCGGCGTTGCGCCTGACTTCGCATCGGGTGCGGGCGCGCTGACCAGCGCGAGCACGTCACCCGATTTCGGATCCATCACCACAACCGCGCCTTTGTCTTTATGCGCCTTGGCGAGCCCCTCGTCGAGCGCCTTGGCCGCGCGCATCTGCAGGCGGATGTCGATGGATGCGATCACGTTGCGATCGCGCACCAGGAGCTTGGCGATCTGGGGATTGCCAGGCTGATGGCGGTAGCGGATGAGCGGGGCGAGTTCACGATAATCGGAAAAGCCTTGCAGCTTGGCGTTAGAATCGTGTTCGATCAGCGAGGCGTTGGTGGCGTGGAAATTATCGCCGGTGCGGAGGTCGCCGACGAGATGCGCAGCGAGCGCGCCAAACGGATAATGCCGGCTGTCGAGGCGCGAGCAGGCGGTGTCAATGGAGATGCCGAGCTTCGCGTATTGATCGCGGCGGCGCTCCAGCTCGTTCCAGTCGCTGGTGGCGAGCAAAATACCATTGCGGTCGAAAATATCTCCGCGGCGGATCTCGTGCGCGAGCGAATTCAGACGCGGATTGCGCTGCGGACGCTTGACGCCGTCGTCTTCGAAGACCTT
>JASHQT010000255.1 GCA_030039005.1 Bryobacteraceae bacterium
TTACCTGAGATGCGGCGGGCAATTCCGAAGCATTCCAACCGCCGCCGAGCGCTTGCACCAATTCCACCGCCGCGGTCATCTCATTGACGCGCAAAGTGACCTGGGTCTGCTGATTGCTTAACAGAGTGAGCTGCGCCGTCATCACGTCCAGGTACGGATCGAGACCGGTCTCGTAGCGCGCAGTCGCGATATTCAGATATCTTTGCGCCGCTTCCACCGCCTGATCCTCGCGATTGATCTGGTCCGACGCCACTCGCAGGGTCGCGATGTAATCTTCCACCTGCTGGAACGCCGTAAGGACGGCCTGCTTATAGGACGCGAGGTCGGCGTTGTATTGCGCTGTGTACTGCGCCATCGTCGCCCTGCGCAGGCCGGCATCGAAAATGGTTTCCGATGCCGACGCGCCCAACGACCAAAACAACGCGGGCACCGCGAACAACGTCTTCAGCGCCGACCCTTCCAGCCCGCCGCTTCCGGTGAGACTGAGGGTAGGATAATAGGCGGCCTTCTCCACGCCGATGAGCGCGTTGGCCTGCGCCATGGTGCGCTCGGCGGCGGCGATATCGGGACGCCGCTGGAGCAGATCCGAAGGAACGCCGATGGGGATGGCCGGAACGGGCGTGGTGAGAGCTTTGACCGGCATCGAAAATTCGGACGCCGGTTTGCCGATCAGCATGGCGATGGCGTGCTCGTAGATGGCGCGATTGGAGGCGATGCCCGCGCCTGCTTCTTCAGCATTTTTGAGCGTGACGTCGGCCTCGGCAACATCCTCCTCGCTATCGATGCCGGTTTCGTATAGCGAGCGTGTCAGGTTCAGCGATTGTTTATCGGCTTCGATGGTGCGGTTATACAGATCCTGCAAGGCATCCTGCCCGCGGAGCTGAAAATAATATTCGGCCAGATCGGCCTGTTCCGTCAGGCGCTCGTTTTCGAGATCGGCGGCGCTGACCTGCGCGGCGTAACGGTACTCCCGCACGGTATTGCGAACGCGGCCCCATAGGTCCGGCTCCCAAGAGACGTCGATCGGCAGCGTGATTTCAGTAAACGTTCGGCTCCCCCCTACTTGACTGCCTAACTGAGTCCCGGAGGAGTTGGCCACCACTGCATTGACGGCACTCCCCCCGCCCGTGCCAGTCTTGGTGAACGAGGGATCCGCGGTGACGGTCGGAAAATATTGCGAGCGCACCTCGTTCACTTGCGCGCGGGCCGCCATGAAGTTCTGAAAATACTGCGCGATGTTCTGGTTGTTGATATCCAGCTGGTCTTCGAGGGCGTTCAGCTCCGGCTCATGGAACATCTCCCACCATTTGCCTTTGAGTTCCGCGTCCTGCGGACGTGCGGGCTGCCACGCGCCGGGCAAGGTGTTCTTGTAGGCCGCCGGAGCTGATTCCTTGAAGGCGGGCGGCGCGGGCGTGGCGGGAGGATGATACTTCGGCCCGACAGTACAGCCGGCGAATACGAGGAAAGCGATTGCAGCGGGTATTCCGAGTGCTCTCGATATTTTCACGGCGTGGCCTCGCCCGGCGACAGCACATGCGCGCGCTTGTCGCCTTTCAATTTCAGGCGCATGGTGTCCATAAACAAATAGATGACGGGCGTCGTGTAGAGCGTCAGAGCCTGGCTGACGATCAGACCCCCGATGATCGAGATGCCGAGCGGCCGCCGCAGCTCGGATCCCATGCCAGTCCCCGCCGCCAGCGGAACGGCGCCGAACAAGGCCGCCATAGTGGTCATCATGATGGGGCGAAAACGCAGCGTGGAGGCTTCAAAGATCGAATCCCGCGTGTTCTTGCCTTCCACGCGTTCCGCGTTCAATGCAAAATCGATCATCATGATCGCGTTCTTCTTCACAATGCCGATCAGCAGAATGATGCCGATGATGGACATCACGTCCAGTTCCGACTTGGTGACGAGCAAGGCGAGAATCGCACCCACGCTAGCCGGCGGCAGAGTGGAAAGGATGGTCAGGGGGTGGATCAGGCTTTCATACAGAATGCCGAGCACGATATAAACCGCCACGATCGCAGTCAAGATCAGGTAGGGCTCGGTCTGGAGGGATTGCTCGAAGGCTTGCAGCGTCCCGGCAAACTGGCCATGGATCGAACTCGGCATGTTAAGACTTCGCTGGAGGCTTTCGATTTCTTGCGTTGCTTGTCCGAGTGAGACGCCCGGAGCGAGATTGAACGAAATGGTAACCGACGGGAACAAACCGGTATGGTTCACCGCGAGCGGCGAAGTGGACGGCGCGTATTGGGTGACGGCCCGCAACGGAACCGCCCCTCCGCCGGTTGTAGGAATCAGATAAGTCTCATTCAGTCCCTCGGGCGATTGCCAATACTTGGGCGCCACCTCCATCACGACGTAATACTGATTCAACGCGGTGAAGATGGTAGAGACTTCGGCCTGGCCGAAAGCGTCGTACAAGGTATTGTCAAGGAGCTGTGGAGTCAGACCCAGGCGCGCCGCGGTGGGACGATCGTAGTTCAACAAGGCCTGCAAACCGAAGTTCTGCTGGTCGGTATTGACGTCTTGAAATCCCGCGGCGTGGCGCAGCGCCGCCAGAAGCTTGGGACCATAGGTCTGCAGCTCCGCGGTGGTGTCGGCGGTGATGGTGTATTGATAACCGGCGTTGGCTTGACGCCCGCCGATCCGGATATCCTGCACCGCCTGCAAAAAGGTCGCCGCGCCGGGGATCCGGGCGAGTTTGGGACGCAGGCGCTGAATGATGGCTTGCGCGCCGGCGCGCTCGTCCAGCGGCTTGAGCGCAATGAATTCGTTGGCGGTGTTGGTGGCGCCTTGTCCGCCGGTGAATCCCATCACGTTCTGGACGCCCGGGTCGGCTTTGATGATATCCACGGACTGCTTCACCGCTTTTTCCATGGAGTAGAAAGAGGTGGACTGCGGCCCCTGCATGCCGCCTTGCAGCACGCCGGTGTCTTCCACCGGGAAAAATCCTTTGGGGATTTTTTCGATCAGGAAGACGTTCAGGGCGAGCGTGGCAACAAAGAGAATCAAAATCAGCGCCGGGTGATCCAGCCCCCAACCCAGGCTGGTCTGATATCCGCTCAGGAGCGCATTGAAACTGCGCTCACTCCAGTTGTAGAGCCGTCCGTGCCGTTGGTTGCGCTCCGAGGCGAGAACGCGTCCGCACATCATCGGCGTCGTGGTGAGCGAGATCACCATGGAAACCAGAATCGCGCTGGACAACGTAATGGCGAATTCGCGGAACAAACGGCCGATGATGCCGCCCATCATCAGAATGGGGATGAATACGGCGATGAGGGAAATGCTGATGGAAAAAACGGTGAAGCCGATTTCTTGCGCGCCTTTCAGCGCCGCCTGGATGGGCTCCATGCCGGCTTCCAGATGACGCGAGATATTCTCCATCACGACGATGGCATCATCCACCACAAAGCCGCTGGCGATCGCCAGCGCCATCAGAGACAGATTGTCGAGAGTGAAACCGGCGAGATACATGATGGCGCAAGTTCCGATCAGCGATACCGGCACGGCGACGGCGGGGATGAACGTCGCGCGCACGTTGCGCAGGAACACAAAGACCACCGCGATCACCAGCATCACGGAGATGAGCAGGGTCATCTCGATATCGTTCACCGAGTCCCGGATGGTGAGCGTGCGGTCGAGAATCGTGATCAGATGCTCGCCCCGCTTGATGGTGGCTTGGAGCGACGGAAGAGCCGCCTTGATGGCGTCCACGGTGGTGATGATGTTCGCGCCCGGTTGCCGGAAGATGATCAGGTTCACCGATGGCTTGCCGTTGAGGAAGCCGGCCTGGCGGACCGATTGCTGCGAGTCGATCACGTCGGCGACGTCCTCCAGGCGCACGGCGCCTCCGTTGTGATAGCCCACCACCAACGGTTTGTAGTCGGCGGCTTTCGAAATCTGATCGTTGGCGACGATGTCGGAGGTCACATGGCCGTCGAACAATTGTCCCTTGGCGAGATTCGAATTCTGTCCCGCGATTACCTGCTGAACAGCAGGCAGGCTGATGCCGTAGCTGGCGAGCTGGTTGGGATTCAGCTCCACGCGCACCGCGGGCAATGACGCGCCCACGGCGGTCACTTCGCCTACGCCCGCGATCTGCGAGATGCGCTGCTCCATGACGGTGGAAGCTTCGTCGTAGAGCTCGGGGACGTCGTAGATGTCGGACTGGAGTCCCAGCACCATGATGGGCGAGTCGGCGGGATTCACTTTTCGATAAGTCGGGTTGGCAGGCAGATTCGCGGGCAGATACGTGCGGGCGGCATTGATGCCCGCCTCCACGTCGCGCGCGGCGCCGTTGATGTCGCGGCTCAGATCGAATTGCAGCGTGACGCTGGTTGTGCTGAGCGTGCTGGAGGACGTCATCTCGGTGATGCCGGCGATGTGCGCGAACTGCCGTTCGAGCGGCGTAGCGATGGAGGACGCCATGATGTCGGGGCTGGCGCCCGGCAGCGACCCGGCCACCGTAATGGTCGGAAAATCCACTTCCGGCAGCGGCGCCACGGGCAAAACCAAAAAGGCAATGCCGCCCGCAATCGCCACCGCCGCGGTGAGCAGCGTGGTGGCGACCGGACGTTCGATGAAGATGCGCGACGGGTTCATCGTCGGTGGTTCCCCGGCCGTGGGGCGGCGAGTCCGCGGCGTCGGCGCGAGAAACGCGCGCCCAGATTATCGAAAAATATGTAAATCACCGGCGTGGTGTACAACGTCAGCGCTTGGCTCAAAAGCAGGCCGCCGATCATGGCAACGCCCAGCGGCCGCCGGATTTCCGAACCAATGCCGTGGCCGAAGGCCAGCGGGATGCCGCTGAGCAGCGCCGCCATGGTGGTCATCAGAATGGGCCGCAAGCGCAGCAAGGAAGCTTCATAGATGGCGTCGGTTGCGTTCTTGCCGCCGGTGCGCTCGGCTTCCAGCGCGAAGTCGACCATCATGATGCCATTCTTCTTCACGATCCCGATGAGAAGAATGATGCCGATGATGGAGACGATGTCCAAATCCAGGTGGAACAGCATCAGGGCCAACAACGCACCCACGCCCGCCGATGGCAGCGTGGAAAGAATCGTAATGGGATGAATGAAGCTTTCGTACAGCACGCCCAGTACGATATAGACCACTACTAGGGCCGCGAGAACCAGCAGCCCTTCGTTCGAAAGGGAACCCTCGAAGGCGGCCGCTGTTCCCTGATAATTCTTGACCACGCTCGCCGGCGGATTCGCCTGCGTAATCACCTTGTCCATGGCGTCCAGTGCCTGGCCGAGCGAGTAGCGGCCAGCCAAATTGAAGGAAACGGTGACCGCGGGAAATTGCCCTTGCCGGTTTACCGAGAGCGCCTCGCTTTCGGTGTGCAGCCGGGTGAACGCGCTCAAAGGAACGGGCGTTTGAACGATAGACGTTGACGAGGACGATCCCTCGGCGCTGTTGCTGGAAGACGAGCGCGAGGTTCCGGCCAGCGAAGTGTTAGCGCTCGACGAAACGCTACTCGAGGTGCTGGCGCTCGCGAGAACGGTGGATGCCGCGCTCGTGCTGGACGCCGTAGAAAGCGCCGACGTCGAACTCGCCGGGGTCGCGGTGGCCGCCGACGTCGTTCCGGTATTGGAGGCTGTCAAGCTCGAGGTGGAAGATGCCGGCACCGCCACGCCCGCCGTGGATGAAGCGGTCAGGAGCGCGTTTCCAGGCGTAGGCGTCGCGCCTGAGCCAGCACCAGAGGACGATCCGGCGGTGTTGGAGGCCGTCCCGGCCGCGGAGCTGCTGGTCAGCGAAGACTGGATGTAAATGTCCTGGAGCTTTTTGGGGTTGAGCTGAAACTTGGGGTCCGTCTCCAGAATGACGTGGTATTGATTCGTTTGCGTGTAGAGGGTGTTGATCTGGCGCTGCCCAAAGGCGTCGTAAAGCGTGTTGTCGATGGTCTCCGGCGTAATGCCGAAGCGCGATGCCGTGGGCCGGTCAATGGCCAGCGCCGTGGCCAGTCCGCCGAGCTGCTGGTCCGTGACTACGTCGGCCAGTTGCGGCAAGCCGTTCAATTTCGCAACCAGTTCATGAACCACGGAATTCAGCTCATTCTGATTCGGATCTTCGAGCGTGTATTGGTATTCGGTACGGCTCACGCGGTCGTCCACCGTCAGATCCTGAACCGGCTGCATATAGAGCTTGATGCCGGCCACCTGATCGAGCTTCGGTTTCAGCCGTTCGATCACCGCCGTCGCTGAAATCTTGCGCTGGTCAAGCGGCTTCAGCGTGACCTGGATGCGTCCGCTATTGAGCGTGGTATTGGTGCCGTCAGGCCCGATGAAAGAAGAGATATTCTGGACAGCCGGGTCGGCCAGCAACACTTTGCCCAGCTCCTGCTGAGCGTTGGACATCGCCGCAAAGGAGATGGACGGAGCGGCCTGGGATATGCCTTGAATCAGCCCGGTGTCCTGCGTCGGGAAAAATCCTTTGGGGATGATGGTGTACAGGATCACGGTGAGCACCAGAGTCGCGGCGGCCACCAGCAACGTGACGGTCTGATAGCGCAGCACCACTTTCAGAGTGCGGCCATAGAATGCGATGATCTGGTCGAAGATGTTCTCGGAGATCTGATAAAAACGCCCCTGCCGCTCGGGCGGCGTGTAGTTCAGCAGCCGCGCCGACATCATGGGGGTCAGCGTGAGCGACACAAACGCGGAAAGCACGATGGTGACCGCCAGCGTGATGGCGAACTGCCGGAATAGCCGGCCTGCGATGTTGCTCATGAACAGCAGCGGGATGAGGACGGCGATCAGGGAGACGGTGAGGGAGAGAATGGTAAAGCCGATCTGTTCGGCGCCTTTGAGCGCCGCGGCCAGCGGCCGGTCGCCCTCTTCGATATACCGACTGATGTTTTCGATCATCACGATGGCGTCATCCACCACGAAACCGGTGGAAATGGTCAGGGCCATCATGGTGAGATTGTTCAGGCTGTAGCCGGCCAGATACATCACGCTGAACGTGCCCACCAGGGAAAGCGGCACCGCCACGCTGGGGATAATGGTGCCGGACAGGCTGCGCAGGAACAGGAAGATCACCAACACCACCAGCCCGACGGTCAGCATCAACTCGAACTCGACGTCGCTGACGGAGGCTCGGATCGACGTAGTCCGGTCCGAAACAATGCTGACGTGAATGGCTCTGGGCAGCGTGCTTTCAAGCTGCGGCAGCAGTTTCTCGATGTCGTTGACCACGGTGATGGTGTTGGCGCCGGGCTGCCGCTGGATATTCAGGATCACAGCCGGCGTCTGGTCCACCCATGCGGCCAGGTCGTTGTTTTCGACGCCGTCGATCACGTGCGCGACATCCTGCAGCATCACGGGAGCGCCGTCGCGATAGGCGACCACCACGGATTTGTAGTCGCCGCTGGTGAGCAGTTGATCGTTGGCGTTAATGGTGTAGTCCTGCGACGGGCCGTCGAAGTTTCCCTTCGCGGAATTGAGGCTGTTGCCGGTGAGAGAATTCCGCAGATCCTCCATGTTGATTCCGTAAGAGGACAACGCCGTGGGATTGGCCTGGATGCGGACTGCGGGTTTCTGGCCGCCTGAAATGGTGACCAGCCCGACTCCTGAAATTTGCGAGATCTTCGGCGACAGCCGCGTGTCGGCATAGTCTTCCACCTGCGATAGCGGCAGCTGGTTCGACGTGAGCGCCAGCGTGAGAACCGGCGCGTCGGCGGGATTGGATTTGCTGTACACCGGAGGCGTCGGCAGGTTGGCGGGAAGATAGCTCTGCGCGGCGTTGATGGCGGCCTGCACCTCCTGTTCGGCTACATCGATGTCCAGGCTGAGTTGAAACTCCATCACGATGACCGAGACTCCGCCCGCGCTAGTGGATGTCATCTGGCTGAGCCCGGCCACCTCCCCAAACTGGCGCTCCAGCGGCGCCGTTACGGCTGAGGCCACCACGTCCGGGCTGGCGCCGGGATAGGACGTCAGCACTTGAATGGTTGGATAGTCGACTTCGGGAAGCGCCGAGATGGGCAGTTGCAGGAAGGCAACCAGGCCCGCCAGGAACAGCGCCACCATCAGCAGCGCGGTGGCCACCGGACGGAGAATGAATTGCCTCGATGGATTCATGACAACGAATTCACGGACTGCGATTTCACGGCGTGGTGTTGGCGCTGCCGCCCGCCGAGGAATTGCTCCCGTGTCCCGGATTGTTCTTCTGGCCCGGCTGGCCCCGGACGGTCACGCTAGCGCCGTTCTCTAAGCGGTCGAATCCACTGGTGGCGACCGTGACGCCCGCGTTGAGGCCCTGAACCGCGGTTTGCTCGTCGTTACTGTTGAGGACCGTTACATTCTGGACCATGGCTTTGTTGCCTGAGTCGATGACGTACACGAAAGCGGTAGTGCCATTGTGCTGAACAGCCGCGGAAGGAACCAGGGTGACCTTCCGCAGGGTCTTCACCAGCAGTTGAGCGTTGACGAATTG
>JASHQT010000256.1 GCA_030039005.1 Bryobacteraceae bacterium
TCGCCGACCAGTCGCGACTCGGAGTGGCCGAGCGCGCTTTCGCCCAGATCGAGCCATTCCTTGCGGCGCGTGTTTTGCACGAAGAAGACTTCTTCGACGCGGAAGCTTCTGGGGAGCTTCGATTCGGCCCAACGGGCACGGGCGACGCGGGCGAGTTCATCCACTTCGTCGCCTTTCAGCTCTTGCGCCAGCGTGACGTGGGGGTGATAAGGATAAGGCTCGGCGAATTTGAGTCCGTTCACGTTCAGGTCGTCGTGCATGTGTTCCATTTCGGCGAGTCCGCGGCCGATGCCGATGTGGATGACGTCGGAAACCGGAAATACTTCCACCTGCGTCATTTCCACTTCAAACGGAGCGAAGGAGGGGGCCAGCGCGCGGATGGTTTCCCAGGCTGCCTCGGGCGACGAGGAAATCGGACGGGGCGGCAGTATCGTCACGTGGGCCCGCAGAAAGCAGTTCGGAACCAACTCCTGCCGCAAGGCATCCAGGAAGCTCGCTAACGGCTCGGGGATGTAACTGACCAAAGCGAACGAGTTGATTCGATCCCACGCAGCGGGATCGTTATACATACTTTTGTAATCCTATGGTACCGCCATTGGCTCCGGGATGGCGCAGGGGGCCGGTTCTGGTACGTACCAGCGGGCTTCCTCAAAGCCGATGTATTTCAGGATGCGGAGTTCGGCGCCCGCCGGGGCGATGATTTCGATCAGATCTCCCACGGCGATGGCGTCCTGGCTCTCGCGCAAGGCCAGCCACAGGGCGTAGGGCGTGGCGGCTTCGAGTTGTGGACCGGGTTCATAATCCTTGGGCTTGACGACGGTGACGCCCGGAGTGTGCGGGGCCCAGCGAAACTGCTGGCGCGGGGCTTCCTTCAAACGGTGAATTTGGTAAGCCGGCATATCACCTTCTATTCTCGCTCAAAACAATTCGCAATGGATTGTTTTATCCCGGCGGCCTGTTCCTCGCCCGCGCGAATCCAGGCCAGGGCGTTGTCATGGGTCCAGTAGATGGATTCGAGCGGCTTGCCGAGCAGGCGCGGCGGCGCCAACCGAACGATTTCGACGCCGGCGGGAACATGCGCGCGAAAGGGCGAGAGCTTGCGCGCGGCGCCGACGAAAACGCGCGCGACGTTTCCAGGCGGCGCGGGAAGAACGTCGATGACCAGCGCGCGCGTCGCGCCCATTTCGGCGGCGGCCCAGAGCGGGACGGCCGACAGCAGCCCGCCATCGGAATAGATGCGGCCGCCCAAGCGGACCTGGTCGAACAGGCCGACGATCGCGGTGCTGGCCACCAGGTGCTGCCAACTGATCTCGTTGCCGCGCAGGATACGCGGGCGCAGTTTAAGCAGATCGGTGATCACCATGGCGTAATGCGTTCGCGGCTGGTAGGTTTGGTAGACATCGCGGATCGCGCGCTGCAGCGGCGCGGTGTCGAAAATCCCCTGATACAGACTGCGCGGGAATTTCCAGCGATAGCGGGCCGCGCAGTCCAGGTGCAGCCAGCGGTCCACCAGTTCGTCCGGATCGCAGCCGCCGGCGATGGCCCAGCCGGTGATGGCGCCGATGGAAGAACCCACCACCAGGTCGGGGCGAAACGCATCGGCCAATGCCCGCCACGCTCCGGCCTGGTATGCGCCATACATGCCGCCGGCGGATAGAACCAGCGCCTTCATCGGCCGAGATTCAACTGATCCAGCCTCGCCGCGGGTTTGTCGAGGAACCACGCGGCGCCATCGGCGCCAGCAGCACACCCGGAGACGACCGGAGGTTCTGCACTGGAGGACATCGACTCGAAGAACACCGGACGGGTGGCGCCGCCGTCGCGGTCGTACGTGGCGATTTGCGCGGGGTACATTTTCGGATTGTAGGGCTCGCCTAGGACGGCCCGCGGCGGCTTGGCTGTGTCGTCGCCCGAGGCGAGCCTCCGGGTGCGACGGGCGGCTTCAAGCACGGCGGGCAACCAAATGACGCGCCATTGGTGAAATCTTTCGACGTACGCCGCGGCCACTAGATTCTTGCGATCGTCGATCAGAGCCTCCTCCGGAAATAGGCTGGCGGTATGTGCGTCCGGACCCATGCCGCGATGAATGCCATCGAATCGGGGGACGTCGCCAGGTTCAAGCTGGCCGACGAGATGCAAGAAGGCGCGGATGTAGTTACTTTGCGAATCGGCGGGAGGGACCACGCGCTCGTCCACCCAAAAACGGTGCATATTGCTCCAATCGAAGGCAGCTTTGGCCATTGGGGCGAACGTCAATTTGGGCGTGCTGCCGCCGGAGACGGTGAGCGAGGCCCGGGGCTGGGTGCCGAGGGCGCGGGCGCGCAACTCGAGGATTTTGCGGGCTCGGGCATCCGAAGCCGCTGGAGCGTTTTCATACACAAACGAGTGCGCCGTCATTTTTCTCTCGGTGACAGCGGGACGTGTCCTAAAGGCCCGCTGAGGTCATGCTAGAATAGTTTTTACCTCCCACACAACTTGCAGTTCAGATTATTCAGGTAATAGACATTCAGAAGGAGCGGCGGAGCGGTAGGCGTGTAGCAGTCGCGTGTAGCAACCTATGCAGAAGCACGGCAAAAAGAAAATCCTGGCAGTGGTGGAAGATCTTTTGTTCACCGTCAAAATTAGCGATGCTGCCAAGCGCACCGGACTGGAAGTGGAGTTCGTGAAATCCGAGCGCGACGTTCTGGAGAAGGCCACCCAGGAAAAGCCACTGCTGATTATCCTGGATCTAAATTTCAGCGCCGTGCAGCCGCTCAAGTTGATTTCGAAGCTGAAAAGTAATGGTGACCTGAAGCCGATCAGCGTGATCAGCTACTTATCTCACGTGCAAGGCGAGCTCAAGCAGCAGGCGCAGGAAGCTGGCGCGAACATCGTAATGGCGCGGTCGGCGTTTTCGCAGAATCTGCAGCAGATTTTGAAACGGCACTCAGGTGCGATTTAACTTTGAAACTGCATGGGGGCCTGCGCGGTGCAATGCCTGCGACCTCCGAGTTCGACAGCACCCACGTTCACTGACCGCCGGCCCTAACTCGGTTCAACGCCCAGCAAGGGAAGTAAGAGCTTCTCGAGGCTCGAGGCAATCGCACGATGTCCTTGCGGGCTGTAGTGGATTACGTCTTGTAGGGTAAGCGCTGTAATCGGATAAGACGATAGCCACGCGGTAAGGTCGAGCAGCGGAGTATTAGAACCCTCAGCCCAGTCTCGTAATGACCGCGGAGCCGATTCTTCCGCTCCGAAAGGGACGCTTAGGAGAAAAGGAATATATACAACGATGAGTCTGGAATGCCTGGAGTGCACGAAGGACGCCAGATCTTGAAGATTGCTCAAATTCTCGCTCTCGGCGGCAGACTCGTGCACTTCAGTTGCCGCGACATTTCTCGCCTCGACAGGGTTGGTGAAATGCCCGCTTAACGTGGCGTACAGCACGCCGAACACCGTGGGCGGACGCTTGGAGGTGAAGTAGCTTCGTTCCGCGGTGGCGGCGTCGACGAAACGCTGAGTCATGTCTCCCGTATTCAAAACCAGCAGCACGCAGTCGGATTCGAACGTACCGGCCGTCTCGAGAAATTGCTGTTCATTGCGAATTGCCCACCCGTCGGCGGAGGCGTTGAGGACCTCGACGTGGCGCCCGATCTGGCGGGGTAATTCCTTACGAATCAGCTCTGTAAAAATCTGGGGCTGATCCACGCTCATACCGTAAGTGATGGAGTCGCCTACAAACATCAAACGCAAGGTGCCTGCCGGCTTGTGATTCTCGAATTCCGGAGAACGCATGCCATGGCTGTCCGTTGTAGTTTTGTGAAAAGGCCAATACACATTTTGGTTGGGTGCAGGAAAGTAGCCGTATGCTGGACTGATTTGATAGATGGGGGGACGCCCCAGTCCAGGTACCCAGGTCAACAGCAGATACACTCCACAAATAAACACAAGCACGCCAAAAATGGCCCCTTGCATCAGTCTTCTTCTTCTCATATGGCAATGAGTATCCTCTGGGCCCATGCAATTGGCGATCTGGCGCCCTATACAAAACCACCTGGACAGATACCCTAAACGAGGCGATACTTACTTGCAAAGCCAACAAATGTTGCTGCTTACGGCGCCGCAGGCACCCCGTTTCTGCGAGCTACGCACAGCAGTTCCCCGCCAAAGGCTCTCGGAAAGAATCGCCTGCGAGAATTGACTGGTTCGGAGCAACCGGCATGCTCCCTTTGACGAAGCATTTTGTGGCAGACTCGACCGTCAACGCGGCGCTCCTTAGCCTGAAACCTAGGGTTTTCACCGTACCCGTCCTGTATAATAGGATTCTATACCTAAGCGTTCCATTTTGGCGGTTTTTTCAGCTTTCGGCTCCGAAAAACTGTACTAGAAGCACTATTTGTGTTCACCACATTGTTTGCTTCTGTTCATCAGGTTTTCATCTGCCGGGGCTTAGCTTTACCCTTGCGGGCATCCGGCCGGCAGCGTGTCGGAGCCGCTTGCTTCTTTCCCACCCGGCGCGTCAACAACTCTGCAATCTTCCGCTCCAGGCTGTCGGCCTGAATGCGGATGCCGTGTACCTCACGCTGCCCCTTCCAGGGCCTCCAGATCTCTGGCTTGGCGAAGCGGCGTCAGCAGAGAGCACAGTGATCAATTGTTGAGCCTTCCTGGGTTGATTGGAGCGAAGCCCCAATTTGGGGGAGATCGCGCGAAAAAACGCGCGTTGAAACTAAGATTGCAAAAGTACTGCTCCTGCGCAGTCCGAGGTGTATCGATTCACCCTCGGCAAAGAGGCAGATGCAGGAGCCGTTTCGATTCGCCCAGCGGGCGCTTGCTCTTGTTCGGCGTCGAGCACGCAACGTAAGTCCCCACTTTAATTTTTTGCGGCGGACGGCAAGTGAAAACGAGAACGGCTGGAGTAGACGCGAAGGTTGTATTCGCTTCAATTGCCGTTTGGTACTAGGTGTGCATAATGCTGCGCCGTATTCCCTGGTTAGGGCACGGTAATCAGGGCTGAGGCGCGAGTTAAGCGCGTTCCAGCTTGCGGCGCGATCGTCCAGAGCGCCCTTAAATTTCTCCATCGCAAGTTTCTCTGTGGAAAGGATGACTACGCCATGGCTGCATCTCTGCGAATCGACGGTGAGTTTGCCAAAGGACGAAAGACCAGTGGACCAGAGACCGGTGCAGAAAGCGTTTCATTCCAACAGGCCTCGGAAACATTGGCCAGCGACGCGGCGATAGACTTAGTCGGCAACGCGACGGGGGAACGCAACGGTTCACCGGATTGGGCGGAACTGGTGACGCGCATCAAAGAAGGCGATGAAAGCGGCATGGAAGACCTATACCGCCTGTTCGGCCGCGGCATCCGCTTCTATTTGTGCCGCCAACTCGGAACCCAGGAGCTGGACGATAAGGTTCACGATACCTTTCTGATTGTCGTGCAGGCCATCCGGCGGGGAGATCTGCGGGAGCCCGAGCGCCTGATGGGTTTCGTACGAACGGTGGTCCGGCGCCAAATCGCGGCCCACATCGACCAAGTAGTGCATAGCCGGCGTGAGGAGTTGCACATGGACGTTGGGGTAAAGGTGGTGGATGCGCGCCGCAACCCGGAGCAGCACGTGGCGTTCCAGCAAAAGGTCGATTTCATGATCGAAATCCTCCAACGGCTCTCCGAGCGGGACCGCGAGATCCTGACGCGCTTCTACCTGAACGAAGAGACGCAGCAGCAGATTTGCCGGGATATGAACCTGACGGAAACGCAATTTCGCTTACTAAAGTCGCGCGCCAAGGCCCGATTCGGCGAACTGGGGCGACGAAAACTGCAACAAAAAGCCATGGCTCCATTTTTTTCGAGAATTTCCACGCGCTCGCACCACTAGCTGACCAAAGAAGAATACTACCCCCAGATTTGGGTCCGGATCGAGCTGCCGGGGAACAGTTCCCCCCCCGAGGAGGCTCTTGTTTGTGAACGCTGGCTTAGATCGTCATTATCCCGAAGAAATCTGGGAGAGCTATGCCCTGGGCATGCTCTCCGAGGAGCAGTCCGCACCCCTGGAAGAACACCTTCTAATCTGCCCTCCGTGCCAGGATCTTTTGGCTGAATTGGACGAATACCTGAAAGCATTCAAAGCCGCCGCGCGCCGCTGCCTGACAAAATCCGTGGCGGCTTCGGCGACGTTGCGTTAGAACACGCGCCGGCTCAACCGGACATCAGAACACGCGCCGGCTCAGCCGCGCGATGGTGAACTTGGCGGTATCGGCAACCGCCATCACCGCCATCACGCCCGCCTGCACCGGATCGGTGACCACCAAATCGGAGGCCTCCGGGACGCTTCCGGCCATGTTGAGGCTGATCACCAGCAACCCCTGGGCGCGCACTTCGCGCACCGCTTTCTCGATATCGCCGCCCATCAGCGCGCCGGCCAGGACTAGCGCACGGGCGCGCGAGAGCCGGCCCACGGCGCGAACGGCATCGGCCAACACCTGCTCGCCGACCAGCGGAATGGTGTCGACCGAGATATGTTCGCCGCGGATGTTATGACGGTCGGCTTCGGAAATCGCGCCGATGGCCACCTGGCCCACTTGCGCGCCGCCGCCCACGATGATGATGCGCTTGCCGTAGACCTTCTGGAGCGTCTTGACGACGTCCACCTGGGTGACGATGGGAAGCTCGATGAGGTCGGCCCGCACCGCATCGGGCGATTCGAGCAGGTTGATCTCGAAATAGATGCGCGACTGCGGCTGTTCCTCGATGATAGAGACCGACGCGATGTCGCCGTTGTGGCGCGCGATCACGCCGGTGAGCTCATGCAGCACTCCGGGGCCGGACCGGGCCACCACCACTATTCCAATAGGCTCGCTCATTTGTGTTCAGATGCTCCCGCCAACGCAGGTAGGACTTCGTAGTGGCGCAGCAGATCGTCCCAGTAGCCCTGCGCCTTCAGCAGCAACTCGCAGACTTCGCGAACGGCGCCGTGGCCGCCCTCGCTTTGCGTGATGTGTTGGACGCGCTGCTTCACCTCCGGGCGCGCATTGGCTGGCGCGATGCTCAGTGCGACGCGGTTCATCACGACGACGTCGGTCAAATCGTCGCCCATATACGCCACCTGCGACGCGGGGATGCCGGATTTGGCCAGGATCTCTTCGAGGATGGGGATCTTCTCGATGTGGCCCTGATAGACGTAGGTGATGTTGCATTGTTTCGCACGTTCGACCGTGGCGGGCGAGACGCGTCCGCTGATCACGCCGGTGACGAACCCCTTCCAGGAGAGCCATTGCAGCGCGATACCGTCTTGCGTATTGAAGCCTTTGGTTTCGACGATCGCGCCGGTGTGATCCGGAACGCCGAACACGCGGGCGTCGGTGAGCACGCCGTCGACATCCATCAGAAACATGCGAATGTTGGCTGCCAGTTCGGTGACCGCGGACATTGTTTCATGGTAAC
>JASHQT010000020.1 GCA_030039005.1 Bryobacteraceae bacterium
AGCATGACGGCTAGGCTGGTCCAGGAAAATTCGCCCAGCGCCAGGCGCGCGGTGGCAGTCCAGGGCGAAATGGCCGAAGGTTGGCCGCCAAAGAAGTGTCGCAGGCGGGCTTGCGAGCCATGGAAGACGAGCAATTGCGGAAGCGCCGCGGTGAGAATCACCAGAAAGATGACGATTTCGCGGATGCGCTTGTGGGCGAGCAGCCGAGCGAGAAGATCGCGAATGCCGGTGGAGCAGAACAGGTTGAAGAGCACGAACAGCGCGAGCGTGAACGGCGCCCAGAAAGGCACATCGGGATTGATGAGCAGTCCGACGCCGGCTCCGATGAGGAGCAAAAGCATTTCGACGCCGGTAGTGACGCGCAGAATCACTTCGATGGCGAACAGGGCACGCTTGGGGATGGGGTAAACGAGCAGCTTGCGCAAGTCGAGCGATGCGCCCATGGAGCTCATGAGCACCGGGATCACCTGCCAATAGAGCAACACGAGCAGTAGCGCAAAAGGCAGCAGGGTGTGGAAGGGAGCGAGCTCCACGGGGCTTGCCAGCAGCGTCCCGGCGAGAACCGCCAGAAAGACGAAAGCTCCATACCAGAAGACGGTCAGAACGCCGGTGAACAGCAGGCCGGCCACGCTGGCGCGCGGCAGGTGGTTGCGCACGCTGCGGAATTGGGCCCAAACGATGGCGGTGATTTGGTTCCACATGGGCTACAGGTCCTCTTCCCACGCTGCTTGCCGTTGTTGAAGGCCGGATGCGTTCTCAGTATACAGGCCGCGGCCGGGGGATCGGCTCCGGCTGGGGCCGTCGCCTCCGGGGCTGGCGATTGGGGAGACAGGCGGTATGGACGGTTTGGGGTGGGAGAGCATGTGTGAGGCCCGGCGAAACTTTTTCGCAAAGGGCGTAGTTGTGGGGAAGATCTGGGGTGCGGGAACGCGAGGCAATCAGTTCGAGGATGGCACGCGCGGCTGGCGTTATTGTGCGCGGGCGAGGAGGAAGTGAATGAGAGTGAGCGGGAAAAGGGTCAGCCGCGAGAGTCACCGGCGTTATCGGCTGGCCGGCCGTCTGCTGCACTGGGCGAGGTACGGAGCGTGGGGCGCTTGGCGTTCGGAATATCCGAGAAGCCATATATAGCGCTTTGGTCCAGATCGCCGGTGGTCCAAGACGAGTTGCGCGACCGTCGTGGCAAGGTGCGAGACGGCTGCTTCTGACTCACGCCGTTTCCGTGACCTGCCACGAATCTTGAACCCCAGTTACTGATACGTGCTGTTGGTCGAAAACGAAGCGATTCCAAAGGCGATGCCGTAGTCGAGGCCGTTGGCGGTAAACGAGGTGAGCGAAGTGGAGTTCTCCAGGCTCGACGTCCCCGACCCTGCGGGCATGGCCGACAAAAGGTATGGCGGCACGGTGGCGGTGAGCGCCGATTGCGAAAAGATGCAGGTGTAAGTGCCGCTTACCATCGACGAGGCCGAGCTGCCGCTCACGATCACCCAAGAGTCCGGCGCGCCGTCTGTCCAGGTATAAGTCAGCCCGGCGCTTCTCGTAACCGTTGCTACATCGGTCTGATTGGTCCAATTTATGAGCGGGCCGGGGAAACTAATCGTGGTACTGAATGGCCCTACGGCGTTCGCTCCAGAACCGCCCGAGCCGTTGAAAGTAAAGGCTCCTCCCGAAGTCGGAATCGCCGCGGATGGGACCTGCGCATCGTACTCGTAAGGATTGGTTGGTGACGCTTGCAACGTGATCGCGCTGCCGCCGGGCGGGGTAACGGTGATGGTCCCCGGATTCAGCGCAGTGATCGTGGGGGTTGTGGCGTTGCTGGCGAGGGTTTCACTGAGCGAGCAGCTTCCCACCGAAAGCCCGGCGCTGCCAGCCAGGGAGTTCGACCCCGTGACCTGCTCGAACAGGCCGGTGGCCCCGCTAATCGTAGATAAAGCGCCGCTAGTGCCCGGCGACGTCTTTTGAAACACAGACAAGCTTCCGATTTTTACATTCGCCTGCTGCGTTAGAGTCGAAATCATATTGCCGTCGAGGCCGGTATTGGCATCCTGGCACACTCCGCCGCTGGGCATAAACGATCCCACCCCGAGATTGCTGGCCCTGCTCGCGCCGTTTACGGTGGTCACGATTGCGACTGAATTGAAGCACCCCGCCGGAGCGTTCGACGGCACCGTGAAGACCACGCCGTTCACTCCTGGGTATCCGTACGATCCCACATAGAGAATATTGGACTGCGGAACCTCCACGTTGCCGATATATACCTGCACCTCGGTAGGGATCGCGTGAGGTGTAGGGGTGTATAAAACGTCGCTGTCCTTCGGGTCGGAGCCGATGCCGGTGCCCCATATAGTAATCGGTTCGCCAGGCTTGCCGGAGTTGGTTGGGGTGATGATCGCGCCCGTCACCGAATCCTGCAAGATCGCGTAATTTCCGTTGTACACGTCTATGCCGTAGGCGGCGGGAACCACGGTGAAGCTGTAAGGGGCACTGGTTTGACCGTTATAACTAACCGTGACGGTCGCGGGACCGGCCGGGACTGCGGCGGGCAGGACGCCGGCGATTTGCGTGGCGATCGCATAATAAAGTCCTGCCGCATACGTCTGGCCGCCGGCATTGACGGTTACGACGGCGCCGTTGAGCCCGGCCGTAGCCGGCAGACCCTTGGTGCTGTCTTGGAGCGCCGTGACGGTGGTGGCCGAGGCCATACCGGTGCCCTGGATCCAGAAAATCGAGCTGGGTACAATCCCGGAATTGGGGAATCCGGCGGGAATGAAGCTGGAGTTGTTCTCAATAGCAGTGATGCTGGGCGGAACCGGAACCGGACCGCTGGTTGTGATTGTCCCGGCGACCGAGAAGCTGAGCGTTCCGCTGGAAAGCAGGGAACCCGTAACCGTGCCCGACGCCGTTAAAGTCGCGCTGGTATACCCGGCGTAGCTGCCGGTTCCGCCCGTGATTGTCGCCGAGCCGCTGACCGGACCGGATTTTAGCAGCGCCGTCTCCGGGAAGGTCATGTTCCCGGTGATGGTGCCGCGGCCGAGCGTGACCGTGAACGGCATGGCCAGGTTCCCGCTGAGGGCGGTAAGCGGACCGCTCGCGGTGAACGTGCCGCTATCGGGCGAAAAGCCGGCCAGCGCCAGGCTGGCAGGTCCGGAAAACACGCTGTTCCCCGCTATGACGATCGGCGCATCCGTTACGGTAAACGTGAAACTCCGATTGTCGGCCGTGCCGGACATCGAGAAACTCAGATCCCCGCCCGCGAGCACGGAGCCCCCAAAACCCGATCCCGATATGGTTGTGCCCACCAAGATGGCGTACCGTCCGGTTCCGCTGGTGATCGTGGCCGAGCCGGTGATCGAACTCGAACCTCCCAGTGCGTCGAGCGGGAAAGTCATAGTACCGCTGTACGAGCCCTGGGTAAGCGTGACCGTGAATGGGACGGTCACATTGCCTCCGCTGACATTGGCGAGCGAACCGCTCGCGCTGAAGGTTCCGGTGTCGGTCCCCACGCCGCTCACCGTCAGCGTGGCAGGCCCGGAAACGGATATGGTGGTTTCTGATGAGGTGATCGAGGCGTTCGTCACGGTAAATGTAAAGTTCAGTACGGCAGCTCCCGCGGCAACAATTATGATGGCCACAGCAATTATCAAGCGATTCATTTCAAGTCCTCCAAATTCCCAAAAAGCGTTTGTGACAAGAAGGGAGAGCACAGAAGCCGCGAGCCTGAATACGGACCAGTAAGTGCTGTTTTGAAAAGCTCCAGCGCTCGTGCCTGCGATGCCGACATGGCAGATTGAAAAGGCGCCTTAAAGCGGCCGCAGATGAAACCCGGCCCCTATCTGCTGGGTGTGCCGAAACGTCACCACCAATTTTTGTTTCATGCGTCCGCTTACGGAAAAATCGCCAGGAACAGGTGTGCGACGTCAACGATCTCCTTTTCTCGCTACGTATGTCTTGCATTTCACGGTCCAGCTTGCCGATGTTTAGTACCGGACGGTCTCGGTATCGATTTTTCAAGTCAGGGCCGCGACTACGCTCAGTTGTCTCGCCTGCTTCTGAGGAATATGGCGCAGCGAGCAACGCCGCGAAATGAGGTTGGTAGCGGTTAATCTGACAGGAAACGCCCCACCCGTAGAGGTGATCGATGGCGCTCGGGTTATATCGTCCGGGATACGCAGAATCCGAGGGCGGAAGGATCGGTCGTGCTAAGTCGCCCTCCCGTCAAGTAGACGGGAAACCCCACCCTGCGGGAATAGCGTGTCGCCGCCGTCGAGTGGGTTGTAGGCCGCTCGGACAGCTGGTGTCGATCCGGCGAATCGCACGGCGCTGGAGAAATTAGTGGTAGCGTTCATTGCTTCATCCGCACGCTACAGCCAATCCAGCGTTTCGGCCGGGTGCCCGGCGCCCACCACGCGC
>JASHQT010000257.1 GCA_030039005.1 Bryobacteraceae bacterium
CAACTGCCGGTCTCGCAATCCATCGCCGGCGTTTCCATGCGGCTGGAGCCCGGCGCGATCCGCGAGCTGCATTGGCACGCGCTCGCGGCCGAATGGGCCTACGTTCTCGAAGGCCGCTGCCGCACCACGGTCATCGCGCCCAACGGCCAGACCGAAGTGGACGATTTCGAGGTCGGCGACACCTGGTATTTCCCGCGCGGCCACGGCCACGCCATCCAGAACACCGGCCCCGGCCCGTGCCATTTCCTGCTCGGATTCGACAATGGCCACTTCTCCGAGTTCGGCACCTTCAGCATCACCGATTGGATCAACACCACACCGCGCCACGTGTTGGCGCGCAATCTGAACCTTCCCGAATCCGCCTTCGGCCAGATGCCGCACAAGGAACTCTACATTGGCCCGGGCAAAGTGCCGCCCGCCGTCGAGCCGGTTCGCAATGCCAATCTCCAGCCCACGCAGGTGGCGCATAAGTTCCGCCTGGGAGAAATGGCGCCGCACGTCTTCGCAGGCGGCGAAGAGCGCATCGTCACGCAAAACGAATTCCCCATCCAGACCACCCTCACCGCTGTCCGCATGGATCTGAAACCCGGCGCGCTGCGCGAGATGCACTGGCATCCCCACGCCGACGAATGGCAGTTCTACGTCAAAGGCCGCGGGCGCGTGACCATCTTCGGCTCGCACGGCAGGGTCAAAACCGAGGACTTCGGGCCCAACACCGTCGCCTTCATCAAGCAGGGCTACGGCCACTTTATCGAGCAGGTGGGAGACGAACCCACGCAAATCCTGATCCTGTTCAACAGCGGCCTATATCAGGAAATCTCGCTCACCAACTGGCTGGGCGGTAATCCGGATTCGCTGCTGACCACCAATTTCCTGCTCGGTAAGGACATGTTGGACCGGTTGCCAAAGAAGGAAGTCGGGATTTTGGGCCGGAAGGGATAACCGCCAGGCAAACAAGCAAGCCCTAGGCCGGCTTGTTTCCCGGCCGAACCCTTCTGCGCCGTGCCGTGGGTCGCCCCTGCGCGTGCCGGTATGGACTCGCATTCCCGTTGGGCTGGCGATGCGTGGCGGGAGGAGGCATCGCTTTGTCGTCGCGATGCAATTCCCCGGCGCCTACTTCTCTCGGCGTCAAGCGCGTCTTCATCGCCGCTTCGATCCTGCGAATGTCCCCGCGTTCGCCGCGCGTGGCAAACGTGGATGCAGTTCCGCGGGCTCCGGCGCGGCCGGTGCGGCCTACACGGTGGATGAAGTCTTCGGGAACTTGCGGAAGGTCATAATTCACCACGTGAGCGATGTCATCGACGTGAATGCCGCGAGCGGCCACATCGGTGGCCACCAAAACCCGGTATTCGCCTTTCTTGAATCCAGCGAGTGCGTGATTGCGTTGGCCCTGTGTCCGGTCGCCATGGATGCGCGCGGCGTCGAACCCGCAAGCGCTCAAGCGCCGCGCCAGACGGTCTGTTCCGTGTTTCGTACGGGCGAACACCAGGAATGAGCCTGCTTCCTGGCGCAGCAATTTCTCCAGCAGGCCGAGTTTGCCGTCCTGCTCCACTTCGTAGAGGTGAAGGTCGACGCGATCGATCGGCTTGGTGGTGGCGCCAATGGCCACGCGGACCGGATCCCTCACGTAGGCGCTAATCAAATGGGCCACGGATCTTTCGATGGTGGCGGAGAAAAGAAGGGTCTGCCGGCGCTCGGGAATCCGCTGAAGGATCTGCTTCAGTGCCGGCAGGAAGCCCATATCCAGCATACGATCCGCTTCATCCAAAACCAGCACGCCGACACTCGCCAACTCGACCAATTTCCGGTCGAGGAAGTCACAGAGGCGTCCCGGCGTCGCAATCACGATTTGCGCGCCCCGGCGGATGTCGCGCAATTGGGTGGTCTCATGCATGCCTCCCACCACGACAACCGAGCGGAGGTTCAGCCCCGGCGTGAGCTTGAGCGTAGTTTCCTGAATCTGTAGCGCGAGTTCACGGGTAGGAGCAAGAATTAACGCCCGGATGCCCACTGCCGTCTTGCCTTCCGGCTTGGCCAAAGCCGGTTCTGTCAAGGATTGAAGCAGGGGTAACAGAAAAGCCAGCGTTTTGCCGGTTCCAGTTTGTGCCGTGGCCACGATATCGCGGCCCGCCAAGGCGGGAGGAATGGCCTCGTTTTGCACCGGTGTCGGTTGCACGAACCCATGCTTAATTAAATTACTCTGCAGCGGGGCGCAGAGAGAAAGTTCAGAAAATTTGTTCATTCAGATGACGAGGAAAGCTGCGGGAGGAAATACAATATACGGCGTGTGGAATTTCGTAGATCGCTGCTATGCCTTGGGGTAATGCTCCTCAAGCCATTTTTCGATTTGTTCCCGTTGCGACGCAAGCACCATACGCTGCCATTTCATCGAACCCGTTCGCTCGCTGTATTCGGCCATGACGTAGGAGTTCTCATTGAGCACTTCGATGATGCCCGGCGCCTTCGCACGCTGGAAACGGTAGCTGCGAACCTGGTTGTTGTAGTTCTTGGCGGCGCCTGCTTCCTCAGGAACCTGCCGCGTCAAACTGCCTGCGTCAGAACCCCGTGAAGGCGGGCGGACGGATTTTGGGGGCTCCGCGCGGGAGCTTTTCTTGCTGGCACGCGTTCGGCTTTGGGTTTTCACGAGGATTCGGCTTCCTCTTGCCGCGCCGGCGGCTCCGCAGGCGCTTCCGCCTGGCGTTTCCGTTCGAGCCTTTTCGCCATCTTCTCCTGTTGTTTTTCCTTACGTTGCTGTTCTTTTTGCCGCTTTTGGAAGGACTGAGGTCCTCGACCTGCCATGACGACTCCTTAGTTAGTCAGTTCGGAAGTCTCACCGTCGAGGTGAGACATAGCTCTTCAGTTGTTACCACCGGCCGCGGCCACCGCCGCCTCTCCGGGGTCCGCCGAAGCCGCCTCGCCCACCGCCATTGGAGGGTTTCGGACGCGCTTCGTTCACGTTCATCGCACGGCCGTTCAATTCCGCGCCGTTCAATTGGGAAATCGCTGTCTGCGCTTCGTTGGGGTCCGTCATTTCAACGAAGGCAAAGCCGCGCGGCTGTCCCGTGTCGCGATCCGTAACTACGTTGACACGCTCGACGTTTCCAAATTGGGCAAACGTTGCATGGAGGTCTTCCTGAGTCGTCGAATAGTTGAGATTCCCAACAAAAATATTGGTCATGTAAGGTCCCCTAGCCAAACCAAACTGTCTCTGTCAGATTTGCGCTGAAGGCCGCGGAAGCGAATAAGCAACTGGCAAGCACTGCGGCGAGATGAGGCAAAGACAGTCTTAGGATAGCACGGTCAGCCGATCATTACCGGCCAGCGGCTGGGAGCCAACCCAATTCCCCGCTGACCAGCAATTTCGGTCTGAGCCAGGATCCTTATCGCCACGAGTGAGCGCGGCTTCGGCCCAGATGCAACCAAGAGCGCGAGAGGCGTCCGGGTGATAAACCAGGTTTTGAGTTCACGCTCTTGCAGCGATCGAGTCGAGCCGCATGATCGTCTCCGAGGAAAGTTGCAGCCTCGCAGCCTGGAGATTCTCGCCAAGATGTTTGACCGAAGATGTGCCGGGGATCAGGAGAATATTCGGCGCGCGATGAAGCAGCCATGCGAGCGCGACCTGCATGGGCGTCGCGCCCGCCGAAGCCGCCACAGCATCCAACTCCGACGATTGCAGCGGAGTGAATCCTCCGAGCGGGAAGAACGGCACGTAGGCTACGCCTTGCTTTCCAAGCTCGTCCACAAAGGCGTCATCGTCCCGCACAGCGATGTTGAAAAAGTTCTGAACGCAGACAATCGGCGATATCTTTCGCCCGTCCGCGAATTGCCGAGGTGTGACGTTGCTGAGACCGAGATGACGGATCAGCCCTTGACGTTGGAGCTCGGCCAGCACGGCGAGCGGTTCTTCAATCGATCCCTCCGCGGGCCTCGCAACGCCTCCAACGCGCAAGTTGACGACATCGAGCCTGTCCAAACCGAGGTGTTGAAGGTTGTCATGAACCGCATCGATCAGCTCCTGGCGCGAAAGAGCGTGAATCCATGACTTGTCGGGCCCCCGGCGCGCGCCCACCTTGGTGACAATCACCAGCCCATCCGCGTAAGGATGGAGCGCCTGTTTGATGATCTGATTGGTAACGTGAGGGCCGTAGTAATCGCTGGTATCGATGTGGTTCACGCCGGCGTCAATCGCCTCGCGCAAGACCTTGACCGCCTCTTCGGGGTCGCGAGGCGGTCCCCAAACCTGTGGGCCGGCAAGCTGCATCGCGCCGTAGCCCACACGATTCACCATCATGTTTGTGTTCGCGAAAGTGAAGCTCCCGCCAAGATTGGTCTGTGCGGTCATTTGCTCCTCCCCTTTGTGGTCGAACCTTTAGGCACGGTGCGCAACAGAGGCGACACCGGCCTCACTTTCGTAATAGCGCATTCGTTCGAGATCGGCGATCAATCCCGGCCCAGCCGGGTTCCAACCCCGTTTTTTGCGTGTCTTGGCGCTGGAAGCTTGAAGATCGGAGGCGGCGAACATGGCCAGCCAACCAAAGTGCCCCTGCGCTTCTTCCGTTGATAGGGATTTCACTGGCACTTTCAACCCTCGCCCGATAACCTCGGCAATATCCCGCATGGGCACGCCTTCTTCGCCCACCGCGTGGTACTTCGCACCCGGCTCATCTTTCTCAACCGCCAGCCTGTAAAGACGGGCGACATCGGAAACATGCCCCGCGGCCCAGCGATTGCGTCCTTCTCCTACAAATGCTGACACGCCTTTCTCGCGCGCCACAGCAATGAGATAAGTGACAAGTCCTTGCTTGACGGTATCGTGAACCTGTGGAAGGCGCATAACCGAAGCGTTCACATCCCGCAAAGCCAGGGCCGCCTGCTCGGAAACACGAGGAAAAGGAAAATTTGGCGGCACATCCATATCTTCGGTCGCAACCTGACCCGGCGCCGCCAATGCCGCTAGTCCGGAAGTAACGATGAGGGGCCGCTTGGAACCGGCAAGAACCGAACCCAAGGTTTCTATCGCACGTCTGTCGCGCTCACAGTTCTCCTGAAACTTCGAGAAGTCGTGAATGAAAGCCAGGTGAATGACGGCATCCGCAACGGCGGCGCCATTTTTCAGGCTCTCTAGATCCTCAATTGACCCGCGATGAATGTCAGCGCCGATCGCCTGCAGCGATCTTGCTCCTTCATCGGAACGCGCCATACCCAGGATTTTATGTCCGGCGGCCATCAGTTCCTTGACAACGGGAATGCCGATAAATCCGGTTGCACCGGTAACAAAGATACGCATCGTCTTTTCTCCTTCCGGCCCGTTGGGTGCTTCAACGATTTGGACGAGCCGTTACGAACCTGCTGCAAACGGAGGTCGCCTCCGTATAGGTCCTAGATTAACGGAGGATGCCTCCGGTTGCAAGATTTTTTTTTGTCGGCAGGGCTGTGCCCGGCTACAAGCGCCGGTTGCCCGGCCGCAGGAACACTACCACGGACCTGGGCGCCACGACATAGCTCGGACGTTTCAGACGACTTCCAGCGCCTACGAAATCATCCGGACTCGCGAGTGAGGTGTCCACAATCCTTTTCCACTCCGCAGCAGTTCCCTCCTGGAGTGTGAATTCCAACGCTTCCCAATAGGCGTTAATCATCACGTAAAGGTCGTCGTCATCTTGCGACGCACCGTGCAGGCAGTATGCAAGGCTATGGGAATCGTTGGACAGGTCGACGACCTGGCCCACGCCGTACCAGGAGATGTCCTCTCGCCAAAACCTGCTGCGACTGATGGAAGGATGGGCCTTGCGGAACGCGATCATCGATTGGAAGAATCGGAAAATGTCCTGGTTAGCGCCAAGCTGATCCCAATCCAGCCAGCCGGTTGCGTTGTCCTGGTTGTATGGATTGTTATTTCCGAACTGCGTGTTTAGAAATTCGTCGCCGGCCCGGAACATGGGAATGCCGTTGGAAAGAAACAGCAGGCAGCAGAAATTCTTCGCTTGTTTCCGCCGGAGCGCTTGGACCTCGGAGGGCACGCTCTCCACTCCCTCGTGCCCGCAGTTCCAGCTGAAGTTGTCGTCGGTGCCGTCCTGGTTTTGATTGCCGTTCGCCCAATTGTGCTTGTTGTTGTAGGAAACCAGATCGTAGAGCGTGAAGCCGTCGTGCGAGTCGACATAGTTGACGCTCTGGTAGGCGTGATAGGCGTCCGCGCGATTGTCGGGAAACAGGTCGTCGCTGCCATAGATCCGGCGCATCAGGTTGGGAACCATGCCGGCGTCGCCTTTAGTGAAGCGGCGGATGTCGTCGCGAAAGCGTCCGTTCCACTGCAGCCAGCTTACGCCAGGGAATCCGCGGCCGAGCTGATATGCTCCGGTATCCCAGGGCTCGGCGATCAAACGCAGGCGGGACAACTCGGGATCGGCGGCGATTTCGCTGAAGATGGGAGCTTGTCCCCAATTGAGCGATCCGTCGTCGTTGCGGCTGAACACCGAGGCCAGATCGAAGCGGAATCCATCGATATGCATTTCGTGCTTCCAATACCGCAAGCTGTCCATGACCATCTTGCGAACGTGCGCCCGGCTGAAGTTGAGCGTGTTGCCGGTGCCCGAATAGTTCGCATAGGGATTCGCAGGGTCCTGCGTCAGCATGTAGTAACTCGCCGCGCCGAAGCCTTTGAAGCTATAGATCGGGCCCCTGCGATTCCCCTCGGCTGTGTGGTTGTACACAACGTCGAGCACCACGCCGATGCCGGCTTGATGGAATGCCTTGACCATATTCTTGAACTCAGTGTGCTGATCATCCGCGCCGGCGGCGCTGGCATACTGAGCATGCGGCGCAAAGAAATTCAAAGGCATGTAACCCCAGTAATCGTTCTCCAGCGGGTCGCGCTGATAGATCGGCATCAACTCGACGGCCGTGACCCCAAGTTCCTTCAGGTACGGGATCTTTTGCACCAGGCCGGCGTACGTGCCGGCGCGAGAGGAATCGACGCCGGAGTTGGGATTCCTGGTGAACCCCCTCACATGCAATTCATAGATGATGGCATCGGATTCGTGATACGGCGGGTGAACACCCTCCCAGTCGAACTTCAGCTGTCGATGAATCAAAGAGCCCAGCGGCGCCCGGCCCGCGTTCGATCCCTCATGCATGGCCGCTTCGCGGCTGAAATCGCGAGGGAAGAAAACGCATCGAGCGTAGGGATCCAGCAACACCTTCTCTGGATCGAAGTTATGCAGTCCAGAGGCGGCTTGTCCGGAGACCGAGTACGCGTAGTACCGCGCGTCGCCCATCTCGGCCAGCGGCAAACGGCAATGCCACACCTGTCCCGACTTGTTGCGCAGAAAATCGAAGCGGAACGTCGATAGCGGATTCACCAAGTCGGCAGAGGAATAGAGCAATAAAGTGACGCTCTCCGCATCCTCGGCGTGAACCGCGAAATTGAAGGCCTGTTGTTCTTCGATCCACGTCGCGCCGAGCGGCAGAGGGCTACCTTCGAGTTGCTCCCAGGTGAGGCGCTGTCTGGGCTCGATCGAGGCGATGGCCGCTTCGGTTGAAGTCTTCAATTCATCGCTCCAGAAAGTTCGCGCCAGATTGGCTAAGCGGCTAAACTTCCGGCGGCTGCCCGGTCGGCGATAACCACGGCGTTATCCCGGCTAATTCCACCGGCCGGAATCGACGAATCGCCGCTGAACAACCGAGCCAGCATAGCGCGTTTCTCGCTACCTGTCGCCAGCCAAAGGATGCGGCGCGATCGATTGATCGCCGGGTAGGTCAACGTCATGCGCCGCCTCCCTTGATAGATTCCGGTCAATGCTACATCGCGGTCCCTGACGCCCAGCACCGGATCGTTCGGCACCAAAGAAGCCGTGTGCCCATCCGGCCCGAGGCCGAGGTGGACTAGATCGAGAACCGGAGGCGAACCCGCGATTTTGGAAAGCAGCGCGGCGTATTGCTTGACCGCAGTTTCCAAATCCGCCGATTCCACCGGCATGGCATGAACATTTTCCGGGCGGATCGGCGCATGCTCCAGTAGGCTTTCCTGAATGTGCGTCCAGTTCCGGTCCGCATCACCGGCGGGGGCTACACGCTCGTCCACCTGGAAGACGTGCACGCTTTCCCAGGGCATTTCCTCCTCACCGAGCGCGCGCAGCATAATCCAGGGCGTACGTCCGCCGCTGACTGCCATGACGAATCCGCCGCGGCCCGCAACGGCGGCGCGAGCCTCTTCCGCAATGAAGCTCGCTGCCCTTTGAGCGGCCGCCTGGTCGCCGGCCGTAGCTTCAATTTTCATCGGGCGTTCCTCACGCCGCCCATCCGCTCTTGATCGCTTTGTCCTGACCGGTCGACGGATTTTGCCACCCACCGGGCGGCGTGATGCGTTCGATTTCCTTAGGCCCCCAACTGTTCGGCTCGTACGAGTAAACGGGCGTGGCCTTTTGAAGAACCGGGTCAACGATGCGCCAGGCTTCTTCGACGTAATCCTCGCGCGCAAACGGCGTCGTGTCTCCGGACATCGCGTCACCCAGTATACGCTCGTACGCATCCATCTCCGCGGCGTTGGGATGTTGATTCGCGATCATTTCCACGGGTTGCGGCGCCAGAGTCTCTCCCGGCGCCATGACCGTCACGCCCATCGCGATCGCCACGTCCGGGCTGATTCTAAACCGCAGGTAATTGGATTCGAGTAGATCCGCAGACACTAAGGCAGGAGGTTTTCGCAGCCGGCAGACCACTTCGGTCGAGGTTACGGGGAGACATTTTCCGGCTCGAATGTAGAAAGGAACTCCCTGCCAAGTCCGGGAATTGATCTCCAGCTTCAGCGCGGCAAACGTCTCCACTTTGGAATCTCGCGCGACACCCTTCTCGTCCCGATACCCGCGGAACTGCCCCCGGACTAGATTGCTCTCTTCCAGCGGCGGGATCGCCTTGAGCACTTTGACCTTCTCATCGCGAACGGATTCGCTGTCCATCCTGGCCGGCGCTTCCATCACGAGATTGCTGAGGATCTGAAACAAGTGGTTCTGGACAACATCGCGGATGGCTCCGGTCTGATCGTAGAAGCCTCCGCGCCCTTCTACGCCGAAATTTTCGGCCATCGTGATTTGCACGCTCTCAACGTAGTTGCGGTTCCAGAATGCATCAGTGAACATGTTCGCGAACCGAAACACAACGATGTTTTGGACGGGCCGTTTTCCCAAATAATGGTCAATCCGGAAAATGGAGGTCTCATCGAAATGACGCAGCAAAACCTGATTCAACTCACGCGCGGACGCAAGGTCGTGACCAAAGGGCTTTTCGACGATGACTCGCGCATTGTTCATGCAATTGCAATCCACCAGCCGGTCCACCACCTCCTCGAACAAAACGGGCGGGATGGCCAGATAGTGCGCGGGCCGTTGGGCACCCTTGAGTTGCTCCCCTAACGCCCGGAAAGTAGCGGGGTCGGAATAGTCACCGTCGATGTATCGCAGCAAGCCGCAAAGCTTCTCAAACGCGGCAGGATCCACGCCGCCACCGTGTTTTTCGAGGCTATCCTGCGCGCGCGCCTTGAGTTGATCGAGCGTCCATCCGGCCTTGGCGACTCCGATTACCGGGATGTTCAGATGACCGCGCTTCACCATGGCCTGCAACGCCGGGAAGATTTTCTTGTAGGCCAAGTCGCCAGTTGCGCCGAAGAAAACGAAAGCGTCGGAATGAGCTGGAGTATTTGACATGGTTCACGCCACCTTCGAAACAGGCTCTGATTTTTCCAAGTGTCCACCGAACTCAAAGCGCATGGCGGAAAGAAGCTTGTCGGCAAAATCGGCCTCGCCCCGCGATGCGAAGCGCTCATACAGGGCGCTGGTCAGAATAGTGGCCGGAACGCCTTCATCGATCGCGGCCTTGATGGTCCACCGCCCTTCGCCGGAATCCGAAACCCGCCCGGCAAATTTCGCCAGGTGCGGGTCCTGCACCAACGCCGAGGCGGTCAGATCGAGCAGCCAGGAAGCAATCACGCTCCCACGGCGCCAGACCTCAGTGACGTCGGTCAGGTTCAGGTCGTACTGATAGTGCTCGGGGTCGCGCAAGGGCGTCGTTTCGGCGTCCGCGGCTTGGTTCTCTTGCTTGCCGGCGTTTGCCGCCCGCAGAATATTCAGTCCCTCGGCGTATGCCGCCATGACTCCGTATTCGATACCGTTGTGAACCATCTTCACAAAATGGCCGGCGCCGTTGGGCCCGCAGTGCAGGTAACCTTGTTCGGCCGTTCCGCCGAGCTTCTCACGTCCCGGAGTCCGGGAGATATCGCCCATGCCGGGGGCGAGCGCGGAAAAGATGGGATCGAGACGACGGACCACATCCAGCTCGCCCCCAATCATCATGCAGTAGCCCCGTTCCAGACCCCACACGCCGCCGCTGGTTCCCACATCCACGTAGTGAATGTTTCGCGTTGCAAGCTCCTTGGCCCGGCGAATGTCGTCGACGTAGTATGAGTTGCCCCCGTCGATCAAAATGTCGCCCTTCTCCAAGTGCGGCAGCAGGTCTGCGATCGTACCGTCGACCACGGCGGCCGGAACCATGAGCCAGACAGCTCTGGGCTTTTCGAGTGCTTTTACGAATTCGGCCAGCGACGCTGTACCGTTAGCTTTTTCCGCGGCCAGCTCATCCACGGCTTTCTGAGACCTGTCGAAGACCACACACTTGTGACCTTTTTTCAACAGGCGCCGGACCATGTTAGCGCCCATCCTTCCAAGACCGATCATGCCAAGTTGCATATATCCCCCGGAATGAGATGCCACCAGACGATGCAAAGCGACGCGGCAATTCTAGATGCTCGCGTAGCCGGTTCGTGGGACGTTGCTATCCCCAAACTGTTTCCAAAATCCGAAAGATGACGATTCAGCCGCAACGATGTGGCCCCGGTTCAGTTACACAACGTGAATACGCGACGGCTTCCCGCGATAGCTTGTGCCCACGTGCCGGGCTGGTTGACAAAATCAAGGGTACGCAACGTCAAACGCACGCGCCGTCACCGTATGGTGAAGCGTCGCGCATTTCACGAGCACGCCCTCACCAAAGTGGACAAAAGCCTAAGTACCTTGGTGCAGCCGGCAGAGCGCCACGCCGGCCGCTTCATTGACCGGCGACGTAAATCTGAAAGCCTTGGCTATATCCTGCGATCGTGGTCACATAAATCGCCCCGGGATAATTGGCGGCCTGAAAATTGATCTGGCTGGCCCCGGCTACCAGGTATGGCGCCGGCCCGGCGTACTGCACAGTGAAGGGCTGCCAGACGCAAGCCACCAGGCAGTTCTCTCCCACGGTATCGCTGGCGCTAACTGTGATCGCCAAAACGTTGCTGGGCAGCGGAAGCGGCACCAGCGCCCCGTCGGCCTGGGCCGGCGTGATCGGGCCGAGCCCGGTCGCCCACACCGTGACGATGCTGCCCACCGGAGCGGGATTTGTGGCGGAGTTTATGCTCTCGTCCTGATTTATCGCCAATGCGTACGTGCCATCCACTGTGAATACGCCCGGAACGGCTTGTTGCACAGCCCAGGTCAGGCAATTCGTGTTGGCGTGGTTATAAGAGACACAGACCTGCGTGTTCTGTCCTGGCGTTAGCGACCATGGCGCTACAGTATTGATCTGCGCGTCCTGCACCCACAGCAGCGGCACCGGATTGTCGTCGAAAGTCACCTCCACTCCGGCCACTTGGGTGGGGAAAGGGGTTTGCAAGGTAGCCTGCGGCTGAACCCCCTGCTCCGGTCCGAGCCCGGTGCCAAACAGTGTCACAATCTCTCCCGGTGATATCGCCAAAGGCTGGAAGCTGGCCCCATTGCCCAGACAAGCCAATGGAGGGACTTGGGCGGTTGCATTGGGGGAGAGGCTCAAAACGTAATTAGCCGCGTTATTTGCCGTGGCGAACGGTCCGCCTCGCGTAGGTACAAAGCTTGGTTGGGCCGGAACCAACAACAGCACGGTCGAATTCGCACCCATGGCGACGACAGGCCATAGCGGCTCTGAGTTTAGGGCGGATGGAACATACGTGCCCTGGAGTTGGGAACCATCAGGAGCAATCACGATCAGGTAGGCAACTCCCAGAGGCGTATTCCCGCAGGTCACCAAGCTGTTCTTCATCTGGAACGCCTGGTCTCCCCCTCCGGCGATGTAGGCGTTCCCGGCTGCGTCCAGAGCCAGATTTCCACCGGCCATCCCAGGAACCGTGGTCACAACAGTTACGGCGCCCGAAGAATCCACGCGTTGCAATACGCCGCGTTGCATTCCGCCATTCGATCCGAGCACGATCGCATCCCCGCTCGCATTCACGGCAACCGCCGCAGGCTGAGAGTCCTGAGGAAGAGTCACATCGAACCCGGTGGAACCGTCCGGCGACACCTCGGTGAGAAAGCCAGCGATGGATTCTTGGCCTGTGGTGAATCCCACAATGAAGGCAGCACCCGAGCTATTCACGGCAATCGCGGTCGGTGTTCCCGCGAACTGAGTCGTGTAATCGACCCCGCTGCCGTCCGCATTCACCCTGGCTATCACTCCCGGGGCGGCCGAGCCGGACGCGGCGGCAACATAGGCGCGGCCTTGAGAATCGGCCGCAAGAACGTTCGGCTCTCCCGGCATCAGCGCTACCGAGGCTTGCCACGCGATCCCCGTCCCGCTCGAAGCCAGCTTATCCACGTAAACGGACGTGTCCTGCGGCTGGTTCACGGGGATCACGTATACGCCGCCGTTGGGATCCACCGCCATCGTGCTCACGCCGAATGCGAGCCGGTTGTCCCACAGCAGCGTAGTCCCGTCGGCGGAAAGCTTGGTCACGCACGAGGACGAGGTGTGCACGCAGTATGGCTGCAGAAGGTAAATAGCGCCGGAGGCGTCCGTCGCGATCTGCGAAGAGGTGTCGTTCAGCCATTCGCTATAGCCCACCCCCAGCGGGAAAGCGGACGGTTGCGCCACCGCACTGGCCGCGCTCAGTAACACCAGACACAAGGATGCTCGCCCAGTCACGAAGCGCATTTCAGCATCCCGAGTGCCGGGAAAACCGCCTTTGAAATGAAAGGCTTCTTCGACTACGTGTGTCACGCTGACACACTGTGCGCGGGTTGCGGACGTTTTTAGAAAGTGAAACGAAGCTGTAGGCTGACCTTGCGATCGTAGGTTGTCGTGCTGCCTTCCGGACCGAAGCCGCCCTGAAGACTAAGGGGCTGTCCGAAAAATGGTGAGGACAAGTCGCCATTGGGGCTGGCGAAATTCGGATGATTTAGGACGTTCGTCGCCATCGCGGTCAACGTCAGGTTGTATCGTTTCGGCGTCGAGGAGCCGAAGATTCCAGCCGGCGGGGGTCCTCCGGGCGGAGGTCCACCTCCTGGCCCTGG
>JASHQT010000021.1 GCA_030039005.1 Bryobacteraceae bacterium
CCGGCGTCCGGTCACCGCTGCGGACGTCGAGCCGCCGATGTCGTTTTACGGGCAGACCCGTCAAAACGGTGGCAGTTTCGACGATGGGATCCGCGCTGGCGTCGCGCGGGTACTTTCCAGCCCTTACTTTTTGTATCGCATTGAGAGAGATCCGCCGGAGGCACGCGCCGGCGTCGCACATCCGGTCACCGATATCGAGCTTGCCTCGCGCTTGTCCTTCTTCCTGTGGAGTAGCATACCCGACGAGAAGCTGCTGGATCTGGCGGCCGCCGGGCGGTTGCGGGCGCCGGGAGAGCTGGAAGCGCAGGTGCGCCGCATGCTGGCGGATGACCGCTCCGACGCCCTGGTCGATAATTTCACCGGGCAGTGGCTGCAGCTCCGCAATCTGGAAGCGAAGGTGGTTCCGGACATCCTGATGTTCCCCAATTTCGACGACAACATCCGCAAAGGATTCCGCACCGAGACCGAGATGTTCTTCGGCTACATTTTGCGTGAAAACCGCAGCGCCCTGGAGCTTCTAAGCGCGGACTACACTTTTGTTGACGAGCGGCTCGCCCGGCATTACGGCATCCAGGGCGTCTACGGCCCCCAATTCCGGCGCGTCAAACTCACCGATCCCAATCGCCGCGGCCTGCTGGGGCAAGGAAGTATCCTCGCGATGACGTCCGTCGCCACCAGAACCTCGCCGGTTTACCGCGGCAAGTATGTGCTCAGCACCTTCCTAAACACGCCCCCGCCTCCTCCACCGCCCAACGTCCCCTCTCTGGACGAAAGCAATAAGGACTCCAAAGCGCCCAAGACCGTGCGTGCGCAACTGGAATTGCACCGCAAGAACCAGCCGTGTGCGGGTTGCCATCGCGTGATTGATCCGGCCGGGTTTGCGCTTGAGAACTTTAATCCGGTGGGGCAGTGGCGCGATAAAGGAGCCGATGGCGCGCCACTGGATGTCGCGGGCACGCTCGCGGACGGATCCGAGGTCAACGGTCCGGTGGCGCTCCGGGAGGCCATTCTGAGCCGGCCGGACGCTTTCGTGACCGTCGTCACCGAAAAGATGCTGACGTACGCGCTGGGCCGCGGGCTAGAGCCCGCCGACATGCCTGTAGTTCGGCACATCGTCAGGAAGGCCGCCCAGAACAATTACCAGCTTTCTTCAGTTATCCTTGGGATAGTGGAAAGTGCGCCATTTCAAATGCGTACGAAACTGGAACCGGTGGAGAACGGTAAGGGACCGTCCGAAAGCGTTAAAGTTGCAATATCACATCATGTAGCGGGATCTAACCACAAGGAGCAGCCATGATCATCACGAAGAAGCATCTTTCGCGCCGCACGTTCGTGCGCGGCGCTCTGGGCGCCACGATTGCACTGCCGTTTATGGACGCCATGGTCCCGGCGCTCTCAGCCGCGCCCAAGACGCCGTTCCGCTTCGGCGCGGTCTACTTCCCTTGTGGCGTGTTTCCCACTACCTGGCATCCCGATGCGGCGGGGAGCGACTTCGCTTTTAAACCCGTGATGCAGCCGCTGGAGCAGTTCCGGAATCAGCTCGTGACGGTCAGCAAAATGAAAGCGCCGTGGGGCGAATCGGTCCACCTGGGCGCCAGCTCGGCGTTTCTGAACGGCGTTGGGCCGGCCGTCCGCCGCGACGGGAGGGGCGACTCTTTCGGAAAGATTGAATCGAAAAAGACCGTCGACCAGTTCATCGCGGATCACGTGGCAGCCGATACACCGCTGCGGTCCATTGAAGTCGGCACCGAGGATATGGGCACCGCCGTCGGGGCCTGCGACGGTTTTGCCTGCACGTTTTTCAATACACTGGCATGGCGCGACGATGAGAGCCCGCTGCCGGTGGGGATCAATCCACGCGTCACCTTCGAGCGCATGTTCGGCGAAACAGATTCCACCCAGCGGCGCTCCGCCCGGCTGAAGGAGAAGCAGAGCCTGCTGGACTCGGTGACCGAAGAGACCGCAAAACTGAAGCGCTCGCTGGGAGCGCCCGATCGCGCCATCCTCGACGAGTATCTCAGCAACATTCGCGACGTGGAGAGCCAACTCCAGCGGATGGAAACTCGTCTCGGCACGATCACCGGCAATCCGGAAGCGCCGGTTGGCTTGCCGGAAGCGTTCGACGATCACATGACTATCACCTATAACCTGATGCACCTGGCCTATCAGGGCGACATCAGCCGCGTGTTCACGTTCATGACCGGTCATGAAGCCAGCGATCGCGCGTACGCGTTCATCGGCATTCCCGAGCAGCATCACACCATCTCGCATCACGGCAACGATCCGGAGAAGCTCGCCAAGTACGCCAAGATCGCCACGTATCAAATCCAAAAGTTCGCCGATTTCTGCGCCAAGCTGAAGGCTACCAAGGAGGCCGACGGGACGCTGCTCGATCACGCGGTCCTGTATTGGGGCAGCGGCATGAGCAACGGCAACCAGCATGACCGGAACAATCCGCCGGCGGTGATCGTGGGAGGCGGCTGCGGCGGGATGAAAGGCAACCGGCACATCGTCGCACAGGACATGCCGACCGCCAATCTGCTGCTGGCGATGGCGCACATCGGCGGCGTGGAGATCGACAAACTAGGGGCGAGTACAGGCCGAGCCGATCTTTAGTTCGTCGAGGCGAGTTGCTGAAGGGCGTTGGTGAAGGGATGAAACGGCCGCTGTCGCGCGATGGCCTCCGGAGTCATGCCCGAGAATTCGCGGAATTCCGCGATCATGTGGGACTGATCGAAGTACCCGAAAGCCGCCGCGGTATCCGCCCAGCCAGAGCCGGAGTGCGGTGAGCCCAGCGCCTTGCGGAAGCGGCACAGCCGCAGGTAAAGCTTCGGGCTTAGTCCGAGTTGCCGGACAAAGACGCGTCCAAGAAATTGGCGTGAAACTCCGGTCGATTCAGCCATGGATCGGACCGTCATCTGTCCGCCGTGCTGCCTTGCCAATTGAGCCACCCGGGCCGAAATGGCGACAGGATGAGGCTTCAACCGCCGGATGAGCGCTGATTCGAGAACCGGGATGCGCGCGTAGTCATGCTCGCAGCCGGCCAGCTCGCCTTCAATCCGCGCGGCTTCCGTCCACAACAAATCGAGCCCAAAAACACGCTCCGCAATTTCTCGTCCCGGCACGCCCAAGAAAAATGAGGCGTACTCGGGAAACAGATAGGCGCCAACCTGCCGCAGGCGCTGACCAGGAAACGAACTGTGAAAAGCCGTCATCGATCCGATGACGTGCGCGGATGCCTGGCGCGGTTGCCATAACCCATCGATGCGGTAACCTTCCCCGAAGCAGAACACAATCGACACGCCCGCATCTGCAAACATGGCCGACCAGGAGGATTGCCCCGCGGCAGTCACAATCTCCCGATTCACACCGGTGGGCGCCGCGTCATCGGAAAGGTCCTGTGCAAACGTGAAGAGCGCCTTCACGTAGGGCCGAAGAACCGGGCAAGGCTGGTATTCGCGGTAACGCGCGCGGCGCATGGTCTGGTTAGCGCAGAGGCCGTCCGTTTCCATTTCTCCTATCGTCCCGCATCCTGGGCCCTTAAGATGGGGCCATGAATTCAACTGCCAACAAAATTCTGGCGCTGGAGCGGGCGGCACTCGATCGCTGGGGAAACGGCGACCCCGACGGCGCGTTGGAACTCGCCGCGCCCGACGTTTCCTACATCGACCCCATGCTGGAAAGGCCGCTCGAAAACCGCACCGAGCTGAAGGCGCTTTACGACCAAATTCGCGGCAAGATCAGGATTGACTGGAGCGAGATCGTGAACGCTCGCGTGCAAGAAGTCAATGATGTCGCTGTGCTGTCCTTTCAGTTCTTCAGCCGCGGGAGCGAAGGATCCGCGAGGTGGAATGTGACTGAGGTGTACCGGAATTTTCCAGAGGGTTGGCGTATTATTCATTCGCACTTCTCGTACGTGCAGCCGAAGCTGGCGCCTAACGCGTTTTAGGGACATGTCATGGCTTAAGGACACTTCGGAGCCACGCGGGTTACCGCCGTTACGTTAATGCCGTCCGCGCCTCCGGCGCCGATCAGCAGCCCGGTTACCGCAACCCGCGCACCAGATAACGGATCCAGGCGCGTCACTACGAACTTAAGCGCGATGGTACGGCTGCCGAGGGGTCTTGCGGCGTCGTCGACGCCCGGCGCAACACTCTCTGCCCGCTCCGGGTTTGTCGCTCTCGTGACCACCCAGTCCGCTTCGCTGCGAGCCAGACACCCGACTACGCGAGCCAGTGCATCCGCCGGGAGCTCGGTATTTCCATCCTTCGGCACAATCTGCACTTCGGCAATGTTATCGCGTCGCAGTTCGATGTTCCCCGCCGGAAAGCCATTGGATTTGAGCATGAGCGCCACGATATCGCGGTAGGTGGATTCGTTGAGCGATCCGGGTGCCCCGTTCGGCATGTTGGCGCTGACGTAGGCGAGCAGATCGCCCACGGACTTTTGCTGAAAGCTCTTCCAGAACGGATCACCCACCAGCGGCGCCTTGCCTTCCGCGGCGAGCGTGTGACAACCCGAGCAGCTTGGACCGAAGGCCGTTGCGCCGCGATTGGCTTGCGCCTCCGTGTACACACCGTCCCAGACGGTCCGGGGCGGGGAAGCGGTCTGAGCCACGAGACTCGCTGTGGAAGATGCGAGGAACAAGACGCTCGCCACCGAGCGCCGGTGAGAGAGGCTCAGCATTTTTCGCAATCGCGTTTTATTATTGTGACATCAAGCCCAGGCTCGCGCTATCGGTGACCCGCAGCTTGAGGTCGAGCCGATCGCCGGAATCGACATGAACGGGCTGGGCGGCGGCGGACAATTTCGCGGCCACCTTGGGCTCGCGATAGGCCACCTCGTCCCCTTCGGTCAAGGCAATGAGGAAGTAATCACCGGCGGGAATGGCCGCGAGGCGAAACGATCCGTCCGAATCGGTCTGATCCCTGCGATAAGCCCAGCGTGCGGCTGGATTCTCTGGGATCAGCAGCACAAAGGCTCCCACCTGGGGCGCGCCGTCCTTGTCTACGATCCCTGCGATTGCCGAGGCGGCTTTGGTCAAAGCCAAATCGCGGTGGATGGTTGCGCCCGCCGTAATGTCCAGGCTCAGAGGCAAGTGCTGACCGTCCGGACTCACAAGGTAAGTAGCCACCAAATCGGAGAAACCCGCCAATTCATAGCGGCCCGGCAGAAGGCGGCTCAATGAAAAATTCCCTTCTAGGTCGGTCTGAACTCGAACGAGATGCCCCTCATCATTGCGAAGCGTGACGAAGAAGCTGCTCCCGCCTGGAGGACGTTCCCCTTCGAAAACCACCTTTCCCGCAAGTGCGCCCATGGAGGCGGGCTTCAAAACCACGTCCGTGTCGGACGATCCTACCTCGATCTCCTGGCGAGCCTGCCAACTGGACGCGCCCGCGCCCACGTCGGACGCGGACATGATTTCGTACGATCCGGCAGGCACGTTCTTGAACTCGAATTTTCCTTCCTTGGAAACCGTGGCCTGGAGGAAGAGGACGTACTGATCATAGGTTTTCTTGAGCAAGTTTACGCGACCGCCGGCGATGGGGCCGGACCAATCGACAATTCCGCGGATGGATACCGCCTTGGTGAGCGGCAGCGTGATGGAAGCCTGGGCTTCACCACCGGCATTCAGGTGAACCAGCGACGCCTCTTCGATGCTCTGTGCGCGCGGAAAGAACGTGGTCATCAGCGCAGTGCCGCGGGAGTTGGGATCGGGCGAAAATTGTGGCGCGGCCTCCGCCTGAACTTGCCCCGCGTCCGGACTCTGCGCGGCGTCCGCTGGTTCCTGCGCGCCGTCCGGCGAATCCTGCCTTGAAGCTACAACCACCGGCGCGGAGCGCGCCGACTCCTGAATCTGCTCCATCTGGAGTAGCGAATCCGCAAACCAGGGGCGGCCCATTGCGCATACGTAGTAGTCACCCTCAAGAAGGTTAGCCAGGCGGAATCGGCCTGCGGCGTTCGCCCGGGCTTGCCCGCGCAGCACAACTTTTCGCTGGCCGTCCACTATCATGGATTGAAAGACAGTGACCAAAGCGTTGCCTACGGCCTCCGAGTCATCGTCTTGAATCTGTCCGAAGATGGCGGCGCCGCGCTTGGCGGCAAATACGATGTGGGTGGTGTCCTGATCGTCGCGAACCGCGATGGCGCTCGACAAACCTGTAAATGTGGGAGAACGGTAAGACTGCACCGGGTATCCCGCCTTGCTGACCTGCAGCGTGTACTTCCCGGGCCGGGCGACCTCGAACGTAAAGCGGCCATCCTGTTTTGTCACCAATTCGGTTCCGGTAGTGCGAGCGGTTGTTGGCGCCAGCACTACACGTACGTTGGCTAGGGGTTTCTGCGACTGCGAATCCACCACCACGCCGCTGACGCGGTAGTCGCCGGCGAGGAGCGGGAAGGCCGCAAGCGCGAGCGCCAGGCATCGGACGTGCGGCATCATTTGTGCTCCGGCGCCGTCGCTTCGAGCGCGAGTGTTTGTTGATCGTTCGGTTGCAGGCTGAGCGTCTCGCCCAAAGCCGCCAACACTTCTTTGGCGCTCGGCTGGCCGGTCCAGGCGTGAGCGTGATAGTCGCCCGGAGGCACATTGGGAATGGTGTAGTTGCCCTCCTGATCGCTAACCCCAATCCTCACGCCCTCGGCGCCGCTCGCGGGAACCAAGAAGATTTGCGCGAACATCGCGGGCTGCCCGCCAAAGGTCACTTTGCCCTTGAGAGTGGCGCCATCGCCGCGCACGGTCAAATGCAGTTCTCCCGCCGCGCCCGTGATGGCGAACTCGCCGTGCAGGACATCGACGCCGCCCAGCTTTGCCGCAGCCACATATCCGGTGCCTCCCGGTCGATCCGCCGTCAGCTTGTACCGGTCCGGGACAACGTCCTTCAGTTCGTTGGCATGCGCATCAGCGGCGCCGTCTTGCACAATACCAGTGCGATTTCCGATTATCACCTGCTTCAGGTTCTCCGGGCTATGCTGCGGGTGCAGCCAGACCATGATCTGGCCATCGTCCTTCGCCCCGGCTTCGTAGGAGACAGAAATCGGAATCTCGATGGCCGGGGACATTTCCACCACCAGACTCTGCATCGGCGCCGCGCTCATCGTCAGCGGCACCTCTGCGGCGAACCACTGCGAAGGTTCGGCTTGGTATTGCGTGACGCGCAGCGTGTAGGCGCCGCGCGGGATGTCCGTCAGCCGGAATTGGCCCGTGGCGATGTTCACGAAAGCGCGGCCGAGGGGCACGCGGTCGCCTTCGCGGTAGAGTTGCAACTGCGTCCAGGCCTGCGGCACAAAACCGGAAAGCCGCCCGTTGATGTCGAATGCGGCTTCGGTAGCCTGGCGAAAATCGGCGTTGCTGTTCGCATCGGGCGCGAGTGTGAAAACCTGAGCTGCCGCGGGCGCGCCGGCGTTCGGATAATACACCGGCTGCATGCCGCGATGATCGTTGTTCGGGTTCGGAGCGTTCCCCTGAAAAAACTGCGTGCTTGACGATTCGCCGGCCAGCCGCACGACGTAGTCGGCGGGCGGGAGCCCGAGAAGTTCGTAGTGGCCCTGGTCATCGGTATGGGTTGTCTTCGCCGGTGAATAGTCGGCGCCCTGCAAGGATGCTTTG
>JASHQT010000258.1 GCA_030039005.1 Bryobacteraceae bacterium
GCGATCAACTTCTCGCGCCCAGCCAGCCAAGTAGTGGCGCAATATTACAATTTGATCCGGCTCGGCAAGTCCGGCTATCGCGCGATTCACCAGGCGTGCCAGGATGTGGCCGTCGATCTGGCGGGCCGGATCGCGGAGCTCGGGCCGTTCGAACTTGTCAGTGACGGCCGCGCGCTGCCCGTGTTCGCATGGAAGCTGAAGGAGCCCGCGCACTGGTCCTTATATGACCTGGCGGACCGGTTGCGCGATCGAGGCTGGCAGGTTCCCGCCTACCGCATCCCCGCCAACCGCGACGAGGTTGTGGTGCAACGCGTCGTGGTGCGCAACGGCTTCACGCACGATTTAGCCGACATGCTGCTGCGGGACATCCGGCGGCACCTGGATTGGTTCGCTTCCCAACCGGGACTGAAGGCGGCGGCTACGGGCGCGGGCTTTCATCACTGAGGATTTACGGAAACCCGTCGCGGCTGGCATGCGTCCTTGGGACCCAAAGAGTCCCTTGACCGATACTCGCTAAGGTCCTAGAATGAGAGCAGACTCGATTCTCGTCTGGCGGTGATTTGTATGAAAACAAAGTACTTGTGGGTCTTACTCGGTTCCTTGGCAATGGCCTTTGCGGCCGTTTGCCTGTTCGGCGCGCCACAAAGCGACAACCAATCGGACAAAGACAGTCAGAAACCGGCGGCCTCACAAGATGCGCAGAAACCGGCGGCGCAAAAGGAAACCATCGCCAAGCCGATGACCGCCAAGCAGAAGAAGAAGCAGGAAGAGAAGCTGCGCAAAGAGCTGGAGACCCCCTATCGGAAGTGGCTGAACGAGGACGTCGCTTACATCATCACCGACGAGGAACGCAAGGCCTTCAAGCGCCTGAGCACCGACGACGAGCGCGAGGCGTTTATCGAAGCGTTCTGGCAGCGGCGCGATCCCACGCCCGACACCGAAGAGAACGAATATAAGGAAGAGCATTACCGGCGCATCGCCTATGCGAACGACCATTTCGCGTCCGGCATCCCCGGCTGGAAGACTGACCGCGGGCGGATCTACATCATGTATGGTCCCCCCGACGAGATCGATGACCATTCCTCCGGTGGCACCTACGACCGTCCGATTGAAGAAGGCGGCGGAACCACGTCCACCTTCCCCTTTGTGGACTGGACGTACCGCTACATCGCAGGCGTCGGCACCAACATCAAGATCGAATTCGTCGATACCACCATGTCCGGCGAGTTCCACATGACCATGGACCCGTCGGAGAAGGATGCCTTGACCTACGTGCCCGGCGCCGGATTAACGTTGTACGAACAGATGGGCCTGGCGGATCAATCGCAACGCTTCACCCGCACCGACGGCACCACGCTGGGAGTCGGCAACCAGCCGCTGCCGGAGAGCATGGAAGAGTTCACTCGCCTGACGCAGTTCGCCAATCTGCAAAAGCCGCCGGAGGTGAAGTTTAAGGATCTACAAGCGGTGGTCAGTTCCAGCATCCGCTACAACAATCTGCCGTTCAAGGTGCGGGCCGATTACATCAAAATCACCGATGCGACGGTCCTTACCACGGTAACCATCGAGTTCCAGCGCCGCGATTTGCAGTTCAAGCAGAAGGACAACGTTTCGACCGCGACGGTGAATATCCTCGGGCACATTACCTCCATTACCGGCAAGATCGTGAACACCTTTGAAGATCCCGTGACCGTGGAAGTGCCGACCGAGATGTTGCAGAAGGTCCTGGACGGCGCTTCGATCTATCAGAAAGAGATTCCGCTGGCGCCCGGGATGTACCGGCTGAATATTGTTTGCAAGGACGTCACCGGCGGCAACATGACCACGTATCCCATGGCGCTGAACGTTCCGCACTTTGACGACGAGAAGCTGGCGTCGAGCAGCCTGATCCTGGCGGACCTCATTGAAAAGGTTCCCACCAGCAGCATCGGCGCCGGCCAGTTCGTGATCGGCGACACCAAGGTCCGGCCGCGCCTCACCGACACTTTCGATAAGGATGAGAAGCTGGGAATCTACACGCAGTTTTACAACTTCGAAACCGATGCGAAGACCAAGAAACCCAACGGGTCCATCGAATACGATATCACCAAGAACGGCATCAAGGATCCCATTCTGCACTACACCGAGCCGGTGACAGCCATCCCTGGCGCGTCGGCGCAGCAGGTGACGGTGGAAAAGCTTTTGCCGCTCCAAACCCTGACGCCTGGGCAATACACCTTAACCATGAAGGTCACTGACAACGTCAGTAATCAGGTGTTGACCCCGAGCGCCAATTTTACGGTAAAGTAGGTCATAGGTGGACGGCGAGGTTTCCGTCCCCTGAAGCCTGTACGGAACGAAGCCTGTTCAGAGCCATGACGGGTCAGCCTAAACTCGCTGCCAGCGTGATAGCCGCGTTGATCTTGTCAACCGGTTGGGCCTTCCCGGCAACCGAGACCCCACTTGCGGGAAGCATCGCCGGAGTGGTGCGAAACTCGAGCGGCATCCCGCAGATGGGCGCGACGGTTTTCTTGTACAACCGCTCGGAGAAGCTGCTGGGCCGGGTTCTGACGAATGAGCGCGGGCTGTTCGGCTTCGGCCTTCTCAGTCCCGACCTGTACTCCGTCCGCGTTTCGCTCGCCAGTTTTGTGCCCGCGGTCAAGCAAAAGATCGCCGTGCAGCCGGGCATGCAAAGCCTGCTGTACGTCGACATGCGGAGCGTGCTGAGTTCGATCGAGCTGGTGTACGCCAAGCCCGGCGACGGCGCCCTGATGAGCGACGATTGGAAATGGGTGCTGAAGGAGTCCGCCTCCACACGTCCGGTTCTGAGAGTCTTGCCCGGCAGCGTCCCGTCCGATCCCCAGCAGTCCCCATCGGATCAGACTCCGGTCTTCAGCGATACCAAGGCGGTGCTAAGCGTTTCGGGCGGCGAAGCGGGATCGCTCGGCTCGTCATCGTTCGGCCCGTCATCGTTCGGTTCGTTCGGCTCGTCCTGGGGGCAGACGGATTTGGGCACGGCTTTCGCGTTGGCTACTTCCTTGTACGGCCGCAACCAGATCGATCTGAGCGGCAATTTCGGCTATAGCGCGCAAGGGCTGCCGGATGCCGGGTTCCATACCAGCTTCAGCCGCGACGGCCTGGGGCCGGAAGTCGGCCTGACGGTTCAGCAAGTGTACCTGTCGCCGCGTGGATTCTACGGGCCAGCGTCGCAGCCGGACGCTCTGGCGCTGCGCAGCATGTCGGTTTCGATTCACGACAGCCGCGCCATCACCGACAATCTGCGGGTGGACTATGGCAGTTCGCTCGATTCGGTGTCCTATCTGGACCATGTCAACTCGCTCAACGAATTCGGCCGGGTGACGTACGATCTTGGCGCGGGCGGCAAGGTGAAAGTGGCCTACAGCTCGGGCGCGCCTCCAGTGGAGCTGGCCGTTGAGCCGCGCGACGACGTTTCCGGCGATGCCGAAGCTCTGGCGCAGGACCTGGCGGCGCTCGCGGTGCTGCCGCGCCTGTCGTTGCTCGAAGGCCATTCGGCGATCCAGCGGTCGCAGGACGTCGAAGTCGGCTATGAAAAGAAGTTTCACGATACGAAACTAAACTTCAGCGCTTACCATGAGCGCGTCACCAACAACGCCATGACTTTGGTGGCGCCGGAGGGCGCGTTCGCGGCGGGCGATCTGCTGCCGGATCTTTCGTCGCAGAATAGCATCTTCGATTCGGGAACCTATCGTCGCTCGGGCGTGTCGAGTTCGGTATCGCAAGCGTTGGGCGAACACCTGCAAATCGGCTCCTCGTTCGGAAGCGGGGGCGCTTTGGCGCCCGACGGCCCGGATATTTCAGCCACCACGGCCGACGGGCTGCGGTCGCGGCTGCAGACCGTGCAGCGCTTCTGGGCTTCTGCCTGGGCCTCGGCCCGGATTCCCGTGACCGGGACCATTATCACCGGCAGCTATCAGTGGATGGACTACAACGACACCATTATGCCGGACCACTTCTACCTCACCGAGAGCCAATACACGCAGCCCGGGCTGAATCTTCGGGTTCGGCAGCCGATTCCCGCAGTGCCTGGAATTCCAGGCCGTCTGGAGGCGACCGCCGAGCTGCAGAATGGCTTGGCACAAGGCTATCTGCCAGTCACTGAAGGCGGCCAGAACGTGACGCTGGTGCAATCGCCGCGGGCGTTGCGCGGCGGGTTGAGTTTTATCTTCTAATTCCGCCCCTTTGGCGCTTACCAGGGCAACCGGTCGCGGCTCAGTTTGCGTGGCGGTTAGCCGATCCCGATACTCATATTGAGCAAGAGATCGTTTACGGTTTTATCGTACGGCGCGGTGGAGGCCAGTTCGTAAAGCTGGCCCCCTTCTTCAATATCGCCGGCGAGCCGTTCCTCGAGCGTCCGGAACTGGTGCTCGAAGGCCGCCGAAAGCTCGCGCATGGCTTGCGGGAACTCGCGCGATGCCGCATACCGGCAGGCCAGCGAATAGTGAATCTGGGATGCCACGGCTGATTCCGGCGCGGCCAAGCGTAACGCCCGTTCCAGGTAAAAGCGCGAGCGTGCCGAATCGGAGCTTGCGTAGATCTGCGCGAAGCCCAGGTACAAGTCGGCCAGCGCCGTGCGGTCACGCGCCGAGGACGCCAGTTCGAGACCGACGGCTCGCGTTTCGTCCTCGATCAGCTCGATTCTCGCGTACTCGCCGGCATCGCTCGCCTGCCAGGCAGCGACTCTGGCGCGGATTTCGGCGATCCGGCTTTCCCATTGCGCGGTGTCTGGGGCAGCGTCCTCCGGCGACGGCGCCGGTTCGCGCGACGGCGTGGCGGCCGGGGGCGGTGGCGCAAGGGCTGTGCTGGGGGCGGGAGCGGTCATTTCCCTAAGCCGCCGTTCGGTCTCCTCCTGCAACTCGCGCAGGTCGCCCATGGCAAAGCCGATCTGATCCTGCATATTGGCGATGGTTTGGTCCGCCTGCCGGGCGAAGCTGGTGGCGCTGAAGTATGAGGAAGCGACAAATACAATGGCGTACAGCCCCGATGTGCCGAGCAGAATCAGGACCAGCAGTTGCATGTCGCCCACGCGCCGGGTGAGCAGGTCCACGTGATCCTCTAGGCTGCGGGCGCGGTCGCCGACGCTGGACCCGGTCTGGTCCAGCTGTAGAGACGACCATTGGCGGTAGTTCCAGAGTTCCCAGCCGGCCATCGCCAGGACGCTGGCGGCTGCCGCCAACAGCAGGACGAGCGCGATTTTGCGAAGTACCGCCATTTCGCCGGAAATCCTATCGGAAAGACCATGCCGCGAACGGCGCCCGGCCGGGTCTACTGCACCAGGCCAGTTACTTGCGCGCGCCGCGCTGCGGCTTTTTCAATCTCGACTGCCGAAGCTTGCCAGGCTTGCGTTTGGGCTTGCTGATAATGAACGTCCCGCTTCCGTGCGCTTCGGCGGAATACAATTTCTCGTCTACCATAAAGGTTCATTGTCGCATGAAACGGTTATTGTTATTGCTGGCTGCTTGGCTCCTGGCCGCGCCCGCCCCGGCGCAGGACCTGTTCGCCAATATCGGGCACATCAAGGAGGGGTTATCGGCCATCACGGGCCTCAAGTTCAAGCACGACGTTCCCTATGCGCTGATGGACAAGGACCAGTTGCGGCGATACCTGGAGCAGCGGATGCGGGAGACCATGAAGCCGGCCGACGAGCGGGCCGAGGAGATCACGCTGAAGATGCTGGGCCTGGTCCCGGCCGATTTCGACCTGCGCCAGACCACCGTGGACGTGCTCACTGAACAAGCCGCGGCGTTCTACGACTACAACAAGAAGAAGCTATTTATCTTGGAAGGCTCCGGCGGGACGGAAGAAGAGCGGGTGGCGCTGGTACACGAACTGGCGCACGCGCTGGCCGATCAGCATTTTCACCTGGCGAAGTACATCCAGGAAGGCATGCGCAGCGACGACAGCGCCACGGCGCGCCAAGCGGTGATGGAAGGCCAGGCCACGTGGCTGATGGCGGCCTACATTTCGCGCGAGGGCGGCGGGAGGCCTGAAGTTCCCGAGGCCGTTCTCAAGATGATGACGGCGAGCATCGAGGGCTCGGCGGCCTCGCAATACCCGGTGTTCTCGAAAGCGCCGCTGTATATCCGCGAGTCGCTCGTGTTTCCCTACGCGCAGGGGCTCGGATTTCAAGACGCGGTGTTTCGCAAGCTGGGGAAAGAAGCATTCTCCGAGGTTTTCGTCCGGCCGCCGCTATCGAGCGGGCAGATCCTGCATCCGGAGCGGTATTTGGGTCACGGCGGCATAGTGATTCCCGACCCTCCCGCGCTGCCGGATGCGCGGAGCTTTCGCAAACTGGCCGAGGGCACGCTCGGCGAACTGGATTTTCGGGTGTTGCTTTCTCAATACACGGATCCCAAGAACGGCGAGGAGTTGGCCGCGCATTTGGAGGGCGGGTCTTACGAGTTGTTGGAGAACAAGAGCGAGAAGTTTCCGGTGTTGGGCGTGGCTTCGACCTGGGATTCGCCGGAATCCGCGCGGAAATATTTCGAGGATTCGCGAAAAGTGATGCAGGGCAAGTGGAAGAAGCTGGAGATCGCGAGCGAAACGCCGGACCGTTTGGAGGGGCGCGGCGATTCGGGCTATTTTCGCGTGTGGATGTCCGGGGATACGGTGAACCAGATCGAGGGGTGGAAGACGCCGCTGCCGTGAATTCTTAATGCGCGGGTGCGGTGTTTTTGTCGAGCACGCGCACCTCACCCGCATCGGGCGGCGGCTTGAATTCGTCGGTGCTAAAAACGCGCAGCGCCTGGCCGGGTCCGGCAATTCTCAACACCAGGGCGATCTGGAACTTGGGCCCCTGAAAATACTCGACGCGCAGGCGATGAATTCCGGCCGCGAGTTGGATGGTCCCGGTCTTTTCGAGCGGCGGATGCAGGCCGTCGTTGTCGATCACGAGCTGATCGTCGATGAAGAGCTGGGAGCCGTCGTCGGAGAGCAGCGAGAACGTGTACACGGCGGGGTCGGCGATCCAGAAGCGGCCAGCATAGTCGATTGCGAACCATTCGTTGCGCTTGGTGACGCCCGGAAATCCTTCGGTGAAGCTTTGCGGCGGCACGTTGAGCGACGAGGCGTAAATGGGCGGACCGGCGGGCTTCATCTTCTCGAAATCGGGAAGCTTGGTCCGGTTGTGGTGCATGTGATAGACCAGGCCGCGCAGGCCCGACGGAATGATGACCGTGGTTCCGAAAATGACCGTGGGCTGGTCTGGATTGGGTTGGTCTGGACGGGGTTGATCCTGATTGGCCTGATTCTGGGCCGCGGCGCAGGCGCCGGCCGCGAGAGCGACTATGAGGAAGGCAGCCGGCCGGAGGCCCATGCAAGCATCGTAGCGCACGAGTCTCAGGTACAACGCTCAGTCCTTGGGTCGAAGGCTTGCGTTGCGGCTGCGGGCTGCGATTTCTACGCGGCAGCGGCCGGGCGATAGACTGGCCTCATGGAACGCAGCCTGGCATCCCGCGCTTACGACCCTTTCGGCTCCGGACCGTTCGCGGTGCGAACCGACAGTTTCGAGGCTCGCGACGAGGCGCGCGGGCGTGTATTCCCGTGCGATGTCTGGCGTCCTGATCAGGGTGGCGAGTGGCCTCTGATCATTTTTTCCCATCAGAGCTTCGGCAGCCGGCGGGCGGCTCTTTTTCTTACGATGCATCTGGCAAGCCATGGTTATGTGGTAGGCGCGCTCGATCACTCGGAAGTGGTCGCGCCCGAGATTGCGGGCAAACTAGACGAGATCCTCGCGGGCCGCGTCCCGGATGTACAGTTTCTGATCGGCCATTTACTGGGAGCCCGGCTCGATGATTCGGCGTCGGCTGATGCGAAGCAAATCGGTATCGTAGGGCACAGCTTCGGCGGATGGACCGCGCTTGCTGTTCCCGAAACCACTGAGCACATCCGAGCGTTAGTGGCTCTCGCGCCGGGCGGCGCTTCCAATCCGAAGCCGGGAGTCATCCCCGCCACGTTGAGTTTTAACTGGAAACGTCCGCCCGCAACCCTGTATCTGATCGCCGAGGGCGACGTATTTCTGCCCATAGCGGGGATGTACGAGCTATACGAACGGACCCCGGGGGAAAAGCAGATGGTGATCCTTCGCCGGGCGGACCATCTCCATTTTCTCGATAACGTGGAGGAGCGACACGAGCAGGTGCGCGCAATGACGTTTCCGCCTCAGGCTGCGTGGATTCCGCGTGAGATGCGTCCTATCGGCGAGTTGTGCGGTGGGGAGGAAGCCCGCCGGTTCGTGCGCGGCCTTACGGTCGCTCATCTGGACGCCACACTGAAGGGACATCCGGAAGCACGCCGGTTGCTGCACGAGGATCTTGCCCGAACACTGGCCATGCATTCGATTGACGCTTACGAACACGGTCTATTGGCGGGAGGCAGCGGCGTGCTTTGTTGCACCTGAACCCGCTACAAGGCTCGGCCACCGAAATAGCAGCCCCCCGGATCTCAATGCGATATAATCACGTCGTAAACTAGAGCTAAAGGAGTCATTAGATGCGCTTGGCCTATGCTGCCCTCATGCTATCCGCAGGGATGGGGCTCTATGCCGCGACCCCGAAGGCGGATGCCCCGAGATCGGAAGCTCCGCCCATCCTGCGGAAGTCCCCGGAGTTCGTCATCAAATTCAATGACGGGCACCAGATGCTTCTGAGCAGCTTGAAGGGGAAAGTGGTGGCGCTGCTGATGGTGCATACCACGTGCCCGCATTGCCAGCACACGTCTCAGGTTTTCAGCCAGCTTTATAACGAATATGGCTCGCGCGGTTTCGAGGCGGTGGACGCCGCCTTCAACACCATGGCCAACATGCTAGTGCCGGATTTCATCAGACAGAACAATGTCACATATCCGGTGGGATTCAGCACGCCCGAGGAAGTGATGGCGTACCTCGGTTTCAACGTCATGCAGCGCTACACGGTGCCGCAGATTGTGTGGATCGATAAAAGGGGGAACATCCGGTCGCAGACCACGGCGCTGGACAGCGATCCCGGCTACGATCCCCAAAAGTACCAGGAAAGCTATTGGCGCAATATGATCGAAACGCTGCTGAAAGAGCCCGCCACCGAGCCCACGCATCACACGGCGGCGCGGACGCATCACGTCGCTTCGAACTGATCAAAGTCCAGCGGGCGAGCTGGCGCGGCGTATAATAGCGAGAGAGCGCCCGTAGCTCAGTCTGGATAGAGCGTTTGCCTCCGGAGCAAAAGGTCAGAGGTTCGAATCCTCTCGGGCGTACCAATCCTTTCA
>JASHQT010000259.1 GCA_030039005.1 Bryobacteraceae bacterium
TTCATATCGAGTTCGGTCGTTGGCGTTCCGGCGCAGGCGGTCCCGAAACGTTAAGTTGCGCGTAATCTCAGGGCAACCATCTGAGTAGATATGGACGTGCACGTCTTTGTCACGAGTGCGGAACATCCGATGTTCATGCCAGTCCGGCTCACGAACCCGTAGTACATAACCAGCTGCTTCCAGTTGGCGCAGATAAACGGATTCGTCCGTGGAGTCTTTGACAACGACAAGAATGTCGATGATTGGTTTGGCCGCCAGCCCTGGCACTGAGGTCGATCCAATATGCTCGATCCGCCAGGCGGCGCCGCCAAGCGCCTCGCCGATGATCTTCGCGTGCTTCGCAAACAAGGCAGGCCATGTCGAGTCGTACTCGGCAATTGTAATGTCGCGCTTTTCGACACCTCCGATAAGGCCTGTTTCCACTGGTTCACCCGCCATAACAATCCTCTCGGGGCGATTCTCGCACACGAATGCGGACTCGGGACCGCTTAAGGTTTTAATAGTGTTAACACGCCCTAGAGAGTCCCTTGGGGGCTATCGTATAGGGGATTTTTCTGATATGTCAAGCACGTTTGGACCAGTGAATAACGTGTTACGGGTAAGGCCTCCGCGCGGCAGGCCATTGCGTGATCCGGTCGCTGACCTATCAGATCCAGGCGCTCGAAACTGTTGACAGCTAATTTCTCACGTGTTAGCATTGCGCATGCGCTCACTACTAGCAGTTGTGCTACTGCTTATTCCCGTCTGTATCAGCGCCCAGGAAAAGAAGGGCAATCCCTTTGAGAATCCGAAAAATCTCAAGATTCTGAAAGGCGAAAGTGGACCACAGCTCCAGATGACGATGCGCGCGTTCGCGGCTGCGCTCGGTCAGAGGTGCACCTTCTGCCACGTTATGGGCGATTTTGCCAGCGACGACAATCCCAAGAAAGAAACCGCGCGCATGATGCTCACGATGGCGCGCGGTATCAACGAGACGCTGAAGGCGCCGGAAGGAAAGCGCCTGGTGTCATGTTATACGTGCCATCGCGGCAGCACGGAGCCGGCAACGGAACCTCCCGCCGCGCAGTAACGGCGTTCGCTGGGAGCTCCGGCGGCAACCATTCTTCAGTTTAACCAGCGCTCATGGGCGATTCCGCCTGTGAGCGCTTAATCTTTTCGGTACTTCTGAGCGTTCACCGTTACAGCTTGCACCGTACAAACTGTATGCAACACAAAACAATGAATTCGCGTGTCAGCGCGCGGATGAGTGATATATAATCGCAGAGGCCATTCGGCAAACACAACTCCACACATCAGGTGCGGATTAACTAAGGAGAGACGATGGTAAGTTTGGCAGATGCACGCCGCGTGATCGCCGCGGCGGAGAAAAAAGCTACGGAAATCGGACAGCCGATGAACATTGCCGTTGCCGACGAAGGCGGCAATCTGGTGTCCCACGTGCGTATGGACGGAGCCTGGATCGGCAGCATCGATATTTCGCAGAAGAAAGCGTACACTTCGCGCGCTTTCGATATCGCGACCAAGGATCTGGCCACCCATTCGCAATCGGGCGGGCAGTTCTTTGGAATCCACGCTTCCAACAACGGCAAGATCATGATCTTCGCCGGCGGTATTCCTCTGAAGAAAAACGGAAAGGTGGTGGGCGCGATCGGCGTCAGCGGCGGCTCGGGTGAACAGGACCATGCCGTGGCTGAAGCGGGCGCAGCCGCGTTCTGAATCAGCGCCTTGTTGAGTTGACCAAGGCTGAGTTGACCAAGAAGTCGAAAGGAGAATTGGTAAATGGCAAGTAATCGAGGTGTAGTGTATCTCGCTCCGGGCAAAGTAGAAGTGCAAAGCATCGACTATCCGAAGCTGCAGAATCCCGCCGGCAAGAAAATCGACCATGGCGTCATCCTGAAGATTGTCACCACCAATATCTGTGGTAGCGATCAGCACATGGTGCGCGGCCGGACCACCGCGCCCGCGGGCCTGGTGCTGGGACATGAGATCACCGGCGAAATCATCGAAAAGGGCAGCGACGTCGAGTTTCTGAACGTGGGCGACCTGGTGACGGTGCCGTTCAATATCGCGTGCGGCCGCTGCCGGAATTGCCGCGCGGGGTTCACGGGCGTTTGCCTGAACGTCAATCCGGCTCGCGCCGGCGCGGCCTACGGCTACGTCGACATGGGCGGGTGGGTAGGAGGCCAGGCCGAATACGTCCTGGTTCCCTATGCCGACTTCAACCTGATCAAGTTCCCTGACAAGGCCAAGGCCTTGACGAAGATCAAGGACCTCACCATGCTATCGGACATTTTCCCGACAGGCTATCATGGCGCCGTCACCGCGGGCGTGGGAACCGGATCGGTGGTGTACGTTGCGGGCGCGGGACCAGTCGGCTTGGCCTGCGCGGCTTCCTGTCATTTGCTGGGAGCGGCGGTGGTGATCGTGGGCGACATGATTCCCGAGCGTTTGGCGCAGGCCAAGAGCTTCGGGTGCGAGACCGTCGACCTGAAGAAGGACGCTTCTTTAGCCGATCAAATCGCGCAAATCGTCGGAACGCCGGAAGTGGATGCGGCCGTGGATTGCGTCGGGTTTGAGGCGCGCGGACACGGACACGATGCGGCCAAGGAGCATCCCGCCACGGTGCTGAACTCGGTGATGGAGATCACGCGCGCCGCCGGCGCCATCGGCATTCCCGGGCTGTATGTAACCGGCGATCCGGGCGGCGTGGATGCCAACGCGAAGGTCGGCAACCTGCAAATTCGCATCGGCCTCGGCTGGGCGAAATCGCATTCCTTCTTTACGGGCCAGTGTCCGGTGCTCAAGTACAATCGTCAACTCATGATGGCGATTTTGCATGACAAGGTGCATATCGCCAAAGCGGTGAATGCCACCATCATCCCGCTCGACAAGGCCCCGCAAGGTTATCAGGACTTCGATAAGGGTGCGGCGAAGAAGTTCGTTATCGACCCGCACGGGTCGACCGCAAAAGCCGCTTAGACCAATAGCCGCTTAGCCCCTTTGCACTTTCTGGAGCAGCTCGCGAACCTGGGCGGTCATTTCCAGCCGGAAAGGATCGCCGGGAGCGAGCTGCTCCAGGTTCGCCGTCACCGTCGTCAATGCGGACCGCGCTCCGGCAGTCAGCAGGTTTTTCGCCGTAGCGAGGTCCGGTGCGACGGCGGCGTGAATGAGTCCGGCGGCCTGCTCGCAAAGCGCGAGACCCAGGGCCGCCGCGCGCGCCACACTCCAGGGGACTTCGACAGTTTTGCGAAGCGCCGCTTCGGTGGATTCACCGCGCTTCCGCGCATCCAAATACTGGCGGTAGGCAGCGATGTCCCGGTCCGCCAGGTGGGCCAGCAGTTGCGATTGGTTGCGCTCCTCATGCAGCAGACTCTCCGCCAGCTCGTGGTCGCCTGCGAAATCCTTGCGTTTGGCAGCGATTTCAAGAACCTTATTAAGAAGCGCGAGGCCCAGGCTCGCGGTCACCGCGGCGGCGCTCACTCCCGCCGGCACGGGCTCCAAACCGGCCAAGCGATCGCGAAACTCCGCGAGGGTGCTTGTCCAGATGGAACCGGATATCGGATCGGACATTTAAGAGAGACCGATGATGCGTCCGGTGCTGATGTCAATGTCCACGTCATAGTAGCCGGGCCGCGTGGACAGTCCGGGCATGGTGGACATCGCTCCGAGCAGCGGATACAGAAACCCGGCGCCCACGCTGGCGCGGATATCGCGCACCGGAACGATAAATCCGGTGGGCGCGCCCTTCAGGTTCGGATCGTGGCTCAAGCTATATTGCGTCTTGGCCATGCAGATGGGCAGCTTGTCGAAGCCTTCGCGCGTGTACAGCTCGATTTTCTTTTCTGCTTCCGGCGAATATTCAACGCCCGCGCCGCCGTAGATGTCTTTCACGATTTTCTCGATCTTTTGTTTGATGCTGAGCTCGAGCGGATAGAGGAAATGGAAATCGGCGGGCTTTTCGCAGGCAGCGATTACGGCTTTACCGAGTTCCACCGCCCCTTTGCCGCCTTCGGCCCAATGGTTCGATACCACGGCGTCGGCGGCGCCGGCTTCGATCGCCAGACGCCGGACCAGCGCGACTTCATTGTCGGTATCGTCCTTGAAGCGATTGATGCCCACCACCACGGGAATTCCGAACGCGCGAACGTCCGCGATCAGGCGCGTCAGGTTCACCGAGCCCTTCTCCAGCAATTCGAGATTCTCCTGCGTGTAGGCCGCGGCGAGCGCCTGACCGGCTACGACCTTCGGCCCGCCTCCATGCATTTTGAGCGCGCGAATGGTGGCTACCATCACCGCGCCGTCGGGCTTCAGTCCGCTGTAGCGGCACTTGATGTCGCAGAATTTCTCAAAGCCCATGTCTGCGCCGAAGCCCGCTTCAGTGAGCACATAGCCCTCGGGACCCACTAGCTTCAGCGCGATCTGATCCGCCACGATGGATGAATTGCCATGCGCGATATTGGCGAATGGTCCCGCGTGCACGAACGCGGGCGTGCCTTCGAGCGTCTGCATCAGGTTGGGCATGATGGTGTCCTTCATCAGCACGGTGAGCGCGCCGCTGCAGCCGATGTCGTCGGCGCTGATGGGTTCGCCGGCGCGATTGGTGCCGATCACCATGCGGCCCAGCCGCTCGCGCATGTCGGCCAGACTGGTGGCGAGCGCGAGGATCGCCATGATCTCGCTGGCTACGGTGATGTCGAATCCCGTGGAGCGCGTGAAGCCTTTTTCTTCCGGGCCTTGGCCGATGGTGATGCCGCGCAGCATGCGGTCATTGGTGTCGACCACGCGCCGCCAGGTGATGCTGTCGGGATCGATATCCAGCCGCGCGAAACGGCTGCGCTCTTCGGGCGTGAGCTCGTTGGGATCGGTTTTCGAAATGCCCAGCTTGTGCAGGCGGCGCAGCATCACGGGCGCGAACTTGCGCGTGCCGTCTTTCGAGACTGGGCACAACCGGTCGAACAACTGCTCGTCGGTCGCGCTCTTTTCGTGAAACATGCGGGCGTCGATCGCCGCGGCGAGCAGGTTATTGGCGGCCGTGATGGCGTGCAGGTCGCCGGTGAGATGGAGATTGAACTCCTCCATCGGAATGATCTGGCTGTAGCCTCCGCCGGCCGCGCCGCCCTTGATGCCGAAGGTGGGGCCTTGGCTGGGCTGGCGAATGCACGTGAACACCTTCTTGCCCAGGTGCGCGCCAAGCGCCTGGCTCAGTCCGACCGTGGTGGTGGTCTTGCCTTCGCCGAGCGGCGTGGGCGTGATCGCGGTCACGACGATGTATTTGCCGTTCGGCGAATCCTTGAGCCGGTCGCGGATGGAAAGATGAACCTTGGCCTTGGTGTTGCCGTAGAGATCCAACTCTTCGGGCAGAATGCCGGCTTCGGACGCGATCTGGCTGATGGAAAGAGGCGTGGCCGCTTGTGCAATCTCGATATCGCTGGGCACACGAATCAGGATGTTCTTCAGTTTGTGGGGCATCGCAACCCATTATTTTAGAACATGGGCTCGCGGTATCCCGTTTGTTGATGCCCGATATCAGGCGCGCCCGGGCTCGGCTACGGCGAAATACACGCAATCGGGATGATGGAACACCAGCGCGCTCACGCTTGCTTCCGGGTCCATCATCATGCTTTCGGTGAGTTCGACGCCGATGTCCTCGGGTCGAAGCAGCTTGAAGATACCGCGCTGGTCGTCGAGATCCGGGCAGGCCGGAAAGCCGAAGCTGTAGCGCTTGCCGCGGTATTTTGCGGTGAAGCGCTCGCGCATGGTCATCGACGGAGGATCGGGAAAGCCCCAGTCCTCGCGGATGCGGGCGTGCAGCCATTCCGCGCACGCTTCGGCGGTTTCGAGCGCGAGCGCCTGAATCGCGTGCGCTTTGAAGAATTCTCCGGACTGCTTCCACTGTTCGGCGCGTTCGCGGATGCCGGCGCCCGCGCTTACGACGAACGTCGCGAGATGATCGTGCTGACCGTCTGTGGGGTCCAGGATGTAGTCGCTCAAGCAGAGGCCATCTTCTCGCGACTGCCGGCTGAATCGAAAGGTGTGAAGCGCGATGGACGAGTTAGGAGCAAAAAGGCGAATGGCATTGCCGTCGCGTTCGGCTTCGAAGAACTGCCAGACCGCGCGAATGTGCATGAACTGCGCGGCTTCCTGCTTCAGATCTTCGATGTGGCGAGCGAGCGCGAGCGCTTTCGGATCGCGATCGGCAAGCGCCTTCTCGAAATTTCGCCGGTACCCCAGGTGCTTTCCATAGAATGTCTGTGAATTGAGGAACGCCCACACCGCGTATGAATCGGCCGCCGCGCAGGTTCTGCGCTCCAGATAAGGCGCCGGTGGGATGGGAATGTCCGCGCGAACCCTGGTACTGCGGCGCTTCGCTGGATGCACGGTCGAGAGGTGGGCTGGCGGGGCTTCGGAAGCGGGAAATGACGGCCGGTGTGATTCGAGAACCGCGTCTCGTGCTGCAGGGTCCACCAACTGATTCATCAGCCGCAGCGCGCCCATGGCGTCCTTCACATAGCAAACCGCCTCGCCGTAAGCGGGCGCGATGCGCGTGCGCGTGAACTTTTCCGATAACGCCGCGCCGCCCACCAGCAGCGGCACGCAGATTCCGGCGGCTTTCAGATCGACGGCTGTCGATACCATTTGCTGCGCGCTTTTCACCAGGAGTCCCGACAGGCCGATGACGTCCGGGGCATGTTCGGAGTACGCGCTGATGAGCGCTTGCGGCGGCACGCGAATCCCCAGGTTGATCACCGTGTAGCCGTTATTGGCGAGAATCATTTCCACCAGATCCTTCCCGATATCGTGCACGTCGCCTTGCACGGTGGCGAGCAGGATTTTACCGCGCGCCGCGCTCTCCCCTTTCGCCATGAAGTGCTCCAGGTACGTGACTGCGGCCTTCATGGCTTCGGCCGATTGCAGCACTTCCGCCACGATCAGTTCATTGTTGTTGAACAGCCGCCCCACTTCGTTCATGCCGTCCATAAGTGGGCCGTTGATGATCTCGATGGGGCTCGCGCCCTCGCGGCGCTTGCGCTCCAGGTCCTCGATCAAGCCGTCGCGCGCGCCTTCAACGATGTAGTTCGCCAGTTTCCGGTCCAACGCTTGATGTCCTGGCGATAGATCCGGTGCGGGCTGCTTCGTTCGCGCGCCGCCCTGACGGAAATGCGCGGTGATGGCCGCAATGTCGGCCGCCCCCGCATGGAAGAGCAGATCGTGCGCCATGCGGCGCTCGGCTTCGGGAATGGACGCATAGCGCTCCAGTTTTTCGGCGTTGACGATCGCCAGGTCCAAGCCGGCCTTGGTGCAGTAAAACAGAAACACCGAATTCACGACTTCGCGCGCCGCGGCGGGAAGGCCGAAGGACACGTTCGAAATGCCGAGAATCGTTTTGACCAAAGGCAGCGCCTGCTTGATGACGCGAATGGCTTCGATGGTTTCCACCGCCGCGCCCCGATACCCAGCGTCGCCGCTCGCGCAAGGAAACACTAGCGGATCGATCAGGATATCTTCGGGCGGGATTCCGTATTTTTGAGTTAACAGCCGGTAGGAGCGCTCGGCCACCGCGAGTTTGCGTTCGCGCGTGAAGGCCTGCGCCTGGGTTTTCTCCTCATCGATGCAGCCCACCACCAACGCCGCGCCATAGAGCTTTGCGAGCGGGCACACGCGCGCGAATTTTTCTTCGCCGTCCTCCAGATTGATGGAGTTGATGATGCTTTTCCCCTGGCAATACGTGAGCGCGAGTTCGATGGCCTGGGGATCGGTGCTGTCGATCATGACCGGCACGCGGATCTTGCGGATCAGGCGTTCGTAGAACGGCGGGATGTCGCGGATCTCGTCGCGCTCGGTGCTTTGCAGGCAGACATCGATAATGTGCGCGCCGTTCTTCACTTGACGCCGCGCGATTTCGGTGGCCTCGTCCCAGTTTTCCTGCGCGATCAGGTTCTTGAACGCGCGCGAGCCGATCACGTTGGTGCGCTCGCCCACAATCAGCGGGCGGCTATTGTCGTTGGCTTCTACCAGATCGATACCGGAGAAATAGGTGCGGCGCGATCGCGCGGGTATCGCGCGTGGATGCTTACCGTCAATCATTTGCGCGATGGCGTGGATGTGCGCGTCGGTGGTGCCGCAACAGCCGCCCACGATGTTCAGCCAGCCGCGATCTGCGAAGCGCTCGAGCTGGGCTGCCAGCGCGTCCGGCGTCATGCGGTAATTGCCGTCTTCGTCCGGCAACCCCGCATTGGGATAGCAGGAAACCGGAAATGGCGACAAATCGCTCAGCGTGCGCAGAGGATCGCTCATCTCGCCCGGCCCGGTGGCGCAGTTGAGCCCCAGCGATAGCAGGCCGGCGTGAGAGAGCGAAACGCAAAATGCGTCCGCGCCTTGCCCGGCGAGCATCGCGCCGTTGCGCTCGATGGTGCCCGAAATCATGATCGGAATAGGAGCGCCGCGTTGGCGCCGCAGTGTTTCGATCGCCGCCAGCGCCGCTTTTACGGTGCGCGTGTCCTGGCACGTTTCCAGCAGCAAAAGGTCGGCGCCGCCTTCGAGCAGCGCGTTGGCCTGCTGGTAGAAATTGCGGACGAGTTCGGAAAACGTCACGCCGCCCGTGACGCTGATGGCTTTGTTCGTCGGGCCCATGGCGCCCGCGACCAAGCGCGGTTTGGAGGACGTGGAGAATTCATCCGCCGCTTGCCGCGCCAGCCGCGCGGCCTGCACGTTGAGCGAATGGGCCGCGCCAGCCAGGCCGTAGTCGGCGAGCACTAGAGCGGTTCCGCTAAACGAATTGGTCTCGATGATGTCGGCGCCCGCGCGCAGATAGTCGCGGTGGATGTCCAGCACCACATCGGGCCGCGTCCGGACCAGAATCTCGAAGCAGCCCTCGCTCGCCGGGCCGCCGAAGTCCGCCGCCGTGAGTCGGCGCCGCTGGAGCATGGTGCCCATGGCGCCGTCCAGAATTAGGATCCGTTCGGCGAGAAGCTCTTCGATCGTGCGCGTGACATCCATGTCTTCCTTATCGGAGAACGGATGGGCTACTTTTCGCGCGTGTTGACCAGTGCTTCTTCTTTAGCGGACCCGGCGACCGGCTGGACGTTGCGGATCGAGATCAACGGCTGCGGGTGCTCCGGCCGGCTATCTTTGCCGAGCAGGTAGTTGATGTACGAACTGGTGCCTTCGAGCGCACGATTGCGCGGCGGAACATACGTTTTCAATTCGTCAATACGATGCGCGGACTTTGCGCGATCGTACACCGCCACCCAGATACAGGGTTTCTCCGGAATCACTTCGCACTGCCCGTGGTGCGTGCCGCCGCAAGGCCCATTGCGCATGTTCTTGGGACACGTCATCGGGCAGACGTATTCCATCAAGCCGAGCACGCAGTTCCCGCAGGCCTGGCATCCGAAGACCGGCTTCTTAAACGCGAACTCGGCATCTTCCATCGCTTTGGCGATCGACGGATGATGGTCCATCCAACGGAAGATGCCCGTTAGCGGCGCGCGCACGAATCCCGGCCAGTTCGCGGGTTCCAAAAGATCGAAGACCGGCTGGGTCCAATCGCGCTTCTTGGCCGGCGGCTGAGGACCTTGATACATAAAGAAGCCGTCGCTCCTGCCGTAACTGATCTCTTCGGCCAGTTCTTCCCAATGCGGCGCGAGTTCTTCGGCGCGCTGGATGATCCACTGGATGCGCTGCGCTTCGTGTGTGCCGCCGATGTACGCGCCCGCATATCCCAGCCCGCGCACGATGGCCGCCATTTGCGCGGCGCGTTCCAGGCGCGCGGCCATGCCTTTGTCGGGAGCCTTGGCCTCTTCCTGAATGCGCGCCAGCAGCTCGGGCGAAACCCAGCAGCCCGGCGGATCGCCCTTGGACATGCGCTCGGCCGCCTTGGGCGGAAGCACGTACACGTTGCCGAGGACGGGAAAATGCCCGAGCCCGCGCTCTTCGAGATAGCGCTTCATCTCGCGGTACTTGCGCGAATCGAAGCCGAGCTGTGTAATCGCGAAATCGGCGCCCGCGGCGATTTTTTTTTCCAGCTTCAGATACTGATAAGCGCAATCCTCTTCCAGATACTTGAAGGGCGACACCGCGGCTGAAATGAAGAACGGCCATCTGCCCGCCGCGCGCTGTTCGGCGATGGTCTCCACCAACTGCACCGAATCGCATGCATAGCCCACAGTGCCGAGCGGAGCGCCCTTGGGATAATCGCCCGTGATGGCGAAGACGGTCTCGATATCGAGGGCGATCAGGTCGTCCAAAAACTTGCCAACGTCGGCGGGCGTCTTGCTCACGCAAGTCAGGTGAACGTTCGGCGTGAGGCCGCGTTCCTTCGCGATGGCCGCCACCCGTACCGGATCATGTCCCGCCGAGCCTCCTGCCCAACTGGTGATCCCGGCTCCCACCACCTCGGGAATTCCGGCGATGCCAGCCGCGATTTCGCCGAGCTTCTCCTCGGTCATAGTCGCGCTCGCGACCATCTCCACCATGTAGCAGAACTGGCCGGAGACGATCGCTTTCCGAAGTGGATTCGCGGACGCCTGGTTCCCAGAAGGCATGCTTACGCGGCCGCTCCCACGCCCAGTTCCTTGCGGACGATGTGCGCGCCCTGGACCATGGCTTTCAATTTCGCGAAGGCCACGTCGCGCGACAAATGGAACAGCCCGCAATCCGGCAGAATGAAAATCCGCTCGGGCGGCAACACCCGCAGCGCTTTGCGAATACGCTCGGCCACCATCTCGGGCGTCTCGATGTCATCGGTCTTTACATCGATGACGCCGACGCCTAGCTCGAAATTGGTGTGGAACTCCTTGAACAGGTCCAGATCCTCGCCGCCGCGCCGCGCGAACTCCAGCGTCAACTGGTGCACCTTGGCTTCCATGATGGTGGGGAACAGATAACGGTAGCTGCCTTCCCAGGACGGCTTGCCGTAGCGGTTTCCGTAACAGATATGCACGGCGATCTTGGCGTCCACTCCCTCCACCATGATGTTCAGCGCCTTCACGCACCAGGGGAGATCCTCGGGGAATCCCGAATAATACGGCTCGTCGATCTGGATGTAGTCCGCGCCCGCCTTCACCAGCGCCTTCAGCTCCATGTTCATCACTTTGGCGATGTCGGTGGCGAGCGCTTCCTCGCTCGGATAATACTGATTGCGGATGCGCTTGCTCAGGCAATGCGGACCGGTGACGCAGAACTTGGTGCGGCGCTCGGTAAAAGTTTTCAGGAACTGGAAATCGGGCGTCAGCCCGAGCGACGCCATGGGCAGCTTGCCCTGCACCACGCTGTCGTAGAAATCGTAATAAAACTTCTTGGATGTGCGGTCAATCTGCACGCCCGGCAGCCGTTCGACGAAATAATCCACCATGTTGTCGCGGCGCGGCTCACCGTCGGTGACGATGTCCAGGCCGGCGATTTCCTGGTCCTTGATCGCGGCCTTGGCTGCCGCGTCATAGATCTCATCCAGATCGTGACGGCTGATCCGCCGGGCGAAATATTCGGTCTTCAGGCGCTCCAGCCAGCCCGGCATGGCGTAGCTGCCGACCATCGTTACAGGGAGAGTGGGATTCATTTTTCGATTATCGTCGGGCGCCTCTTTACTCCCGGCGCGTGGTGTAGAGAATGGACGTGCGCGATCCTTTTCGATAGTGGAAGGGGGCGAAACGGACATCATAACCTGCTCTTTCTGCTACCTCTTTCAGTAAAGCACCATTGACCCAGTTCAGCAGGGAGCCGTCCAGCTTGCCCGGCCCGTAGAAGCCCAGCCGGTATTGATCCAGATCAGTGACGAAAATATCCATCACCTGCAAATAGCCGCGCGGATGCAGCAGGGGCAGCGTGTTCAAGAAGCTGGAGAGCGCGCCGGAGCTCAGGTGAAAACGAAAATCGGTGGGCGCATCCTTGAGGATGTCTTCGAGTTTCGAGGCGTCTAGACCCTGAGGGAAGGGAAAATCGGGGAGATCCTCCACCAGCACCAGGCGTTCTTCGAGGCGCGCCGCGCCCCATACCTCCATCCAGAACGCGACGCCGCGCGCCGGATCGCCCAGGAATTCGGGGCTGCCCGAAAGCATGCGGTTCACGGTGTTTCGTATCTTGTCCGGCGGGACGTCGAAGTCTTTCGAGAGCCGCACTACGTCGGCCATCGGAAGATACAGGCGCACCTGAACGAAATACAGCTTGCCGTCGCGGCGGACCACTTCCTCGTCCGGTAGGTTGTCGTAGACGTTGGTCGAGTGCACCTGCATGATTTTGTGGCGCAGGAACGAGAGCGTCTTCAGCGGATTCGTTGCGTCGAGCACCAGGAAGCTGCACAGGTCGGCATGTTCTTCCACCGCCGGACGCGACATGTCGAGCGTGGCGAGCGAATAATCGCCCAACAGGACCCGCAGCTTGGGATAGTAGCTGGTTCCGCGCTCGCGATCCAATTCGCGGAACTTGGTCAGCCAGATCCCGCAGCGCACGCCCGTGCCGACCCCGATTTCGAGCAGGAAAATTTCGGGCGGAAGCTGATTGCGGGATTCGAGCTCGTGCAGCAGTTCCCAGAACTCGACGACACTGTCGGCGATTGCTTCGGGATTGTGGCCGTCGGAGGCGCCGCCGGGCAGCGCCTTCTCGTAGCCTTTGCCGCTAGCGATTTCCCAATCGTGCAGCCGGGTCCAGTAGAGCTTGTTGAAATCCCAGACGATGCTCGAACGCATGGAGCGGAAATCCTCGAGCGGCAGGCGGTCCTGATTCTGCGGCTCAGGTGCATTGCTGTGGGCGAGCGCGCGCAGCAGCGCGCCGCGCAAGCAGCCGGGCACCACCTGGCGCACGTCCACATGGATGTCCATAATGGGCACCTGCTGGCCGCTTTCGTTATAGCCGTGCGTGGCGATCACGACGTCGCGAAAGTTCTGCTTGTACTGGATCCAATCGAGCTCGATTTGAAGGCGCGCGAACTGGGACTTCTCGATGGCGCCTTCCTCCAAGAGCGCGTAGACCGTTCCGATGACATCCTGGGCGCTGGTGGCGGCCGACTTGCCTTGGAGGTGGTTCAGTTTGACGATCATGTTTCGTGCTGGGGCGTATAAATTTCCGTGTAGCGCCACACTGCATGCATTCTGCGGGTGGCTTCGCCATTTTATCGCATCCAGCCACGGCCGTCGCACCGGGAAAGTACCAGATGGCTTCGCTGCCATGCATTACTGGGTTAGCGTTTCCTTTGTGAACAGAGCGACGCGCGCCTCAGTGGCGGACGGCCAGGTAATAGTAGGTCCAGACAAAGATCAGGCCCGCGACGCAGAGCGCGAGCATGAACAGCTTGCGGGCGAGGGAGGGTTGGTACCCGCGCGGCTTGTCGGGATCGGGTTCCGAGCTCATGGTGCGATTTCAGTATAGCGTGCGCTAGCGGGAGGGGACCCCGCAGAAATGGCGGATCGGCGGAAAGCAGTCTGAGAACTTGCTGTTCCCTCATGCGATTTCTGTTGGCCGTCAATGCCACAACTGGCCGAATGGCGTCGTTCGGGTCTGGATTATGCCAAAGACAATAGGTCTAGCGCTCACCCAAACCGGCCGAAAGTTCACGGCTCAACCAAGCTCGCGCCGCCCGCCATTGCCGGTCGACCGTTCGCGGGGCTACGCCGCTGATTTCGGCGATCTCATCGATGGAGAGTCCCCCAAAGAAACGCATCTCGACGATCCGGGCCCGGACAGGATCTAATTGTTCCAGCCGCTCGAAGGCCTGGTGGACGTCCAGAAACTGCGCAGGATGCTCCAGTGCGACCAGCAAAGCGCTATCCAAAGGAACAGTCACGCGATCACCTCCGCGCTTTTCCGCTCGTGCGGCCCGCGCATGATCGATTAAGATGCGGCGCATGAGGCGTGAAATGAGCCCGTAGAAGTGGGATCTGTTTTCCAAATTCCACTCTCGTTGATCGACCAGCCGTAGCCACGCTTCATGAACTAAAGCGGTGGCTTGCAACGTGTGGCCGGGGCGCTCCCGGCGCATACAGGCCGACGCGAGGCGGCGCAGTTCATCGTAAACCAGCGGCACGAGTTGATCGCCAGCGTTTTTGTCGCCGTCGTTCAGCCGGTGTAGTAGTTGGGTGACTTCCCCTTGCGCCGGCTGCATAACTTATAACCGTTTTGCCGTATAATCTGAGAACCCACGCGGCAAAGCAGAATCTGGGAGGCTTGCCATGACTCCGGAGCGGTGGCAGCAGATCGCCGATGCGATCGAGGCAGCGCTGGAAGTCGAAACCGAACAGCGCGGCGCGTTTCTGGATCATCTAAGCACCAGCGACCCCACGCTGCGGCGCGAAGTGGAGTCCCTGTTGGCCGAAGACGCGCTCCAGGCCAATTCTCCTCCCGTTTTCATGGGCACGATGACGCTGGCCGGTAAGCGAATCGGCGCGTACCAGATCGTGGATGTCATCGGCGAAGGGGGCATGGGAGTCGTTTACGAAGCCGAGCAGGAACAACCCCGCCGCGCCGTGGCCCTGAAAGTACTCAAGCCGGGGCTGGCAAGTCCGGAGCTGCTGCGGCGATTCGAGCGCGAATCAGAGGCGCTGGCGCGGCTGCATCATCCCGGCATTGCCCAAATCTATGCAGCCGGAACGGCGGAAACAAGTTTGGGGCCGCAGCCGTTTTTTGCGATGGAACTCGTCCGTGGCGCGCCGCTGCGGGAGTACGCACAGTCGCATCATCTCAATACGCGCGAACGCCTGGAACTCATCGCAAGAGTGTGCGATGCGGTGGAACATGCGCACCAGCGCGGCATCATCCATCGCGACTTGAAGCCGAGCAACATTCTGATCGAGGAAGACGGCCAACCCAAGATCCTGGATTTCGGCGTGGCACGGGTTACCGACAGCGACGTGCAAGCCACCCGCCAGACCGATGTTGGGCAGTTGATCGGAACGCTGGCATATATGAGTCCTGAGCAGGTGCTGGCCGATCCGCTAGAACTGGACACCCGCAGCGATGTGTATGCGATTGGAGTGATCCTTTATGAACTTCTGGCCGACAAGTTGCCCCATCAGTTGAGCAACAAACTTCATGAAGCGGTGCGTACCATCCGTGAGGAAGACCCGGCGCGGCTAAGTTCCATGAACCGTGCGTATCGCGGGGATGTGGAGACGATCGTAGCCAAGGCCCTGGAAAAGGATAAGGGCCGGCGTTATAGCTCGGCGGTCGCACTGGCGACCGATATCCGGCGGTACTTGGCCGACGAACCGATCCTGGCGCGTCCGGCGAGCACGATTTACCAACTGCGGAAGTTCGCGCGCCGGCACAAAGCGCTGGTCACAGCGACGGCGACCGTGTTCGCAGTACTGGTGGCGGGCGTGGTGGTGAGCACGAGGGAAGCGTTGCGGGCGCGGCGGGCGGAGCAAACGTCGCAGGCAGTGAACGACTTTTTGCAAAACGATTTGCTGGCGCAGGCGAGCGCCAGCACGCAAGCGTCCCCTAGCACAAAGCCTGACCCGGACCTGAAGGTGCGTACGGCGTTGGACCGGGCGGCAGCGAGGATTGGAGGGAAGTTCGAGAAGCAACCGGAGGTGGAAGCGGCAATTAGAGAAACGATCGGGCAGACCTACAGGGATGTGGGATCGTACTCGGAGGCGCACCAACAATTGGGGCGCGCGTTGGATCTATATCGCCGATCGCTGGGGGAGGACGATCAAAAGACGCTCAGAGCGTTGGACAGGCTTGCGTTTCTTGATACTCTCCAGGGCAGATACGCCGAGTCTGAGGCACTTGGGACGCGGGCCGTGGCCACCATGCGCCAGGTACTTGGTGCGGAGCATCCCGATACTTTAGGCGCAATGAACGATCTGGCCGTCGTCTACAGCGATGAAGGCAAATTCTTGAAGGCAGAGGCGGTTCTCAATGAAATCCTCAAGATCCAGCGCCGCGTCCTCGGGCCGAAGCATCGCACCACCTTGAGGGACATGGTCAATTTGGCCTCCGTCTATTGGAGTCAGGGGAGGTATGCGCAGGCGGAGGCTCTCCAAAGCCAGACATTGGAGCTCCAGCGCCATGTCTTAGGCCCCGAACATCCCGAAACATTGATCTCGATGAGCAATCTGGGCGGGATCTACTTCGACGAGGGAAAGTACGCAGGAGCCGAGGCGCTCGACCGGCAAGTGCTCGACGTCCGCCGCCGCCTCCTCGGCCCGGAGCACCTCGACACACTGATGTCAATGACGAATCTGGCCAACGTCTACGGCATCCAGGGCAAGTATGAACAGGCCGAAGCCCTCGAGAGACAAACCCTCGATATCGAGCGCCGCGTCTTAGGTCCCGAACACCCCAACACACTGCTCTCCATGTGCAACTTGGCCTATACGTATGAGTTTCGCGGTAACTATGGGCCCGCAGAAGCGCTGTTCAACCAGACCCTGGAGATCAGCGGACGCGTGTTGGGGTCCGAGCATCCCAGCACGCTCGCTTGCCTCTCGGATTTCGCATCCATGTACCAGCGCCAGGGGAATTATCGCTTGGCCGAAACCCACGCCGAGCAAGCCCTGCTCGGTCTCCGTCGCAGCTTAGGTCCCCAACACCCCGATACGATCACCGCAATGGCCGATCTTGCGCTAGCCTACCTCTCGCAACGGAGGTTCATCGAAGCCGAGCCGCTCGCGCGCGAGGTCTTGGAGTTTAACCAGCAGAAGCAGCCAGACGATTGGCAGCGATTCCGCGCCGAAAGCCTGCTGGGCGCCAGCCTAGCTGGACAAAAAAAATTCACGGAAGCCGAACCCCTGCTCCTGGAAGGCTACAACGGCATGCTGGCGCGAGAAGAGCGCATCGATGTACCGGATTGGTACCACATCGATCGCGCCCACCAATGGCTGGTGCAGCTCTATCAGGCTTGGGGCAAGCCCGAGAAAGCCGCCGAATGGCGGAGGAAAACGCCTGCCGCCAAGCAGCCGTCCACGAACTAAAGCCTCCCAGTACCTATAGCTCGCGAGTTCCGCAAAATACTTGGCCTCGTTCGTTTCTTCTTTACGCTAATCCCAAGTGAAAGGCAAAAAGGTTCGCATTCTCAAGATCGCCGAACCGGAGGAGAAAAAACATGACCACGAAAACCACGATCTCTACCATTGCCGCCGCCCTGACTTCTTTGGCGGCGATGGCCCTAGCACAAGGCAACAAGCCCGCAGCCCGCGGCTTTCAAGTTCCCGCGGAGGATCAGGCCCTGACAGCGAGCTATTGGACGGCCGACCGGCTGGCAAATTCCAAGCCAATGCCACTCCCGCAGATTGATCCAGCCACACCCGCCGCGCAAACTGCCAGTGAGAATAAACCAGACAATTCTTCCGCTCCAGCAACACTTCGCGTTCTGCCCGGGACTCCACCCTCCATCCCCGCACAAAGCGAGTCTGTGACCGCCAAAGCAACATTAGGAAATTCCGAGTCGGCTCCCACCACGTCACAACCCGCGCAGGCGACAGTATCGAACTTCTCGTACGAGTTCCCGTTCAATAACTATCGGGTCCCGAACGTGAACATGTATCCGTACTCGGCGGTGGGGAGGCTGTTTTTCGTTGTACCCCCTGGTGCGAGCGTCGAAGCGGGTGGGCACTATTGCACGGCATCGGTGTTCTACGACAGTCACACGCTTCTCACGGCGCGCCATTGCATGTACGACTATCCGAGCGGGCAGGTTTTTTCCAACTTCATCTTCTTCCCTGCTTACATCGACGGTCCCAACCCGGCCTATAACAACGGATGGACCGTGCGGAATCTTTGGACATGGGTCAGCAATGCATCGACTATGGATTTCGACATCGGGTTTCTGCAACTGAACGATGCCGCGGGCTACGGCTGTAACGGAAGCAGTGGCACGCCGCCCATTTGGTCCTACACCGGTTCGCTCGGTGTATGGATTTTTGGCAACGTGTCTCAGTACGCCACGATCATGGAAAACGTGTTGGCGTATCCTGACGCTTCGCCATTCAACGGTGAGTACATGTTTCAGGATGAAGCGATCGTTGGCGCGACGAACCCGCTTGGAACTACCAATATCGTCGAACTTGGCAATCCACAAACAGACGGCGCGGGCGGCGGGCCTTGGATTGTTGGCCTGAATCCCAACGGCGCCTCGAATGGCACGAATAACACGCTCAACGCCAACAACATCATCACTGGCCTCAATTCGTTTAAGTGGACGGACCCCAACCAACCCCTGGCGATAAACGGCCCAGCATTCCTCACTTACAACGTTTGGAATCTCTACACCGGCTATAGCCAGCTCCCCTGTTACTAGCCGAATCACGGGCACGGGACGAGAGAAACGCCAAGATCGATCGTCCCGTAGCGTCACGACCGATGATGGAAGGGCTTCGCCATGTCACAGCCCCTGCAAAAACGGGTTTCGCCGCCGCTCGCGGCCGATGGTGGTGTTGGCGCCGTGACCGGGAATCACCACCACGGAATCGTCGAGCGGCAGCAGCTTGTCATGGATGGAGCGCAGGATCTGGCGGGAATCGCCGCCGGGCAAATCGGTGCGCCCGATGCTGTCCAAGAACAGCGTATCGCCCGCCACCAGTTTATTCTCCGCCGGAATCCAGACGCTGATGCTGCCCTGGGTGTGGCCGGGCGTTTCGAGGAACTCGAAGCCCGCCTCGCCCAACTGCACGCTCGCGCCCTCCCGCGCGTTCACGTCGATGCTGGTCTTCTCGGGCGGGGCCATGCCCAGCCAGCGCGCCTGGAAATCAATGGCGTCGTACAGCTCCTGATCGTGAGAGTTCATGTAAACCGGGGCGCCGGTGAGCGCCTTCAGCTTCTGAGCTCCGCCGATGTGATCGATGTGCGCGTGCGTGATGACAATGGCGTTCACGCGGAGACCGTGCTTGTCCAGAACCGCGGCGATGCGCCCGATCTCGTCGCCCGGGTCCACCACAATCGCCTCACCGGTGGTTTCGTCGCCGAACACCGAGCAGTTGCATTGCAGCGCGCCTACCGGAAGGATCTCGTGGATCATGATCGTATACTCGAATTATGGACCCAACGCTCGCGGCGGTGCTCGGCGTGTCGATGCGATGGATTCACATTGTCTCGGTAGTGATCTTGGTCGGCGGGTTCCTGTACGCGCGTTTCGTGATGGCGCCGGCGCTGGCGGCGCTTCCGCAGCCGGAGCGGGAGGCCGCGGGCAAGAACGCCGTCGCCAGGTTCCAGCCGTTGCTCCTTACGGTGCTGGTCACCGCGCTCGGCTCAGGAGCTTACAACTACGCGAGCAAAGGCACCTATCCACCGACCTATCACATTTGGATGGCCATCAAGCTCTTGCTGGTGCTCCACATTTACGTGTCGGCGATTTTGTATGCGGTGCGGGAATCGAACGAGGCCAAGCGGAACCGCACCGCACTAAGCATTACCATCACCGGCTTGATCGTGATCGGCATCGCCGATTATCTGAGGTACTTGTCCTTAAAATGACGGGCTATGACGCACTCCGCAACCGCGCGGCATGGCTGGATCTCTCCGCGCGGGGAAAAATCAAGCTAACCGGCGAGGATCGCGCGCGGCTGTTGCACGCGATGACCACCAATCACATCCAGCAGCTTACGCCCGGGACCGGCTGCTACGCCTTCTTCTTAAACGACAAGGGCCGCATCCTCGCCGATGCGAACGTGCTGTGCCGTCCGGATTATTTTTTGCTGGACGTGGAGCCGGAAGTGCGCGAATCGCTCTATCAGCACCTGGATCACTTCATCATCGCCGACGACGTCACGCTCGAAGACATCACGGAGGCGACGGCGACGATCGCCGTGGAGGGTCCCGAGGCAGCCGATGTGATGCAACGCATGGGTGCGCCGGTTCCGGAGGCGGATTACGCTTCGGCGGAATGGGACCAGGGCCTCGTCGCGTGCATCAATTCCACCGGAAGTGCGGGATTTTTCTTTTTCGCTCCCGTGGACGAGAAAACGGCGCTGATTGAGCGCTTGGAGGCGGCCGGCGCCGAGTTCGCCGATGCGGAAGGCGCGCGCATCGTCCGCCTGGAGCACGGCAAGCCGCGTTATGGCGAAGACATTACCGAGCGGTTTCTGGCGCAGGAAGCCAACCAGCCCCAGGCGTTGCACTTCAGTAAAGGATGCTACCTGGGGCAGGAGATCGTGGAACGCGTGCGCTCGCGCGGCCAGATCCATCGCGTGCTGAAGCCGCTGCTTCTGAACACTCAAGAGCCGCCCGCGCCCGGAACCAAGCTGGAGGATGGTTCCGAGATCACCTCGGCCGTCTATTCGCCCGCGCTGGGCAAAGTTGTTGCGCTGGCTTATGTACGGACGGAACGGGCAGCGCAGCCGCCCGGTTCAGTTTCGGGTGTTGAGCACCTTCGGGATGGATAGGTAGCCGACGATTTCGTCTTTCTTCACGTCGTTCACCACGATCTCATACGGCTGTTTCGCCTTCGAGGTCATGAACTGTAGGGGCTCATTGATGCCGCGGTCCTTCTTCTCCGTGATCTTGTCGTCGGCAGTCAACTCGATGGAATAGCGATTATGCTTGGGGTCCGCCTTCTCCAGGCGAATGGAGACGTCCCCCACTCTTTGCGGCTGCTTGGCCTTCTTGATCGTGAACTGGACGTAGTTGCGCTCGCCGAGCGCCTGAAGCGCGGAAAGCTCTTTCTGATTCGTGGCGATCAGGACGCTATGGCCGTCGATCTCGCCAGTGGCGCGCTTCAGGTCGGCTACGGTTTTTTCCAGTTGCGTCTTGGTTTCGGCCACGTCGCCCTTCACGCTGGTGACTTCCGTACCGACTTGCGAGAACTGCGTATCGGCGGACTCTTTCACTTTCGAAATGTCCGAGGAAAGCTGCTGCTTGGCCTGTTCCTGCGCCGCTTCGAGCTGCGCACGCGTTTCGTCCACTTTCTTGAGCGCTTCTTCCTTGGCTTCGCCCGCGGCGAGGCTGGCTTGGCGGCGCGCCCGCTCCAGCTCGGCTTGGAGCTGCTCCACCCTGCGGCTGTTGCTGCGGTTACTCACGGACGCGGCTTCCTCGAGCTTGTCCAGCCGCGACTGCGTGGCGTCGTTATTGGCGGCCAGGTCCTTCCTGACCTTATCCAATTGCATGTACTGATAGACGTTGGAGCCGATGAGCGCCGCGACGAGTACGAACAAGACCACTATCTTCCAAACTCCACCTCCCGTGGGGGCGGGAGCCGGCGCCGGCGGGGGCGGCGCGTAATATTGCTGCGGAGGCGGCGCATAGTAGGATGGCGGTCCCTGGGGTGGCGGAGGCGCTTGGGGAGGCGGTGCTTGAGGCGGAGGTGCGCTGGGTGGCTCGAAACTGGATCCGCCGGGGCCGGGGCTGGGGAAAATAGACATGTGACCTCTGCTCGTTAGGTTAACAGGTTAGAAACCGTTGGATGGATGGCGCCGGGCTCCGGTTTCGGCCAACCGGCGATCTTTACTTATCGTTGCGTTCGCTGTGCCGAGGTGAACTCCAGCGCGGTCTGTTTCGGCATCCCCGGCTCGAAGCACCGACGGCAGCGGGCTTCGTACATTCCGGTGGCGCCCACGACGATGAGGTCCGTGGATTCCACCAGGCGCTGGGTGTGCTTGGCGGGGTTGCCACAACGTACGCAGATGGCCAGGGTCTTGGTAATGGATTCGGCCAGGCTGAGCAGTTCGGGCATGGGCGAAAAAGGGCGTCCCATGTAGTCGGTATCCAGGCCCGCGACGATTACCTGTTTGCCGCTGTCGGCCAGATGGGTGACCACCGGGACCAGGTCCAGGCCGAAGAAGTTCGCTTCATCGATGCCGATCACCTCGGTGCGCGAATCCAGGTGCGGCAGGATGCCCGAGGCGTTTTCGAGCGCCTGCGATTTCATGCGCGAATCGTTGTGGGACACAATTTCGTCGGCCGAATAGCGGTCGTCAATGACCGGCTTGAACACTTGCACGCGCTTGCGGGCGATGATCGCGCGCCGCAGCCGCCGCATCAGTTCTTCGCTCTTGCCGGAAAACATCGGTCCGCAGATCGCTTCGATCCACCCCAGATTACCCGTGACGATCTCCATTCGCTTGAAGCCGCATCTTATCATGGGAGGGTTGCCATGGACGCCGCTGCCTTCAGCCAACGCGTGATCGTGCCGGAGATGCTGGATCACGCACCACCCGACGTAACGCGCGCGAGCCTGCGGGACCTGGCGCGCGTCAACCGCTATCTGGGCGGCTACTACGTACTGGGGCGCCTGATGGCGAGCGTGGCGCGGCGGGACGAGGGGTTTTCGGTGCTGGACGTGGGCGCAGCCTCCGGCGACATGGGCGCGGCGATCCGGCGGCGTTATCCCAAGGCGCAGGTCACCTCACTCGATTACAGGGCCGATCACCTGGCACTGGCCGCCGACCCCAGGCTGGTGGCCGACGCGTTCCGCCTGCCCTTTCGTCCGGCAAGCTTCGATTTCGTTTTCAGCTCGCTTTTTCTGCATCACTTTAGAGACCAGGAAGTGGTCGAATTGTTTCGCGGCTTCCGGCTGGTGGCGCGGCGCGCGGTGCTGGCCATCGATCTGGAGCGGGGGCCGCTGGCCTATCACTTTCTTCCGCGGTCGCGCTGGCTGTTCGGCTGGCACGACATCACGATCAACGATGGCCAGATTTCGGTGGCGGCGGCGATGAAGAAGCACGAATTGCGGGCGCTGGCGGTGCGCGCGGGACTGGAAAAGGCGCAAGTGCGCGTGCACCGGCCTTGGGCGAGATTGTCGCTGGTCGCACCGGTGTAGGGCGCTTGAGCGCTCAGCCATACGTTTCTTGCCTAATAAACGCATTGAATTTGTGCTATCATCGCCGCAAATCGGAGTTGCCCTGTAGCATCTGCTCCAGGTCCTGCTTGGTCCGCCCGACTGGAGCGCGAGACGTAAATTCTTAGCAGGGAGTCTAAAATGCGGAAACTATTCTCTTTCGGGACAGCGCTACTGGCGCTGTCGCTTTGTGCGCCGCTGGTTTGGTCTCAGGACGCGACCGGCAATATCGATGGCGTCATCACGGATGCGAGCGGCGCCGTAGTGCCGGGGGCCACGGTCGTCGTGACGAACCTGGGGACGAAGATCGCTAAGCAGGCCACAACCGATTCGGAGGGCTTCTATCAGGTGCTTCAGCTCCCGATCGGATCTTACGAAATCAGCGCGGAAGCTTCCGGATTCAGCAAGACCATCACCCGGCCGCCCTCTTTGGAAATCAATCACACCCTGCGCGTGAATATGATGCTGGAAGTGGGCACTACCGCGACCAGCGTCACGGTGGAGGGCCAGGCCGGCAACGTCGAAACCGGAAACTCTACCGTTGGCGGCACGGTGACCGGTGAAGCGATTTATGAACTGCCGCTCAACGGGCGCGACACGCTGGATCTGCTGGCCACTCAGCCCGGCGTCACCCAAACGAATCCCGACAGCACCGCCGCCGGGAACTACAGCATCGGTGGCGGACGCACGGACTCGGTGACGTATCTTCTGGATGGCGGTCTGAATAACGACCTGATCGATAACAGCGTGGTCGTCGACCCGAATCCCGATGCCGTGGCCGAATTCCGCGTGCTCGAAAGCACCTACACGGCCGAATATGGGCGCAACGCCGGAGGAATTGTCAGTGTCGTCACCAAGAGCGGCACCAATCAATTGCATGGCACTGCGTACGATTACGCCCGAAACACCGCTTTTGACGCGAACGACTTTTTCAACAACGAAGAGGGTCAACCCACCTCCGTGCTGCGGCGGCATCAGTACGGGGCCACGCTGGGCGGGCCTATCGTGATCCCGCACATCATCGACGGCCGTAACAAGCTGTTCTTCTTTTTCGCGTTTCAAGGACAGCTACAAACGCAACTGCAACTGGAAGGCAAGGTGCAGACCTACACTCCGGCCGAAGCACAGGGGAATTTTTCGCAGGCCGACAACGGCGGCCCGCCTCCGAATCTGGTCAGCTTTCTTCAGGCCAATCCTTACTATCAGCCCAATCCGACGCTGGCCGCTGAGGGAATCATCAATCCCTCCAGCATCGATCCAGTCGCGCAGGCGTATTTCAAATACGGTTTGATTCCCACTTCGCCCACGGGTTATCTTTTCCCCACGGCTCCGGCGATCACCAACGACAACGAGTACCTGGGCAAGCTCGATTACATGCTCTCCAGCCGCGACACGGTTTCTGCCACCTTTACGTCCCGCGATACGTATGAGACCAGTCCCTATAGCAACGGCAACGCCGAAACCGGCTATCTGACGACGAATGGATACAACACGGCGACGTATTTGCAGAGCTATTCGGCCATCCTCAACTACACGCACGTCTTCACGCCGTCCCTATTGAACGAGGCGAGAGTCAGCGCCGTCCGCAATGATACGGATCAATACGTGCCGACTGGCTCGGCAAGCAAGGTGACGCCGGCCGAACTGGGGATCAACATCACGCCCGACATCATTACCGGACCACCGGATCTTTATTTCGCCGGTACCGGGACAGCCTTCGGCTATGCGCCGTTCGGCCCCACCACGTTCTTCAACACCATCTATGCCTACTACGACAATCTGACGTGGACCCACGGCCGGCACAATATGAAATTCGGCTTTTACTTTTCGCCCTATCAAAACAACACGGCCTACGATTTCTATGGGAACGGATCGTTCTTTTTCTTCGGCCCGTCCACCAGCGTCGGGTCCGGCACGGACCTGGCGGACTTCCTGTTCGGCCTCCCGGATAACTATTTCCAAGCCGCCGACGCTCTGAACAATATCCGCACGCATCAGTACGCCGGCTATGCGCAGGACGATTTCAAGGTGACCAATCGGTTGACGTTGAATCTCGGGATTCGTTATGAATATGCCGAGCCGAAATACGACACGCAGGGCCGAACCTTCAGCTTTATTCCGGGTGACCAGAGCACCCGTTTTGTCAACGCGCCTCCGGGTTTGGTATTTCCGGGCGACCAGGGGGCGCCCAAGGGCACCAACTTCCCGGATTACGACAATTGGGCTCCGCGCTTTGGATTCGCGTGGGACGTTTTCGGCAATGCCAAAACCGCGATCCGCGGCGGCTTCGGAATGTTTTACGACATTCTCAAGGGCGAGGACAATCTGCAGTTCAACGGTTCACCTCCGTTTTATGCCGAGCCTAGCTTGTACTTCAACGCTCCCACCGGATCGGAAACGGGACCGTCCGGCTATCTTTCCAATCCCTTCGGCACCAACATTACCGGCACGCCCAATGGTTTTCCCTCGGTGCCGCCGACTTCCACGGCCAGTTTCGCCTCTTCGGAGCCGATCGGTAGCACCGGCGGCATTTATCTGGTGGATCCGCATCTGCGCACGCCGTACGTCTACCAATACAATCTGAACATCCAGCAGCAACTGCCGGGCGGCATGGTTCTGGAGACCGGCTACGTCGGATACGACGCGCACAAGCTGACGTCGCTCGTGGACATCAATCCGTTTCCGCTGGGCTCCAATACCCGGATTTACGATCCGGATTCGACTAACTCGATTTATTCGCAGATGCTCGAATTCAAGAACGTGGGCGTGGCGAATTACAACGCGCTGCAAGTGAATCTCACCAGGCGCTACGCCAATAGCACGGTGGGCAACACGTTCTATACGTTTGCCTATACCTGGTCGCATGAGCTCGACAACGTATCGGGTTTCCGCGAACGCAACAGCCAGGTGCCCTATTACGACGAGAATTACTTCTGGGCCTCTGGCGACACCGATGTGCGCCAATCGCTTACCTTCTCGGGCGGCTGGGATCTACCGTTCGACAGAATGTGGGACGGCGGGCCCAAGCTGCTGACCAAAGGTTGGAGCTTATATCCGATTCTGACTTGGCGCACCGGCTTCCCGCTGGACGTGCTGGCCGGTTTAAGCGCCACCAATTCGGATCCCGGGCCCGCGGGCGATGGCGATCCCAATCTGGTGCGCGCCGATCTGGTATTGCCTAACGTGGCCACGTACAATCCGCGAAACAACCAAACCATCAACGGCAACACCGGCAATTACTTCTTCAATCCGTCGGCCTTTTCCGCCGCGCCGCTGGTCGCATTGGACCAGCAGGCGCAAATGAATGCGGCGGCGCTGGTGGGCCAGTTCACTGAAGGCACGCTCGGACGCAACGCCATCCGTGGCCCGGGCGAGATCGACCTGGATATCGCGCTCGCCAAGCACTTCAAATTCTTCGAAGACAAGCTGGATGCCGAGCTGCGCATGGACGCGTTCAACGCCTTCAATCACGTCAATTTCGGCAATCCCAACACCGACATCAACAGCCCCTATTTCGGGCAGGTGTCCACCACGCTCGGTCCCCGCGTGCTGCAGGTGGCGCTGCACGTCCGATTCTGACGGTGACGCCCGGCCGCGCCTGCTGAGTTGATCGCCTAATTGGCCAACGGAAGCAGCGCCTGGATGGTGGCGGAATCCTGCGCGACCACCTCCAGCGTCGCGTCGCCCGCGGCCAAACCCGAGGGAATGGTGAAGTTGATTTGATACAAGCCCGCGTACCCGGGCGCTAGACCGGAGAATGTCACTGTCGCTTGCTGATAATGCCCCGCGGCATCCAGCAGATAGACCTGCGGCGTGGAGGTGGTAACCGCAGGCGGATTGCTCGGCGCCGGTGTCCCGTCGTTGAGCGTGGGCCGGACTGCACCCAAGCCGGTTAAGTACAGCTCTATGGTTTCGCCGGTTTGCGCGGGGCTGTCTGGCGAGATCACGGAATTGTCGGCGTGCAGGGCCGCGGCATAGCCCAGGCCGCCGGATGGACTGGTGAAAACACCGGCCGAGGTCAGGCCCGTAAATTGAGAGACGAGATTCGAAGTGGAGCCATTATTGTCCACATAGATCTGTACGACCTCATGGGGAGTGATCAGGTAAGGAACAATGACGGAGATCTGTGTGGGGCTCGCGTAGTAGATCGGCGCCGGCATGCTGTTCATATATACATGCACGCCCTCCAGAGAGTCGGGATACGGCAAGCTCGCCGTTGCCGTGCCAGGCGCCAGTCCCGTGCCGTACAGCGTTACAAATTCTCCCGGCGCGAGCTGCGCGGTGAAAGGCGCGGAGCTGGCCGCGTTCAGCATGCCGTTGGCGTTCAAATACACGCCGGAGCCGCTGAGGGCCGGCGCCTGGAAGGCGACGTTGAGCGCCAGAAACGGTCCGATCCCGTAGCCGATGCGGATGGTTCCGTCGGCGGTGCTCCAATACTGCTGCGAAAACGCTGTGTCGTCGGAGCTGCCGTTGCTATTTAGCGTATAGGAATCAAGATAATTGAAGTCGGTCGAGCCGCCGTAAGGCAGCAGGGAATCCAGGTTCAAGTAGCGTTGCGGCGCTACATCCGAGAATCTTTTGTGACCGATGATTTTCCCCGAAAGCGCATCAAATGCTCCATAATAACTGTCGATCGGTGGATAATTATTCAAGGCCGCCGCTGTGTTCCAATCCAGGCCGGCCTGATAAAAGAGACCGGCGAAATTCGACGGCGCACTGGCGGCCGCCTTCACCCCGACGAACATGTCATAGCCGTCATAATTGCCGCCGAAGATAAAATTCCCGTCGGGCGAGATATACAGCAGCTCGGTGCCCGCCACCAGGTTGGAGCTGGTGCGCTTGCCTCCGAGATTGAGCTGGGCGGCGCCGTTGGCGAAGCTGTACGTTACGCCAGTGAGGCTTTCGGTGCCCGCCGTCGAGCTGCTGCCGCTGTAGGTGGTGACGCTCACGTTCCCGATGCTTCCGCTTCCATTGGCCGTCATGTTGAACAGCGCGTCGCCGGGTACCGTGGGATCGAAGTACGCGACGCTGTAGGAGCCGCTGAGGGTGGAATTGGTGGCGCTCGTCGAGCCGATGGGCGCGGCGATGAACAGGTCGTTATAGCCGTTGGCGGTGCCAACCGCGCTGCCGATAAAGACGCCGTTACCGGACACCATTCCGATGATCTGGTCGCCGGGAAATTCCAGGCCGGTGATGTAGCCCTGTCCGCCTCCGTCGATGACATACGTCCCGGCCGAGGTGAACTGCTGCGCCTCCACCGTGGGAGTTTCCGCGCTGTCCAGGGCCGTGCCGGTGAACGAGTAATCGCCCACGCCGTCAAAGCTCATGGTGCCCTGCACGCTGATGGTTTCCGCCAGGTCGGTGTCCACGACGGAGTAGAAATACAATACCTCCCGCACATAGTAGGTGCCCGATAATTTGGCGTCGCCGCTCGAAACAAGCGTCTGTGCGGATAGATGCCACGAGCAGGCGACGAGTACAGCAAGAAGAAGCGAGTTTGTTTTCATGAGTCTAAGCGAGGGCCCGAACCCCAACCCGCCGGAGCGGGTGTTTCATACGAGTCATATCAGAGGATAACCTTTTCAGAGTAGACGGGGCGAAGCGCGCAAGCATGTAAAAGTTTGTGTACGGCGCCGGGCTTGGACCCGGATTCGATGATGCGAATCTGCTCTCCCTCCCCGTCCGCGCCTGCCATAATATGAGCTTGATTCTTTCCGGCTGTTCCTGGACCGCCCCGCACCCCACCCATTCCGGCGCGCGTACGACCTGCCTTCCAGGCCCGGTGGGTGTCACGTTGGTCCTGATCGCGGCCCTTTTCCTGGCCGGCTGCGACCGCCTTCCCGAAACCTACGCTCCGCCCGAGCAACGCCATCCGCTGGAGGGTTTCAATCCCGGTCCGGAATCGATGATGGTGGAGATGAGCGATCCCGGCGCCAATCCGCGTATCGCGAAGGATGTCTACCCGCTGAGCAATCCGTTCTTCCGCTGGACCGCCCAAAATCCAACGGTCCGGGCGCTTGTAGTCTCCACCGGCAATCTTAGGTTCCTCGCGGATTTTGCGATCTGGGACGATGGATTGAAAACCACCGGGCCAGTGGAGATCGCTTATCTGGTGAACAACCAGGTCCTGGAGAAGGTCTGTTACGAGACGCCCGGCATGAAGCATTTCGAAAAGGTGGTGCCGCCGGCTTGGATTTCGGCGGATTCCGAGGCCACGCTGGCCATGTCCATCGACAAGGTTTACGTCGCGCCACGGGACCACATGAAGTACGGCGTAATTCTGCTGCGTCTAGGATTGAAACCGTGATTCATGCCGTTCCGGCTCTGTTTGGCGCCGCGTTCACGGCGCTAACCGCGTGGTCGCTGGGCATACTGCTGCTGCGCGGGCTGAAGCTGGCGCTGGATCAGTGGGAAGCGCGTTTGCTTGCGTTCATGAGCGGGTCGGCGTGTTTGAGCGCCATCATGTTCGTCTTGAGCGCGCTGCGCTTGGTCTATCACGGAGTTCTGTGGGCACTGGCGCTTGCGATCCTCGCATACGCGGCCTATTCCGGCGTCTTTCGGCCGTCGAAGAAAACCTTCCCGCCGCTTCCCCAAACCTGGCGCTGGATTTTCGGCGTCGGCTTCGCCATTTTTACATACATCGGGTTCTTCAACGCGCTGGCGCCCGAGCACAGTTCCGACGCCATGGCGTATCACTTGGGCGAAGTCATCCGATACCAGCACGCTCACGGATTCCCGTGGATCACCACGAACGTCTACATGAACCTCTCGCAAGGCGTCGAGCTGCTGTATTTTTTTGCCTTCGATTTCGGACGGCACTCGGCGGCCAGCCTTTTGCACTTTGTTTTCCTGGTGACGTTGGCGTTTTTGATCGTCTGCTATGGCAAGCGGATTTCGCGGCCGGAAGTTGGCGCGGCGGCGGCGCTGTTCACCTTCGCCTGCCCGATCGTGCTCGAAGACGCGAGCACGGCCTATATCGACGTCGCGCTCGCGGCATACGTTTTCGCTTTGTTCTACGTGCTTCAGGTCTGGGATGAAAATCGGAATCCGAGGATGCTGGTTCTCATCGGGCTGTTCGCCGGTTTCTGCTACGAGGTCAAGTACACGGCTCTCCTGGCCGTGCCGTATGCCATCGGGTTCGTCGCCTGGAAGCTGTGGCGCGCCCGGCAGCCTGTGCTCCTTCCGGTGCTGGCGGTTTCCGCAATCGCGGTATCGTGCGTGCTGCCGTGGATGGTGAAGGATTGGATCGAGGTGGCCAATCCCGTCTCGCCCCTCGCTAACCGGATTTTCCCCAATCCCTACGTACACGTTTCGTTTGAAGATGGCTGGCGCCGGTCGTTAAGCACGTATGGCCTCAACAGCCGTTGGGAAATTCCACTCCAGATCACGGTGCACGGCGACCAGGTGCAAGGTTTTTTGGGGCCGCTTTTCCTGCTGGCCCCGCTCGGACTGCTGGCGCTGCGTTATCGCCCCGGCCGCCAAGTGCTGCTGGCGGCCGCCATCTTTGCCGCCGCCTATTTTCAAAATATCGGCACGCGCTTCCTGATTCCCGCGGTTCCTCTCGTTTCGGTCGCGCTCGCGCTCGCCATCGCGGAGGTTTCATGGCTGCTGCCCACGGTGGCGGTACTGAACCTGATGCTTTGCCTGCCCTCGGTATACAAACACTACTGCGCGCCGGGCGCGCTGCGGATCGAAAAGGTGCCCGTCCGGGCCGCGTTGCGTTTGGAGCCCGAGGAGCAATATCTCCGGCGGGATCCCGAATATGCCGCGGCCCGCATGATCGGCTCGATCGTTCCTCCCGGCCAGCCGGTCTTCGCCATCAGCCAGGGCGGGCAATCGTATCTGCCGCGCGATCTGCGGATCGGCTACGAAAGCGCCGCGAACGAGGTGCTGCAAGACATTTTGTGGACGCCGCTGGTCCCCGACTATCAGCCCCGGCGCAGATTCGAGTTCGATTTTGCTTCGCGCGAGCTGCGCAAACTGCGCGTGGTCCAGACTGCGAGCCTGCCCGACAACTTCTGGTCCGTGGCGGAGTTGCGCATTTTCAGCGGGGCCAACGAACTACCGCGCAATCCGGTCTGGCGTCTCACTGCACACCCCAACCCCTGGGAGGTGCAGTTGGCGTTCGACAACAGTCCTGTGACGCGGTGGCGAAGCTGGCAGCCGGCGGCGCCGGGGATGTACATCGAAGTCGATTTGGGAAAGCTCGAAAGCGTGAGTGCGGTGGTGGTGGAATCTTCCGACGATGCCGGCGATATCAGAATGAAGCTGGAGGGCGCCGCTGCCTCCGGCGAATGGAGCATGCTTTCCGATGAGCCCGCCGAGTCCCGGCAGGCCATCCGCGCCAGCTTGCGCATAGCAGCCACCGCGGAATTCAAGGCGCGGGGGGTGCATTACCTAGTTGTAAATTCCAGCGATCCGGATGCTGACGATTTCCTCCGCTACCCCAGTTTTTGGGGCTTGACGCTGGTAGGCACTTCAGGCGAAAAGCACCTATATCGCACTCAGTAGCGCCCGCTATGAGCCAATATTACCTAGGCGTCGACGGCGGCCAATCCGGCACCCGGGCGGTGATCGGCGACGAGGCCGGCCGGGTGCTGGGCATTGGCCGCGGGGGTCCCAGCAATTACGCGGGCGCGTCCGAGGGCCCGGGCAGGTTCGTGATCGCCCTTCGCGCCTCCCTGCGCGACGCTTGCCGGCAAGCCGGATTGAATGCCGGCCAGGTGCGATTCGCCAGCGCCTGTCTCGGATTCAGCGGAGGGACCGCGGACAAGGAAGCGACCGTCCGCCAAATTCTCGCGAGCGACCGGATGCTGGTGACTGACGATGCCGCAGTCGCATGGTCGGGCGCGACGGGCGGCAAACCGGGAATCGTGGTGATCGCCGGCAGCGGGTCGATCGCCTTCGGACGTAATGCTGCGGGGCGCACGGCGCGGGTCGGCGGATGGGGCTACCTGTTCGGGGATGAAGGCGGCGCCTTCTGGATGGCCCGCGAAGCGCTGCGGGCGGCGTTGCGCTGGGAGGAAGGCTGGGGCGGCCCCACTTCGCTGCGCGCCCGTTTGCTAGATGCCACCGGTGCGCGAAACATGAACGATCTTCTGCATCGTTGTTATACGGCCGAATTCGAACGGCCACGCGTCGCCCGTTTCGCGCTGCTGGTCAACCAGGCAGCGGAAAGCGGCGACCCTGCGGCGCTCGAAATCTTCGACGCTGCGGCGCGGGAGCTGGTGCTGCTGGCCAAGGCGGTGCGCGGCCAGTTGTTTGCGGACGGCGAAAAACCGGTAATGAGCTACGCCGGCGGTGTGTTCGGCAGCCGAATCCTGAGAGCGCGATTCGGTGAGCGGCTGCAGTCAGAAGCAGGAATGCCCGTGACCGCACCAATATACGACGCGGGGCTAGGCGCTCTCATGGAGGCTTATCGCATCGCCGGGCTAGAGCGGCTCGGGATAGACCTTTCGATACAAGGGTACGGTGCCTGAGCAGCGAGCGAGTCAGCCGTTTCCCTATCCACAGCCTAGGGTGAGTTTTCTTCAACCGCTGCCTCGGAAGCTCGATAAGGCGGCTGAGAGCGAACTGCATCAATGGCTTGGGCTTGGCAGGAAGGGAAGAATGGCGAAAGTGATGCTCCGGCGGACTCCACACTTTCTGAGACCCTGGTCGATGAGAATTTCATGACGAACCACGTGGCCGAAATGACGGAGGCCCGGGGCGATGAAGCGATCCGAGCGCATTGTTTGCGCGTGGCGGCCTGGTCCAGCGAGCTGGCGAGCGCGATCGGGCTTTCCGAACCGGATCGGCATTTAGTGGAGCAAGCCGCGCTGGCGCATCACGTCCCCGAAGTTCTGGTGGACGATCATGCTCGGCAGCGATTGCTGGCCGAAATGCATCTGGAAACCAAAGGCGAGCAGCCGATTGTGCCGGAGCAGGTGCAAACCGTTTTGGAGACGCTTTGGGGCCGCCGCCCCATCGCCGATCCTACGATGGGCAAGATTGTCGCGGTGCTGGAGATCAGCGACGATTTCGACCAGTATTTCGAATCCGAGCCTCTGTTCGACGGCGAGCTGACCGATCAATGCATGAACTCCTCGGTGGAGGCCATGATGACCTACTTGCAGGTCACCAGCCGCGCCGATGTGAGTCGGGTGGTGGAACGGCTGCCGGTGTTCCCGCGCGCGGCGCGCGAGGTGGTGCGGCAGGTTTCCAACCCCGAGGTGGGCCCGCGCGAACTGGAGGAAGTGGCTTCGCTCGATCCGGTGCTGGCCGGCCGGCTGATCCAGACTGCGAACTCGGCGTATTACAGCCCCCGGCAGCCGATCGGCAGCATCTTTCACGCGGTTTCCTATATCGGCACCGAAACCGCCCGCCGCGTGCTGCTGGCCGCCGCCATCCGCGGGAATTTCTCCTCGCCGCAGTCCCACCGGATCTGGAACCACAGCCTGGATGTCGCCCAGATCGCCGAACTGGTGGCCATGCACGCCGCGGTGAAGATCGAGCCCGCGCAGGCCTTCCTCGCCGGCTTGATTCACGATCTCGGACGGCTGGCGTTCGCCATGATGCCGGTGGCGTTCCAGGAGCGTTTCCAGCGCCTCACCGACGCGGGTTGTCCGCTGGTGGAAGTAGAGAAGTGCCTTTCCGGACGCTCGCACGCCGAATTGGGCGCCGAGACTCTTACGCAGTGGAAATTCCCGCTGGAAATCGTCGAGGCCGTGCGTTGGCATCATCGCCCGGAACGCTCCTCGTTGCCGCTGCCCTCCTTGCTCTATCTCGCTGAGTTTCTCGCCGAATCGCAGGAAGATCTGCCTTCCTACGTTCGGATCAACACGGCCACGCGGCTGGTCGGGGTTTCGATGGGCGTGTTGACCGAGATCGGCGAGAGGAATGCCGGCTCGCTCGAAAGCCTGAAATTCGCCGCCTAGAGTTGTCGTGTAGAGCCCGCGCGTTACGCTGGTCTGGTGACCTCTGCCACCGAGAGCGGCTGGCTGCCGGATCTGACTTATATCAGTGGTGCGTTTCAATCGGGACTGGCGATCTTCGCCGATGAACGCGGCCACATCCTGCGGCTTTCTTCCGCGCCGGAAGACCTGCAAAAGGCCCACCGTCTGGCCGGTAAGGCCATGCTGCCCGGCCTGGTCAACGGACACTCCCATGCCTTTCAGCGCGTCCTGCGCGGGCGCACCGAGCGTCGAAGCGGCGCTCGGCACGATTCGTTCTGGACCTGGCGCGAAAGCATGTATTTCGCCGCCAACCGGCTCTCGCCCCAAGGTCTGTACCACGCCTCACGCATGGCGTTTCTCGAAATGGTCCTCAGCGGCATCACCACCGTGGGCGAATTCCATTATGTGCATGGCAACGCCGGGCCGCGATGGGAGCGCAATGCGCTGGCGGGACTCGTGATTTTGGCGGCGCAGGATGTCGGTGTTCGCATCGCCTTACTGCGGGCCGCCTATGCGCGCTCGGGTTGGGGAAAGCCCCATCATCCCGGACAGGCGGCCTTTCTGACGTTGCAACCCGAGGATTTCATTGCCCACACCGAAGAATTGCGCGAGAGCCTGGCCCACCCCACCAATCCCGGATATGTGTGGGTGGGAGTTGCACCCCATAGCCTCCGCGCCGTGCCCCTCGATTATCTGCGCGAGGTGGCCGAATACGCGCGCTCGAACGATCTCCCTCTGCACATGCACGTCTCCGAGCAGCCGGCGGACGTCGACGCTTGCGTGGCGGAATACGGTCTGCGGCCCGTAGAGCTGCTTGCTCGAGAAGGAATATTGGACCCGCGGTTCACGGCCGTGCACGCCATTCACGTCACTGAGAACGAAATTTCCGCCCTTGGACGCGCCGGCGCAACTGTTTGCGCCTGCCCCACTACCGAACGCAATCTGGGCGATGGAACGGTTCCGGCGGACCGGCTGTGGCAGGCGGGCGCCGCGGTCTCGTTGGGCTCCGATAGCAACGTGCAAATCGGTTTGCTCGAAGATGCGCGATCGCTCGAATATCACTTGCGGATCGCCAAGCTCGAACGCGCCCTCCTGACAGCGCCGCAAGTGTTTTCCTGCGCCACGGAGGCGGGCGCTCGCAGCCTGGGCGCGCCAGGAGGCAGCCTGGAGCCGGGCCGTCCGGCGGACTTCTTCACCGTCGCGCTGGACGACCCTTCGCTCGCGGGGGCTGATCCCGGGTCCCTGCTCGCTCACGTCGTTTTCTCGGCCGAGCGCAGTGCGGTTCGCGATGTAGCGGTGGACGGAAAATTCGTCGTTCGCGACGGCCTACATCCGCTCGCGGAGGATATCGTCAGGGAGTTCGCGCGGACGCAAATAGAGCTTTGGCGGTAAGTCTCTGCCATAATTGTTAGGTGGCTGACCGGCGCGGGGCTTTGCACGAATTAATCCGGCGTGGCCGCCTGCGTCAGGTTTCTCACCTAGCCATCCACGCGGCGTCCTTCGCGAGCGTCATCGCGCTCGGTGGCATGATCCTGCTGCTGGTGGCGGGCGCACAAATCCTGAGCTGGTATTGGATTGTGTTGCTGTTCACCGCGGGTCTCGCGGCCGGCGCCTACCGCTCGCGCACCGAATTGCGTTCCTCCTACCAAGTGGCGCAAGCCATCGACCGCGAGCTCGGCTTCCATGACGCGCTGTCGACCGCTTATTATTTCGGCGATCATCGGGATCGCGCGCCTTCGCCCGAATTCGTTGACCAGCAGCGGCGGGTGGCGGAGGATTTGGCGCGATCGGCTGATATTCGGCGCGGGGTGCCCTTCCGGATGCCGCGCAGCGCGTATGCGAACCTGGCGCTCGCGGCGGTGGCGCTCGGCATGTTCGGACTGCGCTACGGCATCGAGCGTAGCCTGGATCTCGGCTCTCCGCTGGTCCACATCCGTTTCGACGGGCTGTTCGGAAATTCGCAGGTGGCCGATGCTCGCCGGGGAAGCACGCCTGGCGATCGCGATGGTCAACGCGATCCGGGCGTCGAGCAATGGAACGCGAACACCAACGAGCGCGACCCGGCTGCGGACGCGGCCCGGCAGTCCGTGGAAGATCCCGAGGCGAGTAATACCGGCACGTCTCCCGATGGCGCGGCCAAGGCCGACGCCACCAACACCGAGCAATTGCCGCCGGGGACGAATCCGCTCGATTCGGGCGAGAAGGGCGATCCTTCACGCCCGAGCGATCAGAGCGCCAATCCATCGCAGGGGGCGGACCCGAAGTCCGGACAGCAGAACGCATCGAAGGACGGCAAGGGCGATTCGAAAGATCCCAACCAATCCGGCAATTCCAGCCAGGACTCAAGTCTGGCAAGCAAGCTGCGCGACGCGTTATCGAATCTGCTGGCGAAGATGAAGCCGCAGTCCAACCAACCCGGCGGACGGCCGAACGATTCGTCGCAATCGGCGAGCACGCGCAACCCGCAAGCTGACAAGCAGGACGGCGCGCCGAAGTCGCCCGGCCAGGAGCAGGCCGACGCAAGCGCCGAGTCGCGTTCGGAGGGCGAGCAGCAGCAGGGTGGAACGCAGCAGGCATCCCAGGGCAAGAGCCAAGGCCGCAGCGACAATCAACCCAATTCGCCGGACGGCAAGAGCGGCATCGGTCGGCAGGACGGCGACAAGGCCGCGCGCGAAGCTGCCGAACTGGCTGCCATGGGCAAGATCAGCGAAATCATCGGCAAACGCGCCGCCAATATTTCTGGCGAGATGATGGTGGAGGTTTCGCCCGGCAAGCAGCAGTTGAAGACCCAATATTCTCAGCAGAACGCCACGCACACGGATGCGGGCGGCGAGATCAACCGCGACGAAGTGCCGCTGGCGTATCAGCAGTACGTCGAGCAATATTTCGCCCAGATCCGCAAGCTGCCGGCAGCAAAGCCAAAGCCCGGCGCGGCTTTAACGCCGGACTCGAAGCCGAAGAACGCGCCGTCCAGTTTGCCTTGA
>JASHQT010000260.1 GCA_030039005.1 Bryobacteraceae bacterium
TTTCATAGCCCGCGCGCTCGTAGAGATTGTAGTGCGGCTGCAAGCATTCGTAGCGCGGCAGGCCGTGTTGCTTGGCGATCCTGAACGATTCGGCCAGCCGCTCGGCGCTGTAGTTCGATGCTCCGATGGCGCGCAACTTGCCTTGCTGGATCAACTGCTGGTACGCTTCGAGCGTTTCTTCGAGCGGCGTGCCCTGGTCGTCGATGTGCGACAGATACAGGTCGATATAGTCGGTTTGCAGGCGCTGAAGCGAGTCCTCCACTTCGCGCAGAATGTACGCTTTGGAAAGGCCCTTTTTGCCGGGGGCGAGCTCGATGCCGACCTTGGTGGCCAGGATCACCTTCTTGCGATTGCCGCGGCGCTTGCACCAGTTGCCCAGCACGATCTCCGATTCCCCGCCCTTGTGCCCGGGCACCCAGCGCGAATAGACGTCGGCGGTATCGATGAAATTGAAGCCGGCGTCCACAAAGGCGTCGAGGATGGCAAACGACGTGGGCTCATCGGCGGTCCAGCCGAAGACGTTGCCGCCGAGGCAAACGGGAGAGACTTCGATCCCGGACCTGCCCAGCTTACGGGTGTTCATGCTTTGAATGAGCTCCTTATTAGCACCGCTCCCTTGGCCCTTAACAGGGCGTTCGGTCGCGGCTCAGTTTTGTAACAGCGGTCGCGCCTCAGAGTCTGATGCGGCTCGGTGCGATTTGGTCGCGGCTCATTTAACAGGCTGGCATTTGCCGCCGGGACAGCGATTGTTCTCCTCGCACACGTACTCGTACAACCCCGCCTTGTCCCAATCGGGATGGTAGGCCATGGTGAAATCCTGGGTCCAGGGCGCGGTGAAAACCTTGGGGTCGTCGATAGTCAGCGCATAGGAAAGCGTCTTGGCGTCGAGCCAGCGGATGTGTTCGATGGTGCGCAGCGCATCGCTGTGCATGCGGTACTGGTTCCGGTCAGTGTAGTAATAGTCGTCCAAACCCCAGCGCTTGAAATTCGTACTCTCGATCACCAGCGTATCGCCTTCCCAGTGCCCGACGGGATCGCCGAAATATCCCGGCTCCATCCCCTCGCGATGCGGGCGGCCGTCCAAGGGAATGATGCGCGTCATACGCTGGAATTCGTGCACGATTACCAGATAGGTTTTGTTTTGGACGAACTGGACGGCGTTGGCCGAAAGCATTCCGGACGGAAAACCGGCGGGCATGCAGAACGCGCGCGGCTCATCGTGGCGCGGGTCGCCGTTGGGGGGTTCGAAGAATGGCTCGCCGCCAGGCTTGAACGGAGCCATTAACTTGTGATCGAACACGGTGGCCGAGCAGCGGCAACGATCGCCGCCGTGTGCTTTGGGCCATTCATAGACGCCGCTGAAATCGGGCTTGCCGTCGGGGGTTCGCGGGATCGCGCCCGCGTCCGATGTCTTGGCATCGGATGTCTCGGCGTTCTGGGGCCGCGGCCGCGCCGGCAATAGAACCAGCCCGGCGAACAGCGCGCCGAGGGCAAGACGGTATGCGATGGAAAGGGTACGTGGTCTGTTCATGGTGGGCCTCCTCCCCGGCTTATTTCTTGCTGTCGCCCTTGGAGTCCGATTCGCCGCTGGCGGTGAACACCTGGCGTCCATCAGGGAACGTCACCTTGGTGCCGTTGGCGTTGTTGGAACCGTCTTTGGCGCGAAATCCCTCGACATCGATCGTCATGCCAACCTGGATCACATCCTTTGTTATGCCACGCCGCATGAGCTGCCCCGGCGCGCCGCCGGAGATGGCCCAGTGCGTAACCGTCCCGTCCGGCTTCTTTTCATCGACGTAGAACCAGATGTGGGGATTCATCCACTCCACTTTGGTAACCACGCCGGAAAATTTCACGGGCTTGGTGTCGTCGTATTCGGAGGCGAAGGAGTGATGGGCCGCGAGCGGCATCGCGCCGAGCGCGAGCCCCGCAACGAGTAACGCAAAGCCTAGGGTTTTCGGGCGGGCCGTATTCATTTCAGGGGGCTTCATTTTCAGGGAACCTCCGGACAACGGAAGGATATCGCGAGTTCGGCTGCCCGCGCAAGACGCAAGGGAAGCCCCTAGGGCGGGCCGCATTGCGATTTTAGCGCTGTACCGGACGCTGGAAAGCATTCTTTACCTCACTGTCACGCTGTTGCAATTCGCCGTGGATATGATCCAGCGCGGAGGCAATCCCATGTCACAACAAGCCGCGGAACATCACCGCAAAGCCGCAGAACATCACGAGCATGCCGCCCAGCATCATCAGGCGGCGGCCGACCACCACGAACGTGGCGACCATCAGGCAGCCGGTCATCACGCGCAGGTGGCACAGGGTCATGAAGCGCACGCCGAGCATCACTCCGACGAGGCGAGCAAGCATCACGCGAGCGAGCACGGGCATCACTGACCGGTGCAGCGGAAGCGGCGCTGCCTGAATGACGGACGGCGCCATCCGTTCATTTGTTCGACACAGCCGTCTCATCAACGGTTCACTGAAGATTCATTCAGCGTTCACACTCCCTCCGTATACTCAAGCGTTCTACCTCAAAGCAGGTCGAGGGAGATTTCACGCTGTACAACTTGGAAAGGAAACCTATGCGAATCCGTCTGTCCACTTTCCTCGGCGAGGCTTTGGTTGCCGGGGCTTTGATCGCCGGGGCTTTGATCACCGGGAGTCCCGCGAACGCGCAAACACCCGCCCCCACCGCAGGTCCGGCTACGCCGATCCAGCACCTGGTGGTGATCTTCCAGGAAAACATCTCGTTCGATCACTACTTCGGAACTTATCCGTACGCAATGAATCCGGAGGGCGAGCCGGCGTTTTGGGCATACCCGAATACGCCCAGCGTCAACGGACTCGGCCCGGCTTTTCTCGCCGCCGCCGGCACTCTTGCCAATTCCGCGAACGGCACCGGCGCCAGCGCGCCCTTCCGCCTAGATCGCTC
>JASHQT010000261.1 GCA_030039005.1 Bryobacteraceae bacterium
AATTACGCCAGCAGCGGAATGGGCTATGCGAGTTTCCTGCTGGGCTTGGCCGACGGCTTGCAAGTGGCTCCGCCCGAGACAGGTACGCGGCTGGGCATGCATTCCTACTCGCTCTATCTCCAAGACAGTTGGAAAGTCACTCATACGCTCACGGTGGAGCTCGGCCTGCGTTGGGATTATGCGACATTGTGGAACGAAGAACATGGCCGTATGCAGAATGCTGTGTTCAACGAGCCTAACCCGACGATCGGCGACCGGCTAGGCACTGTAGAGTACGGAACCACCTGCCACTGTACGTTCGCCAGCCCCTATCCGTTTTCGATTGGGCCTCATCTAGGCGTCGCTTGGCAGATTACACCCAAGACGGTCTTCCGCGCTGGGGGCGCGATCAATTATGCCGCCGGAGCGGATCAGGCCGGATTAAACGTCAGCGTCCCGGACTTCCTTTCGTTGAGTTCTCCGGGCTATGGATTGCCCGCCGCGATTCTTAAGAACGGAGATCCATATGCACCCGGAAACGTCTATGGCAATCCGGTCCTTACATTTAACAGCTTCTACAATCCGAATACTCCGGAGTACCCGGCCGCAGCGGCGCCCGGCGTGGTCCCACCGAGCTCACCGTTCATTTCCATCGCTCCCAACGCCGCCCGGCTTCCCCGAATCTTCCAATGGAGCATCGGCTTCCAGCGAGAGCTTTCCAAAGACATGGTTATCGAAGCGGCCTATGTCGGCAACCGCGGAACCTGGTGGACCGCGCCCCTGCTGGCCACTATGAATTACAACGGTGTGTCGCCACAGACGTTGCAGTCGCAATATGGGATCAACATCCAAAACCCGACCGATCAGCAGCTTTTGCTTACGCCGATTAGTTCTCCCAGTGTCATCGCCCGCTTCCCGAATTTGGCTAATCCGAATAACGTGTACCCGGGATTCCCCAGCTCAGAACCGCTGATCGCCGCATTGGTCCCAGAACCGCAATGGTATGGCGGCATCCCGCCGTTCCTTGGCCCTCCGGATGGGGACACCTGGTACGATTCGCTGCAGGTGAAGTTTACCAAGCGTTATTCGCACGGACTCACTGCCGGCGTCGCCTACACCTATCAGAAAGAGCTGACCAACGGCGTCAACTCGAATACCTCGTACCTGACTCCGAACGCTCCGCTGATCAACGACATCTTCGACCCTGCCATCGACAAGCAGATTTCCGGCTTCGATATTCCGCAGGAGTTGATCATCAATTTCACCTACACCACTCCCAAATGGGAGGGCGGTTTTAAGGGAGCCAGCGCATTGTCCTGGGCGACGCGCGATTGGACCTTGAGCGGACTGCTGCGCTACCAGAGCGGCGTATTGATCCGGACGCCTCCGTCCAACAACAACCTTCTAACGGAGTTGGGCGTTGGACCCGCCAACAACCCCGCGCTGTGGGGCGGCGGCACCACGTTCCAGAACCTCGTACCCGGTCAGCCGTTGTTCCTGGTGAATCCCAATTCCCATTTCGATCCCACCACGCAACTGGTGCTCAATCCGGCTGCCTGGACGGATGCGCCTGCCGGCCAGTTCGGCGAGACCTCGCCCTACCTCAACAATTTCCGCTGGCAGCGCCAGCCCGCCGAGTCCTTGGGCTTCGGCCGCATCTTCCGCATAAAGGAACGCATGACGCTCCAGATTCGCGCCGAATTCCAGAACATCTTCAACCGGCTGTTCTACTCGCTCCCTGCCAATGGCGTCGGAATCTTCGGCCTTCCCTCCACCACTCCCGAAACTCTGCCGTCGCACGGCAACTGCATCGGCAGCACTTGCGGCCTGTTATCGGCGGGCTATGGGTTCGTCAACTACGTAGAGGGCGCCGGCGCCCAACCCCGGAGCGGACAGCTCATCGCACGCTTCCAGTTTTAGATCGCCTGATTTTCCCGGACCGTGTCGAGGGGTGGGAGTTCCCCGCCCCTCGATTTTTCTTTAGCGCGCGGATGAATGGGTTTCGCGGCCACGACCGAGCCGCGCAAGTAGGGCTATCGTAACATTTCATTGGCTAATGTGCTTAACTAGTAGCAGGTTTATTGCGTACCGCTGGCGATCAGGGCTCGGGACGGGAAAGTGCTTTGTTTACTTGAGCGATGGAGCGTCAAGAGAATTCTGGTCAGCTTTCCTCGCCCGGTAGAGTCTTCTGGATCACCGGCCTGTCCGGTGCTGGAAAAACCACGCTGGGTCAGGAACTGTCGGCGCGGCTGCGAGCCTCGGGCCGCTCGGTAACTTTTCTGGACGGTGACGCCCTCCGTTCCGCGATCGCCGAAGATCTCGATCACGCGCCGCAGGATCGGCGGCGCTCGGCCATGCGCAACGCGCGGCTGTGCCGCTTGCTGGCCGAACAAGGCGCTGACGTGGTCTGCGCTACCATCTCGCTGTTCCATGATGTGCAACGCTGGAATCGCGAGAACATCCCGGGCTATCGCGAAATCTTCCTCCGTGTCCCCATCGAAGAGCTGCGGCGCAGGAATCCGAAGGGCCTCTACACGAGCACCCGCGACGGCGACCCGCGCAACGTGGTTGGTTTGGACATCCCGGCGGAAACTCCGCAAGCGCCTGACCTGATCCTCGACAATTACGGTACGCTCGACGTCGCCACGGCGGTAGACCGGATATTGACGGTCTGCGGCGGGCAAAACGGCCGGCCGCCGAAAGCCGAAGCCCCGGTCAAGTTTGGAACGAAGGCCGAATCCCTGCAAGCTCTGGCCCCGCTGCTCGAAAGCGGACGTGTTCTGCCCCAGGTCCGATTCTCGGCCGGCGATTGGCGCTCGGACTCAGGCCGGGTGCTGGCTGCAATTGGCGCGCAGCCCTGGGGCTCCCATCGCGTGATCGTTCGCAGCAGCGCGCGTTCGGAGGATGGCGCTACCTGGAGCCAGGCCGGAAAGTATGACTCAGTGCTGGGCGTAGCGGGCGACGAGGCCATAGCGCAAGCCATCGCGCGCGTCATCGAGTCATTCGATCATCGCGCGTGCGACGACGACCAGATCTTCGTGCAGCCCATGCTGGAGCGCGTCGCGCTGGCGGGAGTGGTCTTTTCTCGCAGCCCGGAAGGCGGCCCCTATTTCATCGTCAATTACGATGACCATTCCGGCCAAACCAATCGCGTCACTGCCGGCGTGGGCGACGACCTCAAGACCTTCTATTGCCTCAAATCACACACGGATGCTTGCCCACGGGCGCTCGCCCCAGTGATCGCTCTGGTCCGCGAGCTCGAAACACTTCTGGCTTGCGATGCGCTCGACGTGGAGTTCGCCATCGGGGAAGACGGTCAAGTCTGGCTTCTGCAAGTCCGCCCTCTCAGCACGGGTTCCCATGATCCGGCGGCGGATGAAAAGGTCGGCGCCGCGCTCGCCGATGTGGCGCGCAAGGTCGAATTGCTGAGCCGTCCGCACCCCTACCTGCACGGCAGCCGTGCGATCTTCGGCGTGATGCCGGATTGGAATCCTGCTGAAATCGTCGGCGTGCGTCCCTGGCCCCTCTCGTTGTCGCTGTATTGCGAACTCATCACCGACGCGATCTGGGCCTATCAGCGGGACAATTACGGATACAAGAATCTGCGCAGTTTTCCGCTGCTGGTCAGCTTCTGCGGTCTGCCCTTCATCGACGTGCGCGTCAGCTTCAACTCCTTCGTGCCCCGTGACGTACCCGACGAGCTAGCCGGACGCCTGGTGAATTACTACATTGACCGCCTACTGGCGGAACCGCACCTGCACGACAAGGTCGAATTTGAGATTATTTTTTCCTGCTACACGCTCGATTTGCCGGCGCGCATGGGCCGGCTCGCCGGACACGGATTTTCTCCCGAAGATCGGGCTGAGCTGGCGAGCGCGCTACGCCGCCTCACCAATCGTGTCATCCATGGCGAAACCGCGTTGTGGCGGAGGGACCGCGAAAAAATCGACTTATTGGACCAGCGCTTTTCCGCCGTGCGCGGCGCCGAGCTCGACAAAATCAGCCGCATCTATTGGCTGATCGAGGACTGCAAGCGCTACGGCACGCTGCCGTTCGCCGGTCTCGCGCGCGCCGGTTTCATCGCGGTCCAGTTGCTGCAATCCTTCGTCGAGGTGGGCGTGCTCAGCCCCGAAGAGGCCACCACGTTCATGGCGAGCGTCGATACCGTGGGCTCACGTATTGGACGGGATTTCGCGCGTCTTTCGAAGGAGGACTTCCTGGAATGCTACGGCCATCTGCGGCCTGGAACCTATGACATCCTGTCGCCGCGCTACGACGAAGCGCCCGATCTCTATTTCGATTGGTCCCGCCCCCGGCCTCCGGCGGAGCCGCGTCCGCGCTTTGCGCTATCCATTGGCCAGTTGCGGCGCATCGAAGAGTTGCTCAAGGAGCATGGGCTCGAAATCGAGGTCTTGAACTTGATCGAGTTCATCCAAGCCGGCATCGAGGGCCGCGAATATGCGAAATTCGTGTTCACCAGGAGCCTGAGCCAGGCCTTGTCGCTCATCCGCCAGTTGGGCGCCGACCATGGCATTTCCGTGGAAGATTGCGCATTTCTGGACTACGATGTGATCCGGACGCTGTACAGCGAGAGCGGGTCGGTGCGCAAGGCGCTGCTCGATTCCATCCAGCAGGGCAAGGAGCGGCACGCCCTCACGCGCCATCTCGTGCTTCCGCCGGTCATCGCGTCGCCGGATCAGGTTTTCGCGTTTCATCTTCCTCCCAGCCAGCCCAACTTTGTGACCCGCAGGAGTGTTACGGCGCCGGTGGCTTCTCTCGCCGACCCACCCGAGACCTTCGCGGGAAGGATTCTCTTCGTGCTAAGCGCGGATCCCGGGTTCGACTGGATCTTTACCCGCGACATCAGCGGATTCGTCACCCAGTTCGGCGGCGCGAATTCGCACATGGCCATCCGCGCGGGCGAGCTCGGCATACCCGCCGTCATCGGCGCGGGCGAAGCCCTCTTCCGGCAATGGCAGACGGCGCGTAAGCTGTGTCTGGACTGCTCCAACCAGAAGGTCTCGGTCATCGCATGAAAACGGCTACGGCATGCGGGCGGTGATTCTCGCCGCCGGGCGCGGCAAACGCATGGAGCGTCTCGGCGACGACCGGCCAAAATGTCTCACCGAGATTCAGGGCAGACCGTTAATCGAGCGCCAGATCGCGGCTCTCCGCCGGGGCGGCGTGGACGAAATCGGCGTCGTCCGCGGCTATCGCGCCGAGATGATCGCGTATCCCGGCCTCTCGTATTTCGCTAACGATCGCTGGGCCGAAACCAACATGGTGATGTCACTCGCCGCCGCAACCGCTTGGCTGCGGTCAGGTCCGGCCATCGTGAGCTATGCCGATATTTTTTATCCCAGTGAATTAGTCCGCGGTCTCATCGATGCCCCCGGAGCATTGGTGATCAGCTACGATCGCGCGTGGCGTCGCTTGTGGACCCGGCGCTTCCAGGATCCGTTGTCCGACGCTGAAACCTTCCGCATCGATCGAGACGGCCGGCTGCTGGAGATCGGCGGCAAGACCGCAAGCATCGACGACATTCAAGGGCAATATATGGGTCTGCTGAAATTTACGCCGGAGGCGTGGAACGCGGTGGAAGCGCTGCTCAGCTCCCTCAGTTCTGCCGAGCGCGATCACCTGGATATGACGGGGATGCTGCGCCGGCTGATCGCCGCGAATCATCTTCCAATCGGCACGCTCGCGATCGATGGCCATTGGGGTGAAATCGACAAACCGGAAGACGCGGCGCTGTACGAAAAGTTGGCACGGGAAGGGGAAATCCTGCTCGAGTGACAGCATGACTCAGCCCGCATTATCGACGATGAAACACGGAGATTTTACCGATCTCGCCGGCAACTACGCGAAGTTCCGTCCCGGCTACGCGCCCCAAGTGGCGGAGGCGATCCTAAGCTACACCGGACGTGACGCGGCCAGCATCGATGCCGCCGATATCGGCGCCGGCACCGGCATTTGGACACGCATGCTCGCCGCGCGCGGCCTGCACTCGATTGTCGCCGTGGAACCGAACGATGCCATGCGCGCGCAGGGAATCGAAGCCTCGCGCGGCGCCGGAATCGTCTGGCGCAAAGGCTCCGCCGAAGACACGGGGCTGCCGGACGCCTCAGCCGATCTGGTCAGCATGGCTTCCTCACTTCATTGGGCCGATTTCGACAAAGCGTGCGTGGAATTCCGCCGGATCTTGCGCCCCGGCGGCCTTTTCGTCGCCTTATGGAATCCGCGACTGGTCGAAGCGAACCCGCTGCTGGTGGAGATCGAGGCGCAAATCGAACAGCTCAAACCCGGTATCCGGCGGGTATCGTCCGGCCGCTCTGGAATCACCGAGCGCCTCACTGATATGTTGACCGCTAGGCCCGAATTCTCCGGCGTGCTCTACCTCGAAGGCAGGCATTCCTTGCGCCAAACACCGGAACAGTATATCGGCGCCTGGCGCTCGGTGAACGATCTCCAGGTGCAGTTAGGCGCCGACCTGTTCGGAAAATTCCTCCACTACGCCGAGAAACGCACCGCGCATCTCACCGCGATTGAAACAACCTATGTGACTCGCGCCTGGGCGGCGCGCCGCGTGTAGGCTAATCGCGCAGCGGGTATCCGATTTTCTCGAACCGGGCTTTAGTCTGCGCATCCAGGCGTTCAGTAAAGGACCGGAATTGAGGGACGCGTTCCTTCACGGCTAAATGGCCATAAGGCTTGGTTCTTGGAGGGGCTAAAGAGGTGCGGTCCAAGTCAACGCGAAGCGACATCAATTCAATCATCTTAGAGAACTCAGCAAGCGGATCGGCCATGAAATCTTCCAGCCGTAGCGCGAGTGTGGCGGATTGGATTTGAAGCTCGGTTTCTTCGACGAACTCCGGGAACGATAAGAATCGCGGGCCAGGCGAAGACGCGAAAAACTCGGGGTCGCCCGCGGCGAAGCTCTCCAGCTCGCCAAAATGCTTCTCCAGATCCGCGCAGAGATCGTCGACGTGCTTGTAAACTTCCGATATGCCGGAGATCTGCCGGCTCTCTCGGAGGTAGGTCCGCCACCAGACCCAATTCGTCAGCAATGAATCGAGGGGATGACGATAGACGAAAATTAAATCGGAAAAGCCGGCATCTATCGACTCCAATATGCGTCTCATGGTCTCTGGCGCTTCCTGCGAGCGCGAGGGATACTTCGCCGTGACGTGTCCGCTGTAGATCATCGGAGTGGGGCCCGGGTGCAAGCGGATCGTATCTCTAAAATATTTCGACCGTTCTCCAATATTTTTGAGAATCAGTTCATTAATATAGCGGCGTCCCGTGCCGAACAGGCCGGTGATATAGGTTGTTTTGACCCCGCTTTCGATAATCCGCCGCTCGGTGTTGTAACCGGCAGGGCGCAAGTTCCGGGGAGTGTCCGCCAAATTCGCGGCTTTTTGCATGCCGGCCAGCACTTTCACCTGCTGCTGCAACAGAGCGGCCCGCGCTCGGACCAGCTCCGCCACCGGCGCACTTTTTTTCTCTACTTGCGCCAACTGCTGTTCCAGGTCGTCCAGATCCACCCCAAGATGCTCAAAGGCACGCCGCTGGGAAAGCCGGTCCAGCGCAGCCAGGCTAGTGGTGAGGTGGTCCACCGCCCACACGACTTCCTCGAGCGACCGGCTTAGCGCCGCATCAAATTCATATAGTGGCTTGGTGTACCAGCCCAAGAAACGTGCCAGCAATTTTTTGGCAGTCTGTATCATGTCGTTGCGCCATCCGGGAAGCCGGGGATTCACGCCGCCGACCGCGTCGCGGAGGTTCTTGAGGGCAGCAGCCCGGCGCCGCAATTCATCGAAGTCATACAGCGTCCAACCGCCCTCGGTTTGGCAAACCCACTGTGCCTGGTTGAGTTCCGCAAGTGTTCCAGCCACCGCGGAAACGGGCGGAGCTTCGGATACATTTCGAATCAACAGGGCTGCGATGTTGTGCGCGGTCCGCGGGAAATCCGCATTGGCAAACTCGAGGAGGCAGATGGCTTCCACCACGCGCGCCGCCATTCCCGGATAATCCCCACGCTCCCCGATGCGCTGGAGCAGCTCTCGCATCTTCTCGCGCTTGGCCGGAGGCATGTTCGCCTCTACCAGCGCATAAATCTGGTCGATGCTTGCCAGCGTACCGACCGGCTGGCCGGCGAGCCGTGTTCCCTCCGACCAAAGCATGTCAGCACAAAGCTGAGTAACGGAGAGATGATTCCCACGCACTTGTCCCGGCCAATCCGGATTTAGCCGGATTCGCGCGAGGATCTCCATCGCGAGGTCGATCAGAGGGGGAAGAAAGGGATAAAACCGGACAAACTGATCTTCGTCGAATTGCGCCTGCCTCGCGCGCCGCTCCAGCTCCACTCTCTGCGCCAAACCGCTCTCGCCGAACAGCTCCCGCAGGACAGGCTGCTGGCTCTTCTTTTTGTGCAAAACGCCGCGGGCGAGAACTTCGCGCATGTCGCCGGACGTCAGAGCGATCTGATGCTTAAACTGGTCGCGCAGTTTGGATCTCGTGATGCGGCTCGCCGCGAGATGCTTCGAGACTTCGGCCAGCGTTTCCTGCGCCGTGACGACGATCCACGTAGGGCCTGGAATTTTTCCAGCCTTCAACCTCCGCAGGCTCTCCCTGCCGAACTCCTCAACGATCGCGCGCAGGTTCTCAATGCGCTGTGGGCCCAGCGTTCCGTAGGGACCGATCTCGTCCAAGACGAACGCGAAGGTCTTTCCATGCCGCCGGACCCCGGCAAGGTCAAAGGATCTTTCCACCAAGCGCTTGACACTCGGCCGGCTGGAAGGATGCGCCTGAATGGCTTTCGACCACGCGTCTGCCGAAGGGTAAGTCTTCGGGACCAACCAATGAACCAGGGCGCTGGTCGATTCAAATTTCTGGCTGGACGCACGAACCACTCGCCACTCATCGTCGTATTCGGTCCGGCAGAGATCCTCGAAGGAGGCAAGCTTGCCCTCTTTTTCTAATTCAATCTCCAGCTCCGAGATGTCGTAATCTTCGGCGTAGTCAAGGTGGCGCAGAAGGGTGCGGTACATCGCTTCGGCAATGTGCTCCGCGTGAGTTTCAATTGCCAGATCCGCTCCGAGCTTGACGGGAAAGATTTCATAGGGACCATCCACATCGCGATTCGATAAAACGTACCCGAGGTTCCGTACCAACGAAGACTTGCCGGAACCTGGTGGCCCAGAAACCCAAATTCCCACGTTTTCATCGGGCGACTTCACCGCCGCCGCCATCGCTGAAAACAGACTTTCATACTCACCCTGGATCCGATCTGTCACCACATAGCCGGCCAGGTCCTTGCAATCGCCTGCTTCGGCGTCCCAGGTGGATTCGGCGGACCGGTCGAGGGTCAGCAAGTCAGCAATTCGGGTCATGACAGTGCCGGAGGTAGCTTCGGTCCGGACGCAGCCGGTAGATCAGATTGGCGCCGCTCTAAATGTTACAACACCGTTGCTAGCAAGAAGCTTTGGCCGGGCAGAAGAAATGGCCGATCAACAACCGCTTCTTCCAGCCGGATGTTCGCTCCGCAACGCTTTCGCACCGCTCGCAAATCAGGTATGATGGGCCGCTAACAAGGAGGCTGTACCCATGCCCAAGTTCCTCGTCTCAGGTTCCTATTCGCCGGAAGGCTTGCAAGGTCTGCTGAAGGAGAAGGCCTCGGGCCGCCAGGCCGTAGTCAAAGAGTTAATGGCATCGCTCGGCGGCAAGCTCGAAGGACTTTATTACGCGCTCGGCGACAACGACGTCTTCGTCCTCTGCGACTGCCCGGACACGGTCACAGCCGCCGCCCTGTCGCTCGCCGCATCCTCGAGCGGGCTGGTTCGCACTAAGGTGACAGCACTCCTGACGGTGGAAGAGACCGATCGCGCGCTCGCGATGAAACCGGCTTACCGCGCCCCCGGGGCAGCCAAAACGAAGACCGCTAAAGCCTAGCATTCCTTAAGCTACTGCGGTCTTCGCTCCTGCGGACCGCTTAGCTCGAAGTGTGCCTGAGCCCCCCAGTCCCCGGCCCCCGCTCCCCGATTACTACTTAGTACTCTAAATTCTCCCGAGCTAAGGGACGATGCTTAAGTTGCCCCGAGCCGCGCCATGGGAAATCCGCAGGCCAATCTTGTCGCTTTCGAATCGCGCGAGACGCCAGTGCCCGCGACGAACGCCGCCGAAGTCGAGCAGCCTAGGAATTTTCATTTCGCGGTCACTTGGGCCACGCTGTTTGCTCACCTGGATCTTATTGAATCCAGCGGTCCCCGGCCACGTGCCCAGCCCGCTCCCATCTTAGATCTGGTGCCGGTTGCGCCAGCGCCGTTGGTTGAGCCCGGTCATCGCGAATCACGCCGCGATCCCGGGCGGGATTTCGGCCGCGATTCCGGCGCCGCTTGGGAAATGGTGGTTCCCAAGATGATTCGCACCGGACCCGGCCAATTCACTCCCGTCGATCTTCCCGGCGGTGACGCTCCCAAGAGGGACTCATGACGCATCCGTCCAACGTCATCGAAATCTCCGTCCAGCCGGGCGCGCAATCGCAAATCGACGCCGCGCTGGCGCTGCGTTCGGCGGGCCGGCTGGAGGACGCGCTGCGGGCGCTCGCGAATCCCCACGAATACAGCGCGTATCTCTACACGGTCCGCGGCGAAATCGAGTTCGCATTGGGCCGTTACGAGGATGCCGCGCTCAGTTACTTCGCGGTGGTGCATTCGGAACCCGGCGACGCCGGCGCCCATTACAACCTGGGGCTTTGCTTGCAGCGGGCGGATCGCTGGGACGCGTCCTGCCAGGCGTTTGAGCGGGCGATCGCGCTCAATCCGGCGCTCGATGCCGCGCGCGTGGGCTGGGGCGCGAGCCTGCTGTATTTGAATCGCCTGGATGACGCGCTCGGCGCGTTTCATGAATGCTCGCCCGCGGCGCTAATCCCGGCGGCCTTTGGAAAGGCCGTGGCGCTGCAACTGCTGCATCGCTTCGGCGAGGCCGAAATGGCCTACGAAGCGTTGCTCGCCGCGGATCCCGATTCGGAAGAGATTCTCTCCAACTTGATCGCCTTGAATATCGAGGCCCAGGATCTGGACCGCGTGCGCGATTATTCTCAGCGCCTGTTGAAGACGTTTCCGCAGTCCACCGTTGGGCTGCAAGGCCTGGCCACCGTGGCTCTCGATCGCCAGGACCATCATGCCGCCGCTCGCTATTGCGATCGCATCCTGCAATTGGCGCCGGATTGCCTGGAGGGCTGGCACAATCTGCGCGTGGCATTCGCCCGCATTCTGGAGGCAAACTAGATGGCGCGTCTGCGCATTCGCGTGGAGTTGAACCGGCGCACGGCCCCCGTGCCGCTCGACCAAATGGCCAGCGTGATCGAAGAGACGCGCAAGTTCTTTTTCCTGCTGGCCGAGGACGTGCATATTGAAAGCGGCCGTGGCGAATGGGTGGCGTCGGATTTCGACCCCGAGTCTCTCAATTTCACGGCCGAGTATTCCGGGCCGGTGACGCCCGATCAAGTGAAGGCATTCGGCGCGGCCTTTTCGGGCACGACCTCGCTGCGCAAAGCCACGATCGCACAGTTCACCCGTATCGCCGACTTCCTCGGCGAAGACGAATTGGTGGGATTCGGGTTGTTTCAGTCCGAGGAGGAAACGGAACCGGCCGAATGGCGCTGCCTCTCCAAGCGCGATGCTCTACGCTTCGGTGAAGAGATCCGGCTGCTGGCGGAAGCGGCCGGCGAAACAGCCGAAACGCAGTTGCCCGCGGTAATGAGCGGCAGCGTCGCGGGCCGCCGGCTGTTCAAGAATCATCGCGAGGATCTGCGGCGCGAGCGCGAGGCGCTGGCTATCGATCCGGCCAGGCTCATCCGCGAAATGGAGCAAAATCTACTGCGCCGCATCGCCGCGCTCGAAAGTGAAGTCGCCGAGACTCGCAAAGTGCGCCAGATCACGAGTGGTTCCGATCGGAACGAGGAGCGTTTTGAGCGGTTGCTGGCCGCGATGGAAACGTTCTGGGCACAAGCGCCCCGCCCGTTGCCGCAATTGCCGCCTCCCGCCGCCTCATCGCCAGCGTCGATTCCAAAACCCGAAAAGTCGCGCCGCTGGACTTTACCTGCGGTGGCCGCCGCCAGCGCGATCGTCATGCTGGCTGGCGTGGCGCTGCCCAAGATCGAACACCAATGGTCGTTCGATTCCTCCGTCGCATCGCTGCCGCTGTTCAAACCAAAGGCCCCCAGCGTGCCCGATCTCGCGACCGCAGCCCGCTCTGTTCCACAACCACGCGTTGCCGCACAAGAGCCCGAGCCGTTCATCGGTCCGCTGATCCCGTTGGATATCCCTGCCAGCGTCCAACCCAAGATTCAATCCGAGGTGCGGGTGAATGTCCTGGTGGCGATCGACCGTGAAGGAAACGTTACCGGCGCACATGTCGCTTCCACGAAAGGCGCCAGCGCGAATTTGCTGGTGGACGAGGCGCTTCGGGCGGCCAAACAATCCCGCTTCCAACCCGCGCGGGAAGGCGCCAAGACGGTGCAGAGCCAGATGATCCTCACGTTCCTATTCAAGCCGCAAGCGAACGAATTTTAGGTTGAGGCAGTTGTGTGAACCTGCTGCGCCTAGCTCCTGCACCAATGAAGGCCGGCGGTAGGTTCAGCACCTCGCGATTTCTATCGTCGGGATAAATACCTGCACACTCTAGAAGGGCAGAACTGGGCTAGAATGTATAGCTTAAGTCCCCCGGGCTGATCGAGCCGCACGCGGGTTTCGGGCGCCGAGCGATCAGTGAATGGGATGCCAGACATCACAGATGCCCACTCGCCCAAATCCGATAGACGCAGACTTCCAGCGCCCCTCGCCCGCAGTCTTGACGTGCAACTGGACAGGTAGTGCGCTCAAAACAGAAACGACCCTTCATCAGCTCTCACCTTACATCGGGAAGCTTAAATCGTCGATGGCTGCCGCGCTAATTTCGCAATTTACGAATTCGAGAGATGTTATATACGATCCGTTTTCCGGATCTGGCACGGTCGCGCTGGAGGCTTGGGTCGCCGGCCGTAACGTAATCGCGAATGATCTCAGCCCCTATGCAGCATTACTCACGCGGGCTAAACTCTTTCCATATGAATCCGTCGCTGACGCTTTGCGTGATATTGAAAAATTCGGTGCGGAGGTCGACAGCGAATACGGACAAATCGATTTGAGAACGGTCCCGCCCTGGGTCCGACAGTTCTTCCACCGGGAGACGTTGCGCGAGGCGCTTGCA
>JASHQT010000262.1 GCA_030039005.1 Bryobacteraceae bacterium
GCCCGCGCCATGCAGGAACACCAGCGGACGGCCCGCGCCGCCTTCGTAGTAGCGCACGGGAACGCGCTCGGTCTGAACGGTTTTCAATTCCATGATTACCGCTCCGCTCCGACTGGCTCGGATTCCACGGGCAGTGCGCCCGGCGTGGCACGCTTGGCCAGCGGCTTGCACCAGAAGCGGCCGTCGTCGGCGTACTCCGGGAACATCTTGCGCAGCTTGGGGATCACCTTTTCGCCAAACAGCCGCGTCGAGTGCATGCACTTGTCCGCCGGCATGTCGCCGATTTGCATCAAACAGAAAATGTTCCCGACGCGCAGATTCTTGATGAGCTCCTCCATGCGCTGCGTCACGGTCTCCGGGCTGCCCGCGATCACGCTGCCGTTCTCGACGAGTTCTTTGTAGGGCAGTTCCTGGAACATAGTGTGCGGCGCATACTGCGACAGAATGCCCTTTTGAATGGTCTTGATGGTGCGATATCCGGGTGCATCGGCGAAGGCCGGGAAAATATGCAGGCAGCGATTGTAGAAATAACTGACGTGCTTGGCGTAGAGGCGCTCAGCCTCCGCATCGGTCTCGCCCACGCAGATGGTTTGCGCGAATCCCGCGCGGTAAGGCGACGTATCGGGTGCGTTGCGCTCCGCCACGCGATCCCAATAGCCTTGCATCAGCGCCTGGCCGCGGATGTAGCCGCCGAAGCTCAAATACGAATAGGAATAAGTGTTGTCGATGCAAAAATCGAAGGTCTCGAGCGAGCCCCCGCCGGGGATGTGAATGGGCGGATGCGGCTGTTGGATGGGGCGCGGCCAGGGATTTACGTAGCGCAGCTTGGTGTAGCGGCCGTTGAAGGCGAAGGGCTCGGGCTCGCTCCAAGCGCGCCGGATCAGCTCATGCGCCTCGCGATATTTTTCGCGTGTGAGGCCGGGGATGGTCCCGTAGCAATAATTCGTATCCATCGATGTCCCGACCGGGAAGCCCGCCACCAGGCGGCCGCCCGAAATGCAATCCAGCATCGCGAACTCTTCGGCCACACGAATGGGCGGATTATAGAGGGCAATCGATGCGCCCAGCACCACCAGCGCGACGTTGTCGGTGCGGCGCGAAAGAGCCGCGGCGATGATATTGGGCGACGGCATCAACCCATAGGCGTTCTGGTGATGCTCGTTGACGCCGATGCCGTCAAAACCCTGCGTGGCCGCGTATTCGAGCAGGTCGAGATAGTTGTTGTAGACTTGGTGGCCCTTGGCCGGATCGAAGAGCTGGGGATCGATATCCACCCAAACCGAGTGGTGCTTTTCGCGAAAGTCGTCGGGCAGATACGGCCACGGCATCAGGTTGAACCAAGTGAATCGCATGAGGTCCTCTATGTCAGAACGGACCTCAGCGTACCACATTTGCCCTGACTGCATGCAGCGGCGGCGCGACGATGCGCGGCGTTTACTTGTCGGACTTATCCGACGGCGCGCCAGTTCCGGCCGAGCCCACGAACAGCTTGCGGCCATCCGGGAACGTGATGTCGCGGCCGTTCATCTTATTGCTTTCATCCTTGGATTGATAACCGTCCACGACGATCTCGGTGCCGGGCGGAAGCGAGTTCTTGGTAAAACCATTTCGCAGCAAAGTGTTCGGACTGCCACCTTCCACCATCCAACTGGTGACAGTGCCGTCGGGATTCTTTACGTCGATGTGGATCCAGGCGTGCGGGTTGATCCATTCCATCTTGGTCACCACGCCGTGCAGCTTGATCGGCTTGTTGGCATCGAATTCAGCGGCAAACGCGTGGTGCGCCCAAACGGGCGCCGCGCTCACCAGCAAGCCTACGGCGGCAATTGCGATTGCTAGATTCTTTCGCATCAGGATAGCTCCTTCCGGTTGCAGTCTATTAGATCACTTTCCGGATCTGTTTTCAGCGGCGCGAGCGCCGGCCAGAATGTCCACCAGCGCGTAATTGCCTTCCTGACAAGCGTACTCGAAGACCGGGCCTTTCGACCGGGTCATCGGAATCTGCGCGGTCCACGGCCGGGTGAACGCCGTGGGATCGTCCACGGTGAATTCGTAGCGGATCAGATTCGGGTTCACGGGCGTGAAGCGCTCGACCAGATGCAGATTTTCGTCCGCGCCTCGGAAGCGGGTCTTATCGGTGAAATTGGTGGTGTCCACGACCAGCGTGTTGCCTTCCCAGTGTCCGCGGGGGTCGCCCATCCACTGGCGGATGCTGGGAGGAAGATGCGGGCGGCCGTCGAGCGGAATCATGCGCACATCATGAATCATCTCGACCTCGATCGCCACCATATCCTTGGTCTGCACGATCTGATATTCGTTGTTATAAAAACTCGGCAACATGGGCGGCCCGGCGGTGGGCCAGAGCAGGCAGCGCTCCTGGATGGAGCGATTCTCCGGGCCGTCGGTCGAATGATCTCGATTGTACGCGAGCTGGTCGTCAAGTCGCTCTTGCGCTGCGGGCGTGAGCGCGGGAATGCGGCCGTCCGGCGGATCGCTGATGAGCGACGTGCGCAGTCCGCCAACGACCTTCGTGCCGCGGTCCCACCAGAATTGGTTGTAGGCGTGGCCCACGTCGGCCTCGGGATTCGACTCGCGATTATCCGCGTTGTTGCGCTGGTTGACTTCCTTCTCGTACTTCGCGGCTTCTTCGGGCGTGAACACGGCCTTGGTGCCGAGTTCGCGCGGCCGCTCCAAAGGCGTGATGGTGACGTTGGTCCAGATGCCGGACAAATCGCGCGAAGATTGCGCGAGCAGCATCGGCGCCACGCACAGAGGGATTAGCAGGAAGCGGATCACTTGTCTGGGTTCGCCTTCGCGGCCTTCCGCTCCGCGTCCCGCGCGCCGGCCAGAATATCGGTCAGCGCGTAGTTGCCTTCGTGGCAGGCATATTCATACACGCGCTCGTTGGTTTTATGGAAGGGAATGCGCGCGGTCCAGGGACGGGTGAACGCGGTGGGATCGTCCACCGTGAACTCGTAGTCGATCTCATCGGGTGACACGCGCGTGAAGCGTTCGGTCAAATGCAGGTTGGCGTCCGATCCCCGAAAGCTGTATTCGCTATTGAAATTCGTGGTGTCCACCACCAGCGTGTTGCCGTCCCAATGCCCGCGCGAGTCGCCCATCCACTCGTGAATGTTCGCGCTGGCATGCGGACGCCCGTCGAGCGGAATCAGGCGGGCGTCGTGGATCATTTCGCTCAGGATCACCACGTATCCGGGCCCTTGGATGATTTGCGTGTCGTTGTTGTACGGGCCAGGCAGCATGGGCGGGCCGGAGGTGGTCCAGGAGATGCAGCGTTCGGCGAGCGACCGGTCCTCGGGGCCGTCGGTGGAATGGTCGCGCAGCAACGCTTGCCTCGCATCCACGCGCTTCTGCGCTTCGGGCGTCAGCGGGGGCACTTGGCCGTCGGGCGGGTCGACAATCAACGATGTGCGGCGGTCGGCGAGGTCGTTGCCGCGATCGCGCCAAAACTCGTTATAGGACCGGCCGACGTCCGTCTGCGCGCCGCCGTCGCGGCGATCGCTGTTGACGCGTTGGAGAACGCGCTTCACGTAGTCCTCGTCTTCCTGCTCGGTCAAAACCGCTTTACCCGCGAACTCAGGCGGCCGCTCCAGGGGCGTGAGGGTGGAGTTGGTCCACACGCCTTCGAAATCGGGCTGGCCGTCGGGCGTACGCGGCGGAGTCCAGGGTTTGCCGGAACCCGTCTTTGCCGCGGCCGGCGTTGCGCTCCACAGCGAGAACGGGGTCAGCGCCAACGCTGCCCCGAGGAGAACGGTGCATCGAGCCTGCATAACTACCTCCGCTTTGCTGCTCGCGCTGAACTAATTCGTGGGTTTCTTGCGGAGATGGCCGTACAGCAGCTCTTCCACAAACTCCACACACTTGAATTCTAACAATTGAGCGTTCTTTTCCACGTGCTTGTACAGCGGCATGCTGATTTTCCAGGGCCGCGAGAACGTCTGCGGATCTTCGATGGTGGCTTCGTAGTTCAATATCGTGGGCGAGACGGGCGTGTAACGCTCCACCACGTGCAGCATGTCGCTATGAAAATCGCCAGCGCGGTCAAACCACGTCTGATCGTTCATGCCGGTGACGTCTACCACCAGTGTGTCGCCTTCCCAGTGCCCGGCCGACCAGCCCATCCAACTGTCCACCGGCGCCGGTCCGGGATTATCCATGTAAATGGTGCGCACCCCGCCGTCGTACTCGTAGGACATCAGAATCACCTTGTTCGATTGCACGATTTGGAACGGGAAGGGCATGTAGTTGGCGCGCGGAACGCCTGGCAGATAGCATTTCACTTCCGGGTCCAGCTTCAGGCGCTCGGCGTAGTTGGCTTTTTTCTTTTCGAGCGCCGCGGGCAGGTAAGGAATCGTGCCGCCTTCCACTACTCCGATTCCCGGCGGCTCGGCGCCCTCGGCGCCCAGGGGGACAAGTTGCCCGGCCTGCGCCGCGTGGCCCTCCAAGTCCCATTCAGCCGTATTCATGGCCTGCCAAATGCCGTTGAGGTCCGGATGGCCGTCGGGGGTGCGGGCTGGTCTATAGGTTTGAGCGCTCGCTGGTGCGAGCAGGGACGCCGCGGCGACGGCGGCGAACGCAAGCGTGGGGAGGGTTCTCCAGGACATATTTCGTGACTCCGATCCTATATCCGCGCGCTGCAGGTGTCAAATGATCAGCGCTACTTCTGATCAGCGCTACTTCAGCAACGACAACGCCGACCGGGTTTCCCGCTCCACCTGCGTCAGCGTGCACTGGCGCGACGCTTTGTCCGGACGCCAGCGCAATAATCTGGTCCCGTGGCGGAACCGGCCGCGGGTAAAGTGATCGTATTCCACTTCCACTACCAGCCTCAGCGCAAGGGGTTTCCAATCATCCATGTCGCGCTTGCTCCACCGGCTGGGACCGCCGGGCGCTTTGCCCGTAAATCCGGGCTCCTCAATCAGCGCCTCCAGTTTGCGCGTGATTTCTTTGCGCTGATCGGCTGAGATGGCAGAGGTGAATCCCACGTGATCCAGCCTGCCGCCGCCGTCATAGAGGCCCAACAGCAAGGAGCCCACTACTTTGCCTTGCTCGCGTAGCGGAACCCGCCGACTACGCAATCGGTGGTGCGGCGATTCTTGATCTTTTCCATCCCGCCCCGCGTGCCGCTCATGGAGGGCAGGTCCAGGCGCTTGGCGATCACGCCGTCGAGCGATCCGCGCATCTCGCGAAACCAGCGCTTGGCTTCCTCGAAGTCGCGCGTGGCGGGCGATAGCACGATGCGGCGGGCCTTCAGGAACTTCTTCGCCCAGCGTTCCAGTTGGGGCCGGCGGAGATCAAGAAGCTCCTGGACCAGCGCTTCGCCGCGCTCATTCACCAGCAGATCGAAGACGATGTACAGGCAGGGATACTGTTCGGAAAGCATCTTCACCCGGCTGGCGGCCGGATGGATGCGCTGCAGCAATTCGTCGAAGGACGGCTCTCGGTCCGCCGGGATAATAATCTCGCCGTCGAGCACGAAGCGCTCGGACTTCAGGCTGGCCAGCGCGGCGACAAGCTCCGGGAAGTAGCGGGTCAAGGGTTTTCCGGCCTTGGACTGGAGTTCCACTTCATCCCGGTCACGAAAGGCGAGACAGCGGAATCCGTCCCACTTGGGCTCGTATTGCCACTCGGCGCCTGCGGGAAGCTCCTCGGCGACGCTCGCTTGGGCAGATAGGGAATGCGTAGTGGCAGCTTCACAGAAACTGCTCCAACCGCACGCGCCGTCGTACGAGAAGAAGGGGATGGAACAGATCGCCGCGGCGGCGCACGCGTTCGGGGACGTTGTCAATCCGGAAATCCTCCAGTTTGAAGCCATGTTCGATTTCATCCCAGCCCACGGGCGTCGAGACCACGGCGCCAGGTTTGGGACGTACGGAATACACGGACGCCAGTGTCCGTCCCCAGGCGTTCTGGTTGTAGTCCACCAGCACGTGTTTGGGCGGCCGCTTGGCCAGGTGGTATTCAGCCGTAATGAGGTTGGGGAAGCGCACGGCCAAGGCCCGCGCCACTTGCTTGGCGAATCCCCACACTTGATTCTGGACGGGTCCGCGGCGAATCGGAACGTAGATGTGGATTCCGCGCGATCCGCTGGTTTTCGGGAAACTTGGGATTTTGAGA
>JASHQT010000263.1 GCA_030039005.1 Bryobacteraceae bacterium
TCGGTATTCGCCCTGAAGACGTGGCAATCCGCCCGCGTGGGAAGAGCGGGGATTACTCCGACGAACACTATCGGCAAAGGGCGTTGCGAATCTTGGCCACGTTCAGGAGAGCCAAACCGGACAAGGGTAAGAAGTGGATCGCGCAGGAGGATCATGATCTGGCCCTCTATGCGGTAGAGCGTTTCTAAATGCCATAAATTTCGCGGGTCCCGCTGCGTCCTTGCGGGTTTCACATTCACTTGGGATTTTCATACGTCGAGGTACAGTTTGAACGGAATTAAGGGGTCTCGGCGTGGCGGCTCGCGACAGCATCCGGTGAGTCGCTAAAATGGGAATATGTTTATTTGTCGTGCCACCGTCAAGGTTCGCGATGTCGAGGAGAAGAAGCTTCAGTTTACGCGTGCAGGGTTCACTTTCGTCCGGGAATTGTCCCCTGAAGAGGCTGACTCGCCCGATCTCAAGATGGACGAGACGGTTTTGGTGTTTGGCCATCCGTTGAGCTAACCCCACTTCTCGGCCAGTTCGTAGTCGCGCAGTCGTGTGTCCAGGATGGTGTTGAGATGAATCTCGCCACGGCACGCTGACGCGTGCGCTACTTCAGCCAACTCAGCGGCGCGGTGGTGAGCCACGGGATATAGGTAATCAACAGCACCGTCGCAGCCAGGATGCCGAGGAACGGGAGCGTGGCCCAGATGATCGTGCCCATGGGTTTCTTGAAGCGATAGGCGGAGAGGAACAGGTTGATGCCGACGGGCGGGTGCAGGTAGCCGAGCTCGAGATTGGCGATGAAGATGACACCCATCTGCACGGGGTCGATGGCGTAGGCGGCGGCGAGCGGCTTGAGCAGCGGGACGACGACGAGGATGGCCGCGAAGATGTCCATGAGCGCGCCGACGAACAGCAGGGCGATGTTGAGCAGCAACAGGAAAAGGTATTTGGACTGCACGTGCGCCTGCACCCAATCGATGAGGCGCGAGGGGACCTCGGCATCGACTAAGTAATTTGTAAAACCGAGCGCGACGCCCAGGATAATCAGGATGCCGCCGACGATAGTGGCGCATTCGACGAAGACTTCGCGGTAATTGCGCGACAGCTTGAGGTCGCGGTAGATGAAGACCTCGACGAAAAACGCGCAGAAAGCGGTGAGGGCCGCGGCTTCCGTTAGCGTGCCAAAGCCGCCAAAAAGTCCGACGATCATGATGACGGGCAGGGCCAGCTCCCACTTGGCGCTCCAGATGGCTGCGATCGCTTCGCGCGCGGAAAACGGCTCGCGGACGGCGCCGGATTTAATTCCCATGCGGATGCCGACGAAGGCGATGGAGGAAATCATCACTAATTCGGGTAAAATAGCGCCGGTAAAGAGACGATTCAGGGGCGTATTGGAATAGACGCAATAGAGAATCGCAGGGATGCTGGTGGGAAACAGCAGGCCGAGCGAGCCGGAAGAGGTGAGCAGTCCGATGGAGAATTTTTCCGGGTAGCGCGTTTTGATGAGCATGGGAACGAGCAGGCCGCCGAGCGAGAGGATGGTCAGGCCGGAGCCCGCGAAGGTGAAGACGGTGCAGATGGCGACGGTAGCGATGGCAAGGCCGCCGGGAATCCAACTGAAGAGCGCGGTGAAGACGCGGAGCAGACGTTTGGTCGCGCCGCCCTGGACCATGAAGTACCCGGCGAGCGTGAAGAGCGGAATGGATGGCAACAGCGGCGAGGCGACCAGGCGGTACATTTCGACCGGGACGGAGGCGACAGGCGTGCCGGCGGACCAGAACAGCAGCAGTGCGAGGCCGCCGAAGACGGCGAAGATGGGGAGTCCGAGGACGGTGGCGGCAGCGAGAAGCACAAACGACAGCGGGAGGATGCCGGGGGCGCTCATTGGAATCCAATAGCCGAACAGCGCCGGGATAGCGAGGCCGACGGCGGCGAGCGCGCGCCCAGTCCAATGATTGGCGGCGTTCCACACAGCGCGCAGAGCGATCACGGCGAAACCGATCAGCATGATGGCGAGCGCGGTCCATTTGGGGAGTCCGGGGAGCAGGTAGCTCGAGGCCTGGCGCTCGCTTTGGACGAAAATCCAACTCGCGTAGGCGAGGCAAGTGCAAACGGCGGCCAGAGCGGCGCTCCAAAAGATTTTCGCCGGCGCGATCCAGGACTCCGGAAGAAAGCTGGAGGAGGAAAGCCCGAGCAAGCGGCCGGAGCGCGCGGCGAGCATGCCGCCGAGCATGCCGACCCAGAGTGTCAATTGCTGGACGATGACGGCCGAGCCTGGGATGCCGGACCAGCGAAAGAGGCGCGAGACCATTTCGATGACCGGAAGGGCAGTCATTAATAAGAGCGCGAGGATGGAAAAGGAGTCTTCGAAAAGCTGAAGAGGGGTCGGAGGGGCGATATTTTCTTGAGGGAGGGTGGTGCTCACTGGGCTTGAGCTAGGGTTGTGTGGTGGGTTTTGCGGTAATCGTCGCGCAAGCGCTTCACTTCGTCGAACAGGTCGGCCGGGACGACGCTACCGCGGAACTTGGGCCAGATGCTCTCGGCAAGCTCGCGCCACTCGGCGACCGCGCTGGGATCGGCGTGCACGACGTTCAAGCCGAACTGCTGCATCAGCGGGACGGCGCCGGCTTCAGTTTTGCGGATCTCATCGCGCAGGGCGACGCCGGCGGTGCGCGCCGACGCCAGCATTTCCTTCTGCACCGGCGGGGGGATTTTGTCCCAAACGTCTTTCGAGATCACGGTCGCGCCGACCAGTTGCGCGAACGGAATGTCGAGCATGTTCTTCGCGCCGCCGAACCATTGGTTGCTGAGCGCCACGAGCGGCGGCGCCTGAAACGCGTCGATCAGGCCGGTTTGGAGACCGGTGAGGATGTCGGTGGCGGCGAGCGAAACCGGTTGGAAGCCGTTGGTCTTGTAAAGCTGGAAGGTGGCGGTGTCACCTTGCAGCACGCACAGCTTCATGCGGCGGATTTCGTCGGGATGCGAAGCGGGACGCTTGGTGAAGAAGTGAATCCAGCCGGCGTCGCCCCAGTTCAGCACGATGAAGCCGCGCTGCGCGAGACCTTTTTCGAGGCGATCGGAAATGCGGTCGCGCACGTAATCGAGCTCGTCATAGGAGCCGAGCATCATGGGGACCTGGAGCGCGGCAACGTCGGCGTTGATGCCGCTTAAGCCCGCGCCCGAGAGCGCCACGGCTTGCAGTTCCTTGATGCGGAGCTTCTGGACCATTTCGGGCTCGTCGCCCTGCTCGCCGCCGGGGTAAATCTTGAGCAGGATTTTGCCGCCCGAGGCTTTCTTCCACTCTTCGCCCATTTGCTGGAGGATTTGATCCCAGCGCGAGCCCTTGGGGACCAGAGTGCCCAACCGGATGATGGTTTGCGCGCGAAGCGCCACGGGAGCGAGGGCCGAGAAGAGCAGGCAGGCGAGCGCGGCGCGGAACATCAGCACGATGGTATCAAGCGCCGCGTTCCCTATGCTCTGCTCGCGCCGGGCACCGGAAAGGATCTGGACGGTTAGTTCGACGGCGGCCTGTTCGACGACGGGATTCCGCTCTCGACTCGTATTGGCTTGCCGGTCAGTGACATCGAACGGGAACGATTGGGAGGCGAAGGCGGACGTATTGGGTTCGGAGCTGACCCAATCGCCCAATTGACAGCCACTTCGACGATTCGCTAATCTAAATTGACTACGGTCTCCGCAGGGAGAAGGTCTGTCTTTATGAAAACATTAGTACCGTCCGAAAGGGAAATTGTGCGCGAGTGGCACGTGGTGGACGCCGCCGGTCAGGTCCTGGGCCGCGTAGCCAGCAAAGCGGCGTTCGTTTTGATGGGCAAGCATAAGCCCACCTACACTACCTTTCTGGACACGGGCGATCACGTGATCGTGATCAATGCGGCGAAGGTCCGGCTCACCGGCCGGAAGGAAAATCAGAAAATGTACCGGCGCCACTCGGGATTTCCGGGCGGCTTCACCGAAATCGGCGCGGCCAAGATGAAGGCCGAGCGGCCGGCCAAGATGGTCGAGCAAGCGATCGCGGGAATGCTCCCGAAGACCAAGCTCGGCAAACAGATGTATCGCAAGTTGAAGGTGTACGCAGGCGACAAGCATCCCCACCAGGCGCAGAAGCCGGTGGCGCTCGCGGTTTCGTAGTTTCGAATGTTTGCTTCGAATGTTTCCTCCCGCCTGGCCGTCAACCTCCAACCAAAAATTGAACTCCCAAGCGATTCGCCCCAGTTGGCGTTTCGCGTTAGGGCGCGGATAACAGAAAGGGTTCTTTAGTGGCAGCATTGGTGCAATATCTGGGAACCGGGCGGCGGAAGACTTCGGTCGCGCGGATCTTTTTGCGGTCGGGGAAGGGCCAGATCACGGTAAACGGGCGGCCCATCGAGAATTATTTCGTCAATGAAGCGGCGCGCGCCATCGTGAAGCAGCCGTTGCTTGCGGCCGAAGTGGCCGATAAGTTCGACATCCTGATTCTGGCCGACGGCGGCGGGCCATCGGGACAGGCGGGGGCGGCGCGGCTGGGCATCGCGCGGGCGCTGCTCGAATTCAACTCCGAGCTACGGCCAAAGCTGAAGCAGATGGGCTTGCTGACACGCGATCCGCGGGCGCACGAGCGCAAGAAGTATGGGCAGAAGGGCGCGCGCAAGCGGTTCCAGTTCAGCAAGAGATAAGGAACGCACGCAGGAGTGCGTGCGCCACAGGCGTGCGCCACAAGCGTGCGCGACATTCACGGCCGGCTTCGGCCGGTGCACACAAATTCCGCTTTGGGCGTGTGCGCCGCTCGCGACCGGGCGAAACCGTAACAGCGAAATCAAGGAGGCCATTTGCCATCAATTTCCATGAAGGAATTGCTCGAAGCCGGCGTTCACTTCGGGCACCAGACCAAGCGCTGGAATCCAAAGATGAAGGAATACATCTTTGGCGAACGTAACGGAATCTACATCATCGATCTCCAAAAGACCCTGAAATTGTTCAAGGACGCGATGCGTTACGTCGCCGAGGCGGCGGCGCAGGGCAAGTCCGTGCTGTTCGTCGGCACCAAGCGTCAGGCGCAGGAAGCCATCTCGGAAGAGGCCGGGCGCTGCGGCCAATACTACGTGAACCAGCGCTGGCTGGGCGGGTTGCTCACCAACATGTCGACCGTGCAGCGCTCCATCAAGCGGCTCAAGGAGCTGGACGCGATGGCGGCGGAAGGCTCGGGCTACGAAGGCCGCGTTAAGAAAGAAGCCAGCCGCCTGGAGCGCGAGCGCAAACATCTGCAGCAGAACCTGGCGGGCATCAAGGAAATGTCGGGGCTGCCGGATTTGCTGTTCGTCATCGATTCGAACAAGGAAGCGATCGCGGTGAAGGAAGCGCGGCGGCTGGGAATTCCGGTGGTGGCCGTGGTGGACACCAACTGCGATCCCGATGAAGTGGATTACGTGATTCCCGGCAACGACGACGCGTTGCGCGCGATCCGACTGTTCACCACTAAGATCGCCGACGCCGTGGTGGAGGGACGCGCGCTCGCCACCGAGCAGGATTTCGCAGCCGAGAAGATCGTCACCGACGAAACGCCGACCGAAGAAATCATGGAGTACACGCAGTTCGATCCGCAGCAGTTGGACCAGATCATGTCGGAAGGGCTTTCCGACGAGGATCTGCCTTCGGTGTCCCTGCCCCGCAAGGGTCCGGGAACGGAAGCCGGAGA
>JASHQT010000264.1 GCA_030039005.1 Bryobacteraceae bacterium
ACCGCCGAGTGGGCCGGCCTGGTGCTCTCGCCCGGCGGCATCGTGACATTGCTCGTCATGCCGCTCGTCGGACGCCTGTTGAGCAAATATCAGCCCCGCTGGTTGGTCGTCTGCGGCTGCATGATTTTAAGCGTGGGAATGTTCCGGCTGTCGCTATTGAGCTTGCAAACCGGCTTCTGGACTTTCGTCGGCGTCTGGACCATCTCGCGCGGGGGCATGCCATTCTTGTTCGTCCCCATCAACGTGATGGCTTTCGCTTATGTGCCGCGCGAGAAAACCAACAATGCCACGGGCTTGATTAACCTAACGCGCAATCTGGGCGGAAGCGTCGGCATTTCGCTCGTGGCTGCGGCGCAAAATCGCATGGCGCAGATTTCGCAAAACAATCTTTCGGGCAACTTCGCGGCCACCAATCCAATCTTCGCCGCGCGGCTCCACAGTTTGCAGGCCTCGTTTGTGGCCGCCGGCTCCGGCCCGGTGCAGGCCGCGCAGCAGGCGCAGGCGCTGCTGTACAACGAGCTGTTGCGGCAATCCGCGATGGTGGCCTATATCAACGTGTTTCGCATCCTGGCCTGGATCTGCGTGGCGCTCATCCCGCTGATGTTTTTCATGAAGCCCGCCAAACCCCGCGCGGGCGCGGCCCCGGTGCACTAAGTGTCGGTAGCCAAGGTGTCCAGCCGCGCAAAAAGATCGGAAGGCGCCGTGAAATCCTTCACCGAGAGAATCCGGCAGTCCATGGCCACCGGGACCATCGCGCTGCGGCCTTCCCATTCGAGCGTGGGCGCCAGGCGCGCCAGCTCGATCATCTGCACCTTCGAGCGCAGCTCTTTATATGTGGTGTCCGGCGGCGCCAGCGTCAGGAACGCGCAAGGCGCCCAGCGAAAAAAATGACGGAAATCGGGCAGCGCTTGCGCCAAATGCGCCACCACTTTCATCAGCACCTGATCCCCGCGCGCATAGCCGAATTTGGCGTTGATCAGCGCCAGCCGTTTCACGACGAACAGCGTCACGTAGTTATCGGCATCCTCGCCGTGCAGGCGCGCGAGCTCGGCCTCGGCATAGGCTCTGGTGGGCAAACCGGTCAACTGATCCAGCTTGGCGCCGGACTCCTCCGGCGCCGCCAGAATGTCCCCCGCCGCCGGCACTTCCAGCTTGGCCAGCGCTCCGGAAAAAAGCGTGCTGATCTTCTGCCGCTCCTGCAGCGCTTCGGCTCGCGCCACCGCGACGTCGGCGCACAGCCGCGCCTTGGTCACTTCCAAATCGTCGCGCGAGGAAATCGCCTTGATCTGCTGCTCCACGCGATTCCAGCGCTCCACGTTGCCTTGCAGCCCCGGCAGCGCTTGGATCGCATTCGCCAACTCGGCTGCGGCGGCGTCGGAATTCCGCCGCAATTCGTGCGCCTCCAGAATCTTCAGGGCCGATTTCACCAGCTCGCGCGAATCGCCGGTTTCCTGGAACCGGGCCGCCAGGCCGGCGAGTTCCGCCTCTCCCGCGGGCACGTACTTCTGGATGCCTTTGAGCAGCTCGACCAGAGATTCTTCGAGCGCGCTTGGCGCGCCGGGTTTGGACTCCGATTCGTCCGAAGCAGTTTGCATGGTGACTTGCGTCTGCTTGGCTTATCGGAAAGAAGGCGCGCGGTATGAGCCGCCCCGGGCGGCTATTGCGCCAGCGCCGAAGGATGTTCGGCGCTTTCCTCGCGGGCTGCGTTCGCGCGCTGGAATTTCGCCGTGAACCAGAACCGCGAACCCCGGTCCGGCTCGCTCTCCACCCCCACGCGGCCCCCCATCATCTCGACCAGCTGCTTCGAGATCGCCAGCCCCAGGCCCGTACCGCCGTATTTGCGCGTAATCGATCCATCCACTTGCACGAACGGCTGGAACAGGCGCGGCAGCGCCTCGGCGTGCACCCCGATCCCGGTGTCCCGCACTTCAAACAAAAGGACGACGTCTTGTTTCGACGCTTCGCTCACGCTCACGCGCGCCGCCACCTCTCCGTGCGCGGTGAACTTGATCGCGTTGCCGATCAGATTCATCAGCACCTGGCGCAGCCGCGTGGGATCGCCCCGCAACCCTTCCCGTGCGTCCGCGGCAACCTCCACCCGCAGTGCGAGGCCCTTGCTGCGCGCGCGGCCCGATACCAGCCGCATGGCCTCCTCCAGCGCCGCGGCGGGACTGAAATCCACGGTTTCCAGGTGCAGCTTGCCGGCTTCGATTTTCGACAGATCCAGAATATCGTCGATGATTTCCAGCAGCGCCTCGCCGGAGCGGAACGCCGTCTCGGCGTAATCGCGCTGTTCGGCCGTCAGATCCGTGTCCAGCAGCAGCTCCGTCATCCCCAGCACCCCGTTCATGGGCGTGCGAATTTCATGGCTCACGTTCGCCAGGAACTGGCTCTTCAGCCGCGTCGCCTCCTGGGAAACCTGGACCGCCTGCGCCAGGTCCCGGTTCTTGCGCTCGATCTCGTGCGCGTACTCCAGCAGCTCCGCCTGCGCGCGCGTGCGCTCCAGCGCGTAACGGATGGACCGCTCCAGCAGCCGCGCGTCCAGTTGGCCCTTCACCAGGTAGTCGGCCGCGCCGGCCTTCATGGCCTCCACGTCGGTTTCCCAATTGTCGTTGCCGGTCAGCAGGATGATGGGCGCCTTGCAGCCGCCCGCGATCGCCTCGCGCAACAGTTGCAGTCCGTCGGCATGGCCCAGATGATAATCGAACAAATAAACGTCGTGCTCGTTGCGCTCGATGGCCGCCAGCGCCCCTTCGTAGGTGGGCGTCCAATCCAGTTGCACGCGCGGACGTCCGATGCGCAGCAGCAGATCGCGCGTCAGGATATAGTCGTCCTCGTCGTCGTCGGCAATGAGGACTTTTAAAGCCGGCGCCTCCGGGCCGGGCAATGGGTCTTCGTTAGGCGGCCTCATCACGGGCGCTCGGCGGCAGCTCGACGACTTCGAACCAATACTTGCTCAAAGTCTTGGTGATTTCCACCAGCGACTCGAAGGTCACCGGTTTCAGAATGAAGGAATTGACGCCCAGATCGTAGGCGCGAAGAATGTCCTCCTCGGCTTTTGACGTGGTCAGCACCACCACCGGAATCGAACGCAGGCGCGGGTCGCCTTTGATCTCTTGCAGCGCCTCGCGGCCGTCCTTGCGCGGCATGTTCAGATCCAGAAGAATCATGCCCGGCAGCGGTGTACCGTTCAGATTGGCGTACGCGCCCTGGCGGCGCAGGTATTCGAGCAACTCCTCGCCATCCTCGACGAAGTGCAACTCGTTGGCCAGCCGGCTTTCCTCCCAGGCCTCCTTGACGAGCATGCGATCCTCGGCGTCGTCGTCGGCGTACAGGATGGTGATCGGCTTCCCGAGTCTACTCATGGCGGCTTTCTCCTGGTGTCCACTGCGGCAGAGTGATGAGAAACCTGGCGCCCGCGCCGGGCGAACTGTTCGCGGTGATGGACCCGTTGTGGCGGTCCACGATCTTGCGGCAGATGGCCAGGCCGATGCCGGTTCCTTCGTATTCGTTGCGCCCGTGCAGGCGCTGAAAAATCTGGAAAATGCGGTCGCGGTATTTTTCGTCGAAACCGATGCCGTTGTCTTCCACCGTGATCCAGCACTCCGCTTCGCCCGAGGCGAGCTTCTGCATCTGGCTATGAATTTTGACCACCGGGCTCTCACCCGGCTTGCGGAACTTCAACCCGTTGCCGATCAAGTTTTGAAAAAGCTGCGCCATCTGCCCGCGGTCGCCCCAGATTGCGGGCAACGGCCCGATCTCCACGCGGCCTTGCGTGTCCTGGATGCGCATCTCGAGATCGGAGACCACGGTGCGCACCACTTCATTCAGATCCACCGCGGCGAAAGGCTTGGAATTGCTCGCCACGCGCGAGAGGGTCAACAGGTCTTGAATCAGGACTTGCATGCGCGCGGCGGCGTTCTGCATCCGGCCCAGATAATCGATGCCTTCGGGGCCCAGGTTCGCTTCGTACTTGGTTTTGAGCCGGTCTCCGAAGGCCTGGATCTTGCGCAGCGGTTCCTGCAGGTCGTGCGAGGCGACGTAGGCGAATTGCTCCAGCTCGGCGTTGGAGCGCGCCAGCTTGTCGGCTTGTTCGACGAGCGCCGCTTCGGCGCGTTTGCGCTGGGTGATGTCCAGCAGAAAGGTGCGCAGTCCAACCGGCCGGCCGGCCTCGTCGCGGATGCGCTTCTGGTGAATTTCCATGATCACCGTGCTGCCGTCGCGGCGCGTGTATTCGCGCTCCAGCGGCGCCAGCGGCTGCTCGTCCACGATGCGCGGGAGCAGGCCGGCGCGGGTTTTTTCACGGTCTTCCGGGGACATGAGCTCCCAGATCGGGCGGCCGACCAATTCCTGCTCGTTGAATCCGAACAGCTCGCATTCGGCGTGGTTGACCGCGAGCAGGATGCCGTCGCGGTCCACTTCGTGGCAGGCGATGGGCGCGTCGTGGAACCAGCTTTGGAAGTGGCGTTCGCTCGCGCGCAGCTTGTGTTCGAGCTCCTGGCGCTCCTGGCCGTGGCGGTCGAGGAGGTGCAACGATTCCGCTGCTTCCGGCGGCGCCGGACTCCCGCTTGCGCCGGCTGCGGGGCGGACATGGCTACCCTGAGCGCTCACTACGTAAACCTCCAATAATGTTTTCGCCTTACAGTAGAGGAGTCGGCAGTTGCTCGCCAAAACTTTAACTACTCAATGACTTGCGGTCTGGGGAGACTACTTGTTTATGGGTGGGATCGTGACTCACCGGGGGCGGCCGGTGAGGGGGAGCGCCAGCTTATTCGGGCGCAGGCGGCGCTTTGATGTGGCCGTCGTACAGATCCTTATTGTTCTCCTCGCACGAGTACTCCATGATGGCCCAATCCGGGCGCAGCGTGAAGGTGCGTTTGTTCGTCCAAGGCTTGCTGAACGTCACGGGATCGTCGATGGTCACTTCATAGGAGATGTGCTTGGCGTCGGTTCGCGTGAACCGCTCGATCACGTGCAGTGCCTTGCTGTGCGGATGGCCGATGGTATCCAGGCGCGTGCGTCCGTTGAAATTGACGGTGTCCACGACGAACGTGTCACCCTCCCAGTGCCCCACCGAATCGCCGAACCAGGTCGGGCTCCAGTCCTTATGATGCTCGGTGCCGATGGGAATCACGTGGAACCAGGTGTTCTGTTCGTACAGCAGCGCGACGTACTGCGGGCTCTGCATGATCTGGATCGGGTCCGGCGAGTTCATCGAGCGCATCAGGCCGAAGGGCAGGCAGCTTCCGGTGTAATCGCCGTTGGCGGGGTCATAGCTTTTCCAGGCTTTCATGCCCGCTTCCGTGAAGGGCAGTTCGGGCGTACCGATCTGGGTGCCATCCCTGTTGCTCTTGCTCATGTCGGGGACGTAAGGACGCTGCCACAGGCCGCTCAGATCGGGTTTTCCGTCGGGAGTGCGCGGCGCCGGACCGTCGGCGGTTTTCGGCGGGTTCTTCGGGGTCAGGTCGCCTACGAAGCCCTGCCCGAAAAGCGGGGCAACGGATAAGACGCCGATGACGATCGCGAGGGAGAGAAAACGGGTACGCACGAAGATCTCCTGTTAGTGAGCCGGGCCGCTTACGCCGCGGCCCGTGAACTACTGCGTGGGACGCTTGGGCGCACCATCATCGTTCGAGCCGGCGAAAACGCTCTTGCCGCTCGGAAGCTTGATGGATCGCGCGTTGCACGTGTTGGTGCCGTCCTTGGAGCGAAAACCTTCGATGGTGGCCTGGTCGCCCACCTTCAACGAGTCCTTGCTCCAGCCGTTGCGCGTCAGCGTGTTGGGCGGGCCACCCTCGCACTGCCAGTGCGCCACGGCGCCGCTGTCGTCCTTGACGTCCATATAAACCCAGATATGCGGGTTCATCCAGTCTAAGCGGGTAACCGTTCCTTGGAGCGAAACGGCTTTGTTGGCGTCGAACTCGGCGGCGAACGAATGATGAGCGGCCAGCGGCAGCGCCGCAAGGATCAGCCCCGCCGCGGCAGCGGCGATACCTAACGTGGATCGCATGGATTGCTCCAATCGGCTACGGCTTGGCGTCGGGCGGTTTATTCTCATCGCCGGTGGGCTTGTTCTCGTCGGCGGCTGAACCGGCGAATACCTTGCGGCCATCGGCCAGCGTCACTTTACGCGCGTTGGCCAGCTTGGAACCGTCCTTGGCCAGCGAGCCTTCCACCGTTACCACGTCCCCGGGCTGCAGCGAATGGCGCGTCCAACCCAGCCGCATCAGCGCGTTGGGACTGCCCAACTCGAGTTCCCAATTGGTGACCGTGCCGGCGTCGTCCTTCACGTCGATATAGAACCGGGCATGCGGATTCATCCACTCCACCTTGGTCACGGTGCCCTTCAATGTGACCGGCTTGCTGGCGTCGTATTCCGCCGTGAAGGAGTGATGCGCCATCATTGGCGCGGCGGTGGCGAGCAAACCAAGGCCAGCCACGAAACAATAAAACTTAACTCGCATCGTTACACCTCTCAAAATGATTATAGTGCGATTCGTTGTCCGGCTCGCCCCCGGCCGTTGATTCCGTTGCTCATCCAGCACATTTGCACTGGCGACTTCTTCGTCCCGGTTGTTACACTCCCGGCTACCGATATTGCGCTACTGATATTGCACTCGGGCTAGAAGTTATCATGTACGCGAGATGTTGTCAATGCCCGCACCGCTTTTGTCAGCGCAAAAATGAAAAGTTCCGCTTTTTGCCCGAATCGCCTTTCGAACCCCTCGGCGAAAACTATCGCGGCACCACCGCCAGAGTATCTTTCGCGTCCACCTTGTCGAATTGCATCGGAAAACTGCGGCCC
>JASHQT010000022.1 GCA_030039005.1 Bryobacteraceae bacterium
GCGCGAAATCCTGTGTCAAAATCATTGCTAGAGGAACTTTGGCACAGGAAGGCAGCACAAGGGCTGCCGCACCGGGCTCGGTTGGCTCGGTGCGGTTGATGGGCGTTCCCATTCGGCTCCATTTCACCTTCGTTCTGGTTCTGATCTGCCTGATTGTCTTCGGCCTCAGCACCAGCCAATCTCCGGCCACTTATACACTCTTCGTGCTAGCGGTGATCGGATCCGTGCTGCTGCACGAGTTTGGACACGCGTTGGTGAGCTCCCTGTGCCGCATTCGCACGCTCGAAATCGTCATGTATCCGATCGGCGGCGTGGCGAAGCTGGAACGCCCGGCCAGGCCCTGGGAGGAATTTTGGATCGCCCTCAGCGGACCTGCCGTCAACCTGATCATCGCCGCCTTGATTTTCGCAGTGCTGTATCATTCGGAAAAGCGCGGCGTCAATTTCTTCGCGCTGGCGCGGCCCTCGGATGCCAATCTGGCCGACCGGATTGCGCTGGCGAATCTCATTCTGGCCGGTTTCAACCTGCTGCCTGCGTTTCCGATGGACGGCGGACGCATGATGCGTGCCGTGCTGTCGCGGTTGAAATCCGAGTACGAAGCCACGCGCATCGCGACGTGGTCCGGGCGGATGCTCGCCATCAGCATGGGGCTGTACGGCATTTTCAACCTGCCGGTGCTGACCATTGTGGCTTTTTTCATTTACCTGGGCGCGGCCAATGAGGGTGCCGCGTCGCGCGGCCGGTCGCTCACCAAAGGCATCCCGGTGCGGGCCGCCATGATGACCGAATACCGCACGCTCACGCATGGGTCGACGATCCGGGAAGCCGCGAATCTGCTGCTCTCCACCTCGCAGCAGGATTTCCCCGTGGTTCTCGGCGAACAGGTGCTCGGTCTGCTGGGCCGCAACGCACTCATGCGCGGGATGGCGCGCGAGGGTCCGGATGCCTACATCGCTGGCTACATGGAGCGCGAATTTCCGAGCGTGGCGCCGGATAAGGACCTTTCCGACGTTCTGCCCCTGATGGCGCACTCCGGCGCTTGTGTCCTGGTGATGGAAGACGACCGGCTGCTCGGGCTGCTCAGTTCGGAGAATCTCTCGCAATTCCTGCTCTTGCGCAGCGTCGGCTTGCAACCCGCGGAAAGCTAGCCATGCGCAAGCTTTGTTTTTCGATTTTCATTTTTTGCCTGGCGGCTTTCCTCTTCCGCCTGCCGGCCAGCGCGGAAAACGTCAAGCTGTATTTCAAGGACGGCAGCGATCAACTGGTTCGCGAATACCACGTGGAAGGCGATCGCGTGCGCTTCTACAGCTTGGACCGCGACGATTGGGAAGAAGTTCCGCTGTCGCTGGTGGATCTGGAAAAGACCAAGGCTGTCATCAAAGCCCACGAAGACGCCGTGAGCGCCGACAAGGCCGCCGACGCCGCAGAAAACAATGCCGAGCGCGAAGCGCGCCGCGAGATCGCGAGTATTCCGCCCGATCCCGGCGTGTACCTGATTGAAGAACAATCCGCGGGCTTTCCCAAGCTCACGCCGCTCAAGGTGGGCGAATCGAAGGTCGTCAATGACAAGGGCCGCAAGGTTCTCAGGATCATTTCTCCCGTGCCCATGGTGAACGGCAAGGCGACGCTCGAACTGGATGGTCCGCACGCCTCGCAAGGGACGGCCAACCGCACGCCGGAATTCTACATGCGCCTTTCCGAAGAGGAGCGCTTCGGCATTGTGCGCATGGGCGAGCACAAAGGCAATCGCGTGGTGGAAAAGCTGACCATCGAGCCGGTGATCAATCAGACTGACCAGCACCCGGACCTGGTGGAGATTTTTCGCCAGCAGGTGGGCGACGACGTGTTCAAGATCTGGCCACAAAACCCGCTCGAACCGGGCGAATACGCCGTGGTGCAATACGCAATGGAAAAAGTAGACATGCAGGTCTGGGATTTTTTCGTCGCACCCGGAACAGGCAAATAATCCCCGCCTAGGCGCGCGCCCACTCGATCGCATCCACCATCCACGCCATGCGGCGAAAGCTCAGCTCTGAGCCGATGCGCGGCCGCTTGTAGCGGGCAGCGTGGATTTCGAACTCGAATGGGCCTTGGCCGCCTTTAGGCCGCTCGAACCGCAGCTCGAAATCGCCGGGGCCCACGGGCCAACGTCCCAGCTCGTGTCTTAGGTCGAGTCCTGCGGCGCGAATCGCAAGGACTTGTCCTGAGAGCCGCGGATCATCGGACACGCTCCCCCGCACCACCACTTCGCCCGCGCCTTCGGGCAGCATCCATTTGAGACGATCCGATGCCCAGCGGTCGGGATACAACCCTTGAGCGTGGCGCAGGATCAGCATGATCGGAACTCCGGTGGCGACTTGGATACCGAAACTTGCGATCCTAGCCGGCACCCGCAACCAGACCGAGCGTGGCTGCTCGAAACGCTGTTTCCAACTCTCGTGCAGACTCGCGAGCCCGTACGTCCAGTAGCCCGGCGCACGCTTCAGGCCGGTATGCCGCTCGAGCACGCGGCGAATTTCCTCAATGCGCGCGCGGCCGCCGGCGAAACTCTTGGCTTCCGGATACTCGCGCAATGCGCCGAAATACTCGGGCACACACTGCAGGCCGAATCGCTTGCCCAGCTTGATCAGCAGATCCCAATCGAGGGCGTAGTGCAGCTCCTCATCGAGCCACCCCACGTCCTCCACAGCGGCCCGGCGGAAAAACGTGGATTGCTGCAAAACATAGTCGGACAAATACGTGAGCCTCCATAAATTGAAGGGTTCGGTGGCCGGGAACGCCCGGGTGAACCGGCCTTCGCGGTCCATGAGGTAGCCTTCACCGTATATCGCTCCCACGCCGGGCGGTGCATTATTGAACGCCTTCACCGCGCGCGAGACGGCGCCGGGCAACAAAATATCGTCCGAGTTCAGCCAAGCCACGATTTCGCCTTTCGCGCGCTCGAAGCCTTTGTTGATGGCGTGGGCTTGGCCGCGATCCCGCTCGCTGATCCACAGCAAGCGGCTCGCATACTCGGCGGCTATGGACGCCGTCTGATCCGTGGAACCGCCGTCCATCACGATGTAATCGATATGTGGATAATCCTGCGCCAGCACGCTCTCGATGGTGGCTCGAATAAACTCGCCCTGGTTGTAGGAAGGCGTGACGATGCTTACGATGGGCTGGCCCAAGCGATCCCTTCCTTGGCGCTGGACAGGACGTCGCGATAAAAGCGGATCGGATGCCGCCAGTTATAGCCCAGGCCAAGCGCCAGGGCCGATCCCGCGCTCGCCACCGAGATGCCTGGCCGGGCGGCAGCCAGAGCCTGCCCCGTCAAGCGATGGTGGGCGTAGCCGTAGACCCAATTGAACGGGGCGTATCCGTAGTGACGCTTCAACACGTCGATTGTTTCATGCATCGCCGCGGCCGTTTGACCCATAGTCTTCGCGCCGGGGTGCAAGCGCGAGTGAGCCAAATCGGCGTCGATCTTTACCAGCCGCTGATTTCGCGCCAGCCGGATCCAAAGGTCATAATCCAGCGCGAATCGCAGACTCGCATCCAGGCCGCCGCACGCGGCGAAAGCCTCGCGCCGGATAAACGCCGCCGGCTGGCAGATGATGCAGCGGCGCGCGAGTTTTTGCGGCTCGAACGGCTCGACCGGATAACGCGCGATCGGCCGGCCTTCTTCGTCCGCGTGCCAGGCGCCCCCGTAGACCACCGCCGCTTCGGGATTTGCCGCGAATCCCTGGACCGCACTCGCCACAGCGCCGGGAAGATAGACGTCGTCGGCGTTCAAAAATGCGAAGATTTCGCCGTGCGTGAGTGCGAAACCCCGGTTAACCGCGTCCGCCTGGCCGCGATCGGGCTCCGAGCGCCACGCAATGCGCCCTTCATAGCGCCGCAGGATGTCGAGCGTGCCGTCGTCGGACCCGCCGTCCATGACGACGTATTCGATGGCCGGATAATCCTGCGCGAGCACGCTCTCGATGGTTTCGGCGATGAATCGCGTCGCGTTGAAGCAGGGCGTGACAATCGAAACCATGGGTGAAACCAATGGCGCGGGGGCCGGCATGAAAGCTCAGAATATCAGGTCGATAGCCTGGCGCCTGCCTGCCTGTTAACGGTTAGAATAGATTGTTCGCAATGGGAATTGTCAAAACCACCCGGGAATATGAGACTTGGCTCGGCAGGCGCATTCGCCTGCTGCCCGCCGATCTACGGCGTAAGCATCAGGCCATGGCGGAGGATGTGTTCCCCTTCTTGCGAGCGACGTTTTACCGTTGGATGGAGCTTTGGCCGGAGGTCTGCCCGGAGGAAGCGCGGGCTCCGCATGTGCTCGCCGTGGGCGACCTGCACGTTGAAAATTTCGGCACCTGGCGCGATGTCGAAGGGCGGCTGGTCTGGGGCATCAACGATTTCGACGAAGTTTATGATCTGCCGTACACCATCGATCTGGTGCGCCTGGCCGCGAGCGCGCACATCGCCTTGAAGGAAGAGCGGCTGGCGATCGCCGCCAAGGACGCGTGCGTCGCGATTCTGGACGGTTACAAGAAGAGCCTGGAAATGCGCGGCGCGCCTTTCGTGCTGTCCGAAGAGCATGAATGGCTCCGCCACCTGGTGACCGGTGTTTTGCGCGACCCCGTCCAGTTTTGGGAAAAGCTGGACGGTTTGTCCAACGTGAAAGGCCGCGTTCCCAAGAGTGCGCGCCGGGCGATCGCACGCATGCTGCCCGATCCGGACCTGGAATTCCGCATCGTGCATCGTGTCGCGGGGCTGGGCAGCCTGGGGCGCGAACGCTACGTCGGAATCGCGAATTGCCGCGGCGGACGCGTGGCGCGGGAGGCCAAAGCGCTGGCCCCTTCGGCCTGCGTCTTCGCGGCGCCGGGGAAAAGATCCGAGCGCATCCGCTATCAGCAGGCGCTGGATCGCGCGGTGCGGGATATCGATCCGTTCGTGCGGCTACGCGGAAGCTGGATCGTGCGCCGTCTGGCGCCGGATTGCTCGCGCGTCGAGCTGGCTTCCATGCCTAAGGAACGCGACGAATCGAAACTCCTGCGTGCCATGGGATTCGAAACCGCCAATGTCCATCTGGGAACGCCGCGAGCGGCCAAGGCGATTTTGCATGATCTGGCGAAACGGCCCGCCGATTGGCTGCATGAAGCCGCGACCGCGATGGTGAAAGCCACCACCGCGGACTGGCGTGAGTGGCGCGCCGCATTTCGTCCGCGACGCAAGCGGGCCAAGGCCGTAAAATAGAAGTTGCGTCTGACATTTCTGGCCGCCTGTGTTTTTCCAGCTCTGCTCGCCGCGCAGCCGCCGAACACGGTATTGGTGGTGGTGAATCAATCGTCTTCGCTGTCGCGCCGGATCGGCGAATATTACGCCGAGCATCGCCGGATCCCAGCGGCGAACATCTGCCGCTTGAACGCCACAACCAACGAAGAGATTTCGCGCTCGGAATTCGACGAGCAGATTTCCCAGCCTATCCAGCGCTATTTGCGCGATCACAAACTCACCGAGCAGGTGCTGTACATCGTCACCACGGATGGTGTTCCGCTGAAAATTCACGGCAACCTGGGATTGACGGGCGAAGCGGCAGCGGTGGATTCGGAACTGGCGTTGCTCTATTCCGATATGCACGGCCACCCGCATGCGGCGCCCGCCGGGGTCGCCAATCCTTTTTTCGGCAAAATCAACGCGCCGTTTCGCCATCCTGATTTTCCGATCTACTTGGTCACGCGCCTGGCCGGGTTCGACTTTGATGACGTCAAAGGCATCATCGACCGGGCGCTGGAGGCCCGCAATCACGGCAAATTCGTGATCGATCTGAAAGGTAGCGACACCACGCAAGGCAACCGCTGGTTGTTGCAGGCCGCGCAGCAGCTTCCGCGGGACCGCGTAGTGCTGGATGTTTCGCGCACTGTGCTGTTGCACGAAACGGACGTGATCGCCTATGCCTCCTGGGGCTCCAACGACCCCGACCGCCACTCGCGGCACCTCGATTTTCACTGGCTGCCCGGCGCCATCATGACCGAATACGTGTCCACCAACGGGCGCACCTTCGCGCGGCCGCCGGACAATTGGAACATTGGGGCTTGGGGAGACCCGAAGACCACGTTCGCCGGCTCGGGGCAAAGTTTGACCGCCGATTACATCCACGATGGAGCGACCGGCGCTTCCGGCCACGTCTACGAACCATTCCTGCAATTCACGCCGCGCCCGAATATCTTGCTGCCGGCCTATTTTCACGGCCGCAACCTGGCCGAGAGCTATTACCTCGCAATCCCGATGCTCAGTTGGATGAACGTGGTGGTGGGCGATCCGCTGTGCCGCCTGGGGAACCCGTGAGCGCTGGCAGGCGGGTGCCAGAAACGAGAAACTAGAGATAGATGATTCAACTTTCCGGCGCCGGCAAGCGCTTCGGTCCCAAGCTGCTGTTCGAAGATTTGAACTGGATGATCACGCCTCAGGCCCGCGTGGGCCTGGTAGGCGCGAACGGCAGCGGCAAGACCACGCTACTCAAAATCCTGGCGGGGCTTGAGTCCCTCGACTACGGCCGGCTCAGCGTCACGCGCGGCGTCAGTTCCGGCTATTTACCGCAGGACGGGCTGTCGCTTTCCGGCCGCAGCGTCTTCGCCGAGTGCATGTCGGTATTCGCGTCGTTGCAACAGATGGAAGTGGAGATGGAAGAGCTGACGCACAAGATGGCCGAGCTCGACCCCGCTGGCCCGGAATACGCGCAAGTGGCTGACCGTTTTCATCACTTGGATAGTGAGTTCCGTAATCGCGACGGCTACGCCATCGAGGCGCAAGTGGGAACGGTGCTGGCCGGCCTCGGGTTTCCACACGAAGAGTGGAACAAGCGCACCGAAGAATTTTCGGGCGGTTGGCAGATGCGCATCGCGCTTGCGAAGCTTCTGCTCGAGAAACCGAATCTGTTGTTGCTCGACGAGCCGACGAATCACCTGGATCTGGAAGCCCGCAACTGGCTCGAAGAATACCTCCACGATTATCCGTTCGCCTATGTATTGATCTCGCACGACCGGTATTTTCTGGATGTGACGGTGGACAAAATCGTCGAGCTCTGGAATCGCGGCGTGCACTTTTATTCGGGCAACTATGAAAAATACCTCAAGCAAAAACAGGAGCGCACCGAACAGCTCGAAGCCGCGTACAAGAACCAGCGCGACCGCATCGAACAGCTCGAAGCGTTCATCAATCGCTTCCGCTACCAGGCGACGAAAGCCAAGCAGGTGCAGAGCCGGATCAAGGAGCTGGAAAAGATCGAGCGCATTGAGCTGCCGGCGGAAGAGAAGGGCATCCACTTTTCGTTTCCGCAACCCAAGCCGAGCGGCCGCGTTGTCGCCGAGTTCCACAATGTCTCGAAGAGCTACGGCGACAAGTTCGTCTTCGGCGGTGTGAATTTCATCATCGAGCGCGGCGACCGGATCGCGCTGGTGGGCGTGAACGGGGCGGGGAAGTCGACGCTGATTAAACTGCTCGCGGGCATCGAGCCGCTTTCGGGCGGTGAATACAAGCTCGGGCACAATGCCGACGTCGATTACTTCGCGCAGGATCAATATAAGGAATTGGATCCCAACGCGCGCATGTTGGACGATCTGCAAGGCGAAGCGCCGCGCTCCACCAATACCGAACTGCGCAATCTGCTGGGATGTTTTCTTTTTTCCGAGGACGATGTGTTCAAGCGCATCGGCGTGCTGTCGGGCGGCGAGCGCAACCGCTATGCGCTGGCGCGCATGCTGCTGCATCCTTCGAATTTTCTGCTGCTCGACGAGCCGACCAACCACCTGGACATGCGCGCCAAGGACGTGCTGCTCGAATCGCTCGAAAAATACACGGGCACGGTCGTGTTTGTTTCGCATGACCGTTATTTCATCGATAAGCTCGCGACGCGCGTTTTCGAAGTGGGCGCGGGCGAAGTGCATGTGTTCCCTGGCAACTACGAAGATTACCTATGGCGGAAGGAGGGCAAGCAGGTGGAACTGACTTTGCCCATGAACGGCCACGCAGTTGCCAGTCCCCGGCCCCCAGCCCCTGATCCCACGCCCGCAAAACGGGTGAATCCCATGAAGGCGAAGAAGCAACAAGAGCGCGCCAAAGAACTCGAGTCGCGGATCGCGGCGCTCGAGACGGGGATCGCGGCGGACGAAGAAAGCTTGGCCAATTTTGTGAGTGCCGAAGAGACCATCCGGGTCTCCGAGCAGCTCGAAAAGCGCCGCGCGGCGTTGGATGCGCTGATGCAAGAGTGGGAAGAAGTATCGCAGGAAGTATGACCGATTTCCAGGAACAACTCGCCTATCTTCGCAAACGCATCGCCCGCATCGACAAGAAATATTCCCAGCCGGTCCGCAAGCACCTGGCCCCTGGTCCCCGGTCCCCGATCCCTGCTCCCGAAAACTGGCTGGATGGCGAGGAAATTTCCAACTCGCACGGCGCCCACTACCAGACCGAGCGTCTGTGGGAGCGCCATCGGCGTCACGGCAGCATCGGCATCGTGGATCTGGAGGGGCTTTCGAGCGACCTGCTGGACCCGATTTCGAACGGCCAGATTCGCGGTGTGCCGCCGGAAAAATGGTGCTTCCTGGATACCGAGACCACCGGATTGATGGGCGGCTCGGGAACGTACGCGTTTCTAATCGGCGTCGGCCGCATCACGCCGCAGGGCTTTCGCGTGCGCCAGTTTTTCATGCGCGATTTCGGCGAAGAGCCCAGCGTCCTCGCCGCGCTCACCGAGCATTTGAAGCAATTCAAGGTGCTGATCACCTACAACGGCCGTACGTACGATCAGCCGCTGCTCGAAACGCGCTTCCGTATGGTGCGGCAGAGTCCGCCGTTCCCCTCGCTCGAACACCTGGATCTGCTGCATGGTGCGCGGCGCCTGTGGAATTTGCGATTCGACAGTTGCCGCCTGGTGGAGCTTGAAAATCAGATCCTGGGCGTGGAGCGGCAGGGCGATCTACCCGGCGAACTGATCCCCTATGTTTATTTCGAATACGTCCGCACGCAGGAAATCTTTCGCCTAATGCCGGTGTTTCATCACAATGCGATCGACATTCTGACGCTGGCCTGCCTCACGGCGATCGTGCCGCGGGCGTTTCATTCGCCGGACTTTCATTCACTGGACCAGGCCGAGGTCTTGCACGGCGCGGAACTGGTGGGCCTGGCGCGCTGGTGGCGGCAAGCCGAGCAGCACGAAACCGCGCTGGCGCTTTTCCGGCGGGCGCTCAACAAGAATCTTTCCGACGAGTTGTTGTTCCGCACCATGTGGGATATCGCGGCGCTCGAAAGGAAACTCGGCCGCGAGGACGCAGCGCTTCCGGTGCTCGCCGATCTGGCCGCTTCGCGCAATCCCTGGCGCGCCGCGGCCCTGGTGGAACTGGCCAAATACTATGAACGGCGCGAGCGCAATTATGCCCTCGCGCTCGAAATGACGCGCAACGCGCTGGAACTCGAACCATCTGAAGCGCTCGCCCACCGCGCCGCCCGCCTCGAAAAGCGCGTGGCGCTTCCCAAGACCTCCCGGCTCCTATGACGAAATTCTTCCCGATCCTGCTGGCCGCTTTGATTCTTTCCGGCTGCGCCAAGCCACCCAAGCTGGACATCAGCATGAGCGTCGAAAAACAAAATGCCGATCTCGTCTTAGTGAAGGTCAAGGTGACCAACACGGAGAATCACGCCACCGTGCCGATCGCAGTCGAAGTGACGGGGCAGGCCGAAAACGACGGCCACTGGGGCAAGCCCTCCACGCTGCTGCATCCGGCGGCGTTCGTTCTGAACCGGAAGGAGCAGCGCGAGATCACCGAGTTCTGGCGGGTTCCGGCCCAGGCCGCGCGCACCACTCTCACCGTAAAAGAACAGGAAAATGGAAATCTGCTAAAAACATTGCGGACGGAAAAGGTATTTGTGTCCGATGCCGCGCCAGCCGCGCCTACAACAAAGCCGTGAGATCGGACCACGCCCGCCCCTGCGACTCCGCTACGCCCGCGTGCGTGATTTTCCCGGCGTAGGTGTTCACGCCCACGCGAATGGCCGCGTTGTCGCGGCAGGCTTGCTCCAGTCCTTTGGCGCACAACTCGGCTAAATAGGGGAATGTGGCGTTGGTGAGCCCGTAGGTGGAGGTGTGCGGCACCGCGGCCGGCATGTTCGACACGCAATAATGCAGCACGCCATCGACGAAATAGATGGGATCCGTGTGGGTAGTGGCGTGCGAGGTCTCAAAGCAGCCGCCCTGGTCGATCGCGACATCCACCATCACCGCGCCTGGCTTCATGCCCTTCAGCATGTCATGGCGCACCAGCTTGGGCGCCGACGCGCCCGGGATCAACACGGCGCCGATCACCAGGTCGGCCGTGTGTACCGCTTCCCGGATGGTGTGAGTGTTGGAGGCGAGCGTCACCACCTTGTTGCTGTAGATGTCGTCGAGCACGCGCAGCCGCTCCAGATTGCGGTCGATGATCGTGACATAAGCGCCCAGACCGACGGCCATTTTGGCCGCGTTATGCCCCACCACGCCGCCACCCAGGATCACGACGTTCGCTGGAGCGACGCCCGGTACGCCGCCGACCAAAATTCCTCGTCCGCCATTGGGCCGCTCGAGATAGACTGCACCGATCTGGACCGCCAGCCGTCCGGCCACTTCGCTCATCGGCGTGAGCAGCGGCAGAGAGCCGTCGGACTCGCGGATGGTTTCATAGCCTACCGCGTTGACCTTGGCGTCCAGCAGCTTGCACGTGAGCTCGGGCAGCGGCGCCAGATGCAGATATGTGAACAGGATCAGGCCCGGGCGGAAGTACGCGTATTCGGAGGGCTGCGGCTCCTTGACCTTGATGACCAGATCGGCCTTGCTCCAAACCTCGGCGGCGCTGGAAAGAATTTCCGCCCCGGCGTCGGCGTACTCGCGATCGGGAATCGAGCTTCCCGCGCCGGCCTGCGTCTCCACCAATACACGGTGCCCCGATTCTCGCAACGCCGTTACACCGCTCGGCACCAAGCCGACACGCGTTTCGTGATCTTTGATTTCTTTCGCGACGCCGACGATCATTGCTGGGACGTGCTGGGCGAGGCGCCAGGCGAGGCCACCGGAGGGGCGGGCGCGGAGGACGGCGGTGCAACGGCGCCAGGCCCTTGGGGAACGGCCTGCGAACCAGCGGGCGGAGCACCTGACGGCCCCGGGTCGGATTTGGATGCGGTCAGGCGTTTCGGCCCCAGACCAAGGGCGATGAGCGATAGCGAGCCGATCTTGCCGTCAGGCATGAGGTTCTGATCGGCCTGAAAGCGCTTGAGCGCGTCGATGGAGTCCGGGCCCCACGCGCCGTTCAGTTCGCCGTGAAAGTAGCCCTTGCTCGCGAGCGCCTGCTGGATTTCCTGGTAACGCTCGGGCGTGGGTGTCATTTGGTAATGCACGCTGGCGCGCGTCTTTTTTCCGCGCCGGGTGTACTTGGAAGCTCGCGGCGCCTGGGTGGCCTTGGGCGACCGCAAGCGGGTGCCCTTGGAAGCGGGCGCCGCATGCGGGGCACGGCTGGCATGGGTGGGGGCGCTGGGCTTGGTGCTATGGCCTTTTTTCTTGCTTTTCGGCGTCGTCGCGGCCGACAGGGAAAGCGCCATCGCGGTGAGCGCCACAAGCGGAAGAATTACTTTATGCACGTAACTCCATTGTAAAACGGCCGGGTCGTCGTAAAAACGTCCCTAAAGCCGCCGCGTTTCCTCGAGCGTCCGGCGGAGGACGGGGAGCATGGCTCGATCCTTGTCGCCGCCCAATTCTTCCTTGATCGCGATCAGGGTCTCCAGATCGAGGACCCGAATGCGCAGGCCTTGGCCAATTTCCATCTCGACGGAATGAGGGAGAAGCTCTTCGTAGCCTAGGTCCCGGCCAATGGTTCCCAGCAGGTCCAGCGGGCCATAGCGCGTGACCAAGTTGAGATGCCCGGCGGATGCGAGATGCGACGAGTTGGGCCTCAAACGGCGCTCGGGCTGCATGCGAAAGACGGCGTCAAGAGTGGCGAGCACGGGCAGGAGGCGGTCGATATTAGCAGGATCGCGCGAATGAACAACATCAACATCGAATGTGTTCACCGGCGCTCCATTCAGCACGGCCGCTAAACCGCCCACCAGAATGAAATCCACACCGCCGTCGCATAGCGCACCGAGCGTTGCGGCGTACTTAAGCTCTGGCATTGCGCTCGCGAATCGCGAGAATTTCGCTCGCGCTATCTTCGGCGAGTTGCAGACGCTCGGCCGGCGTCAGCGACAGAAACCAGCGGATCAGCGTCAAATCCACGCCGTCGGGACTGTAATCGGTCAGGCCGCTCAGATCCTCTACGGACATGACTCCGATTCACTTGTGAACGGGCGTGGCGTCGTATTCTTCGTCGGTGACCACGTCGCCCCAAGTAATGGCGCCGCGCGTCACGTTGAACTGCGTTCCGCCTTCGTGCGGCGCCGCTCCGTGCCAGTGCATTACGCCCGGCGGGCAGAAATGCGTTTCACCGGCATGCATTTCCACCACCGGTCCGCCCTTTTCCTGATACAACACGACGCCATCCACCACCAAAATGATCTGCCCGCCCGCATGGCTGTGCCATTTCGTTCGCGCGCCCGGTCCAAAATAAAACTTCACGATGGTGCCGTCCGCGCCCTCCTTAATGGGCTTCACTTCCCCACCCGTGAAATTCGGACTCGGCTTTTCCTGCGAGTACGCGAAGACGCAAGCGGCCAACAGCACCGCGAGTTTCAGATTCCGTGTGATGGCATGCATGGAAGCGATTCCTTATTCCAGGGCAAAGGATATCACATCCTTCGGACGGATCTTTCGCCAATCGCGCGGTTTCAGGCTGCCATCACTTCCGTGAGCACCCGGCGGAATTTTTCCATTTCCGCGTCCGTGCCGATGGACACGCGAATCATGTGATTCAGCGCCGGGAACGGGCGGCCGATCGCCACGCCCTTGGCGAGCATCGCGACTTGCATTTGTCTTGCGTCGCGGCCGGTTTCGATCATGACGAAATTGGCCTGCGGCGGAATGAAGCCGATCTTGCGCTGCGTGAGCCAGGCGCACAGCTCGTCGCGTGTGTGCACAATCTTGGCCTTGCGCTCCTCGAGCAGCTTCGGCCCTAGCTCGAGCGCCGCCAGAACCGCGCGTACGCTGACGATGCTGATGACGTTGTTGCGGTACGGTGTCATGCGCTGGATCAATTCCGGCGGCGCGGCCGCGTACCCGACGCGCAGCCCCGCCATGCCGTAGATCTTCGAGAACGTTCGCGCCACGATGACGTTCTTGCCTTCCTTCACGTACTGAAACGCGCTGGACGCTTCGGGTGATGTCGCGTAGTGCAGGTACGCTTCGTCCACTAGCACGTAGGTGTTGGGGGGAAGATTCGCTACCAGCCACGCCATGTCGTCGCTTGACGTGATGGCGGAGGTCGGATTGTTGGGGTTGCAGACGTAGATCAAGCCGCCGCCGGCCTTCTTGGCTTCAGCCGCCAGGCGCCGCACGTCGGCGCCAAAATTGGAACTGAGCGGCGTCTCGATCACCGGAATGCCCTTGTCTTTGGCCAGCTCAGGAGCGGCCTCGTAAGTTGGCTGCGGCGTAATGAACGGCATCGTGGGCGAAGTAAAAGCCTCCAGCGCCGCGTGAAGAATCTCGCTCGATCCCGCGCCCACTAGAATCTGATTCGCATCCAGCCCCTGGCTGGCCGCGAGCGCCGCATAGAAAGCGGGAAACTCCTGGTAGTGATACCGGTTGGAGGTCCCGATCACCTGCGCCATGGCCTCGATAGAAGCCTGGGGCGGGCCTTCCGGGAATTCGTTTCCATTGATCCAAACGGTGCCGGGCGGTGCGACGCCCGGAACGGCGGCGCGTTGTGCGAACGCGGCCTCGGTGAGGCCGGCCGCGATCATTCCCGCAAAGGCTCGTCGAGTAAGCATGATATTCCCCCTTAGCTGAATGTTTTGCGAAATGCGCAGAACGACGGGGCTGCTCGATGTGGACGGGAAGGGAGCGAGGTGGATCGGCCTTGGATCTGGGACGCACCCGAAACGCGCGGTGCGGCGTCTCTTGGAGGCCAGAATAGCACAAGCTAGGCACGCTACCCTGAAATCGACCATGCTCCCCGGAATCCGATGGCAAAGTCTGGCGGATTATCTTTTCGTGGCCGTTGCCTTCTATTGGTTGTTACGCTGGGCGCGGTCCGCTCGCGCGATGCGCATCGCGCTGGGCGTCGTCGCGCTGCACGCCTTGGCGCTGCTGGCGCGGCGTTTGGACATCGTGGTGGCGAGCTGGATCCTCGACGCCGCGGCGGTGCTCGCCATCCTGGTCCTGTTGCTGGTCTTCCAGCCCGAGCTGCGCCGAGCCTTCATGCGCATGGACACCGCGGTCCGAAACTGGCCTCGGCGCCCCGCCATGGGTCCCACAGCCAGCGGCGTAGTGGCCAACGCCGCATTCGTGCTCGAGCGTAGCGGCCTGGGCGCTCTGATCGTCATCACCCGCAAGGACGCCATCGGCGAGCTGCTCGAAGGGGGCATCGCCCTCGGCGCGGCGATCTCCTCCGAATTGCTGGAGGCCATCTTTCAAAAGGTGTCACCACTTCACGACGGCGCAGCCATTATCGAAGGCGGGCGGCTGGTGAAAGCCAACGTCGTGCTCCCGCTCACGCACCGCGACGACGTGCCGGTGTTCTACGGAACGCGGCATCGCGCCGCACTCGGTCTGGCCGAAAGGTGCGACGCGCTCGTAGTCGCGGTTTCCGAGGAGCGTGGCGAGGTCTCGCTGATGGACGGCCGCAAGACCTACCGTTTTCCCGATCCAAAATCCTTGGCTCTCAAGCTGGAAGGTTTGTCCAGCCCCGCGAACGTCGATCTGAAATCCCGCTTGCGCCGCATGGTCACCACCAATCTCGGGCTCAAGGCCGCGGCGCTCACCCTGGCGGGCGTCATTTGGGCCATGTCGTTTCTGGCTTCCGGCACTACCATTCGCACCATCAGCGTACCGATCGAATTCAGCAACGTGCCCGCGGGCATGCAAGTCACTTCCCAGTCCGCCGACGCGCTCGAAGTCCAGGTTCGTGGAAGCTCATGGATCATGGACTCGGTGAGTCTGGGCCCCTTGGTGGGAAACTTCAATTTGACCAATTTTTCTCCGGGCTGGCACAGCCTGCGCTTCAACCCGCAATCGCTCGACCTGCCGCCCGGTGTCGCGGTCGACCAGGTGACGCCGGAGAACGTTCGCATCCAGGTGGAGAACCTGAGAACCCAGCACGCGCAGAAATGAGCCCGGTCAATTCTCCGACGGCTTCTCCGCGCCATCGATGACGATCATCTCCACCGGCGTTTTCCGGAACTTCAACGTCAATCCCAGTTCGCGCGCGACCGCGGACGACATCTCCGCCCGCAGCGCCGCGATCCACTCGTCGCGGCCCAGCCCATCGGCCACCTCGGGATCCCAGCGCAGCGTGAAGCTGTACGCGCCCGCAAGACCCGTGCCGTCTACCACCGGCAGCCTCAGGTCGCGCGACAGGATCCCGGCGAAATCGCCCATCGTGATCCCCGTGGCCTCCAGATGGTCTTGCACGTTGTTCCATGATCGCCGTCCATCGCCCGCGCGTTGAATTTTCGGACCGTTCTTGCCCAGCCCCAGAACCATGGCCTCCGCGTTCCTGGTTTCACGATGCAGCGTCAATTTGAATCGATCCGCCAGCATGGCTTGCAGCATGGCCATCAATCCCTGGTCTCCCACGGGCTGGTCGGAACGCGCGACGATGTCAAAACGATCCGTGTCCGTCCAATCGGGGCCTCCCAACACGCGCTCCTGCCCCACGTTGTACGCGCCCGCGATCGAGCGTTTCAACGTCACATTCGTGCAGCGCATGAAGCCCTGCGTGGTCTCGCACCCGGAGGGTCCGTGGGATTCCGCGGCGTTCGCGGGATGAATGGCTGCGGCTTCAAACGTCGGCTGCGCGTAGCTCAAACCGGTCGCTAGCGCTGCGATCGTTGCCAATCTCAGCACAGTGTCCCTCTTCGCAATTATGACGCCGCGGAAGGTGCAAGCGCGCGGAACGCATTGGCAAGCGCGCGGAACGCATTGGGATGATAGGCTGTCTCTCGTGGGCGGGAACGTCGCGTCGACTGCATGGCAGCGCTGGATTCGGCAGCCGCAGAAAATGTGGCTGCGAAGGGCTTTCTTTCAGGCGCATCTGTGGAGCGGCATCGCGCTCGGGCTCTACATCTTCCTGATCAGCGTCACTGGGAGCACGCTCGTGTATTGGAACGAGCTGTACCGTGCCGCCACTCCCCAACCGATCGTCTCGAAAGGCCCCGGGCCGGCATTGGCTGACGGCCAGCTCACCGCCGCCGCCAAGCGCGCGTATCCCGGCTATCGCGTGGTCAAAATCAGCCGTGCGCGGAATCCTGATCAGGCCGTCGCCATCAACCTTCAGCGCGGCGATCGGATGAAGTACCGGTTGTTCGATGCACGCAGCGGTGCCGACCTGGGCGATTCGGTTTCCAGCGGAATGCGGCTGGTGTCTATCATCCTGGACCTGCACGACAATCTGCTCGCCGGCCCGCGCGGCCGAATTGCAAACGGCATCGGCGCTCTCGTAGTGCTGTTGGTGGCTTCGACCGGGATTGTCATCTGGTGGCCGGGCAGTAAGACCTGGCGCCGCAGCCTGACGCTGCACCGTCGCGTCGGATGGAAACGCATGACCTGGCATCTGCACAGCATGATCGGCTTCTGGAGCTTTGCCTTCGTGCTGGTGTTCGGGCTGAGTGGGTTTTATCTCTGTTTTCCGGACTGGTTTCAGGACTGGGCCGACCGGCTGCAGCCCGTCACCGGCGCCGGACGAGTCCCCCTAGTGGACCAGATCATTTATTGGCTCGCCTATTTGCATTTCGGGCGCATCGGCGGCATCGGCATTCCGTGCAGCGGCCCCGGATTCTGCGACCAGGCGACCAAGGCCGTGTGGGCGCTGTTCGGACTGGCGCCCGCGGGGATGTTTGTGACCGGCGCCATGATGTGGTGGAACCGCGTGCTCCGCCCGGCACTTCTCTCGCGCAACGTTCGCCGCCCGCTCCCGGCAAGCTTACCGGAGCTGCGGATCGCAGGCGGTGACAGCGCTGCCCCGCCCGCAGGTACCGAATAAGAAACGGATTTTCCTCTGGATTCAGGCCACCTGCACAGGCGAGCCTTATACTGGTGGAGTCCCTAAGAAGGAATCACGAATGCCAGCGACAACCACAACAGCGGAGGCTCTCCGCCAGAAAATTACCAGCCGGACCGCGCGAGTGGGCATCCTCGGCTTGGGATATGTGGGATTGCCTTTAGCCGTCGAATTCGCGCGCGCCGGATTCGAAGTCGTCGGCATCGATGTTCAGCAGAGGCGCACGGAGTCGCTGAACTTGGGCGTCTCTTACGTCCAGGATGTTCCCAGCGAAACGATTTCATCTCTGGTGGACTCCGGCCGGTTCCGCGCCACCAGCGATTTTTCGGTCATTGCCGAGCTCGATAGCATCAACATTTGCGTGCCCACGCCGCTGCGGAAGACCAAGGACCCGGACATGAGTTATATTGTCGCGGCCTGCCAGGAGATTGCCAAGTACCTGCATCCCGGTCTTCTGATTATTCTGGAATCCACCAGTTACCCCGGCACCACGGACGAACTGCTTCTGCCGCTGTTTGAACGTCCGGATAGGAAAGCGGGAGAAGACTTCTTTTTGTGCTTCTCGCCCGAGCGCGTGGACCCGGGCAACACGAGGTATCAAACGTCGAACATCCCGAAAGTAGTGGGCGGCATCACTTCGCGCTGCACTGAAATCGGCTCGCTGTTTTATCAGCAGGCGCTCGAAAAAGTGGTCCCCGTCAGCTCGACCAAAGTGGCTGAAATGGTCAAGCTACTGGAGAATACCTTCCGCATGATCAATATCGGATTGGTAAACGAAATGGCCATCATGTGCGACCGCATGGGGATCAACGTCTGGGAGGTCATTGAAGGCGCGGCGACGAAACCCTTCGGCTTCATGCCGTTTTATCCCGGCCCGGGACTGGGCGGCCACTGCATCCCGATCGATCCGTTTTATCTATCGTGGAAAACCAAACAAGCGGGCATCGAGGCGCGTTTTATCGAGCTGGCTGGATACATCAATGGCCATATGCCGCATTTCGTGGTGGAAAAGGTGCAAAACGCTCTGAACGTCGCCTCGAAACCGCTGCGCGGCTCTCGCGTGCATATCTGGGGCATCGCGTACAAGCGCGACATCGACGATTATCGCGAGTCGCCTGCTTTGGACATTATTCACCTGCTCAAGAAACAGGGTGCTGTGGTGAGTTACACCGACCCTTACGTGCCCGTTGTGAGATTTGAGGGCGAGGAGATGTTCTCCGTGAGCTCGCCTGCGGCGGTTTCCGAGGCGGATTGCGTGGTGATCGTCACCGATCACTCGAACTTCGACTATGCTTCGCTGGTGAACGAAGCCAAGCTCATTGTCGATACGCGAAACGCCCTAAAGCAATACAGCTCCGATAAAATTATCCGCTTGTGAAGGTGCATTGGCAAAGCGCGTCGCGCCTTCCATCTCTCCGGCCGCCAGATGGCCGGGCGGCGAAATATAATGCTGGATGCTTCGGATCTACTACATGAAAACCATTTGCCCGCTGATTTTGCTGGCCACCGTTGTCTTAGCTGAGAAAGCGCCGCCTGAGTTGAAGCCCGGCCTCTACGCGACTTTCAACACATCCAAGGGGACCATCGTCGCGGTGCTCTATGAAAAAGTCACGCCCCTATCCGTGAAGAATTTCGTGGAGCTGGCGCAAGGCACGAAGGCTTGGCGCGACCCGCAGACCAAAGCCATGGTGAAGCGGCCCATGTACAACAACATCACGTTTCACCGGGTGCTGCGCGGCCAGATGATCCAATCGGGCGATCCCACCGGCACTAGCAGGCATGATTGCGGCGTCACGGTTCCCGATGAGCTGCGATTGGGACTGCAGTTCGATCGCTCCGGGCGCCTGGCGGTAGCCAACAGCGGCACGCCGAACTCGGGAGGCTGCCAGTTCTTCATCACAGACGATTTGGTTCGAGATTGGAATCAGCAATATACGATTTTCGGCCAAGTTGTTTCCGGCATGGAGGTGGTGGACGCGATCGCCCACGCGCCTTTGCATGGCGATAAACCGGTCGACCCGGTAAAGCTGATCAGCGTGACGATTTCCCGGGTTGGCCCCGAACCGCCGGCGCGGTGAAGCTTACCTGTTTAACGGTGGGAGCAGTGGCTCGCGCTCTGGCGGAAGGTGCTGATCGACGGCATCCATCATGATGCCTGCTTTGAAATATTCGCCCATGATCATCATGAGCTGCACCGTCCGCTGACGTCCGAAATCGTTCACCATTTTCGCCCAAAGCTCGCTGCTGACCCGGTGTTCCCGAAACAGCGTGCGCCCGAACGTGATCAGCGTTGCGTCCTTCTCGGGGAGTGACGTCACGGGCTTGTCGTACTTGATGACGTCGATGACAGATTGCTCCAAGCCCTGCCGCCGTCCGAAGGTCTCGTGCATGGTCCATTCGAATTGTTGGTCGATCTCCCTGGCGGTGATCAGCACTGCGATCTGAAAGTATCGAGGGCCCACCGGGCTCTTCTCACCGGTCGGAATCCCCAGATCGATTTCTCTCGGGCTGTATATCGAGACGTGTCCCGGTCCCGGTCCTGGCTTGTAGTTGGGCCTCGCGGCCAACAGACGCTGCCCCTCGGCATCGAGGTCCGCGGCGCTAACTGGCGGCAGTCGTGAGAGCGTCACCGGGTTAATATCCGCGGGCAGCGCGTTTTTTTCTTGAGGGACCAGCGGAATCGCAACAACCAGCAGCACGCAAAATCGAATCATCCTCATGAAGTCATCTCCTGGAGTTGGGCATGGCAACTTCAACAGCCGGGATGCGCCGCCGGTCGCGACGAATCCATCCCGGGCTCGGAGTCCAAGATAACAGGATTCAAAGCACCACACCGAAATCACCTGTGTCAGCCACGGGAGGCGTCTCCGCAAACAGGATTACGACCTGGAGCGGGCGGCGCCCGCAACTATCATAGGGAAGTGAAGCTCGTCACCTCCGCGACCTCGGCCGGCATCCTGGCGGCCGTCTTCGCCCTCGGACTCTTCGGCATTGGGCGGAGTTTATGGCTGGATGAAGCCTGGGTCGCGAATTCGATCCTACAGCCAACCCTGCGGGGAATGTTCTTCTACCCGCATTGGCTGCAGACCAGTCCGCCCCTATTCCTACTGCTGGTGCGCGCAGTCTTGCCATGGACGACACCCTCGAACGTGGCGCTTCGCGCCATTCCGCTGCTGATGGCACTGGCTGGCGCTGGATTGATGCTCACCCTGGCGAGGCGCGTGGTCGGGCCGCAACTGGCGGTGCTCGCCACGGCGTTTGTGGTCTTCAATCTCACCGCCATCGAGTATTCGCACACCTTGAAGCAATATAGCGGCGAGCTGGCGGCCAGCGCTGCTCTGCTGGTGGCCGCTTCCTGCTATCTCGTTCGGCCGGGCCGAAAGCATTTCGCATGGCTTTGCGGCACGGCAGCCATCACGCTGCCGCTCTCTTACGCCAACGCATTTCTTCTGCCAGGAATCGTGCTGGCTGTATGGATCACCGGAGGCGGCTTGTATGCGTTGTCGTTGGCCGGAATCGCCGTGACCGAATTGCTGGCCATGTACGATCTGTTGATACAGTTCAACCTCGCGCCGAGGCTGCCTGCGTTTTGGGACGCTGCCGGCGATAACACAATGACGGCCGGACTGGCTGTGGCGGTCGCCTTCTGCTTACTCGCGTCCATCCGATACGCAGTGCTTTTCCCACGGCGAAAACCCACCCCGCGAGATTCGATGTTCCTGGTCTGCGCCCTTCCTTGCCTCCTGCTGGCGACGGCAGCGGCGGCCGGCCTCTACCCGATCAGTCACCGTAATCGCTTGTTTTGCCTCCCCTGCTTCGTCCTGCTGGCGATGATGGTCGCAGAAGATTTTCTTGGGATCCTGAAGGCGCGTCAGACCGCGGCGCTACTGGCGATCGCACTCACTCTCGGCCTGGCTGGTTTCGCGATCGCGGATCAAGTGATCGGAGCCCGCGATGTGGCCACGGAAGACTACTCCGCCGCGGTCGCATTTCTTCGACAACATGTCGCGGCATCCGATCTTGTCCTGGTTCACGCCTGCTGCCAGGAGGGTTTTTTATTGTATTCGGCGATGGACCGCTGGCAACCTCGGCATCTCCTTTACGGCGACACCGGCTGGCCGTGCTGCGCGAGGGGTCACGATGTCCACACACCAGACGTGCACACAAAAGACGCGCGCCCGGGCCCGTCGGCTGAGGCTGCGGTGATCGCCGACATCGACGCCAAGGTCCCGCGCGGCTATTCCGGTCGGGTTTGGCTGCTCTTCACCAGGCGCCCGACTCACTGGGCGTACACAGGGCTCGACGAGGGTGAGCTGTGGCGCGAGCATCTGTGGGCCCGCGGCTGCCCGCCCGCGGCATATCTCCCTCTTCCGGGCCTTGCCATCAGTCCGATGGACTGCATGCCGGCGAGGTGACCCCGCCGTTTTTCACAATTTCGCGGTGACCAGCTGGTACGGAAACGGCGGCTCGCCATTGCCGGCGGCTATGCAGCGGAGCAAACTCCGACGAACAATCGGCGAATCGATATTCAATTGCGCTTCCAGTTCTAAGATCCGCCCGGCCTAGCCCCTTTGATTTGTAACGCAGACATATCCTCGGGAGTCTCCTGGTTGAAGCGGACGAGCGTTCACGATTCCCGTGCGGTGCTGCGGGTGCAATCGTCTATTTGCTGAAGGTTAAGAAAGCGCATGGCCAAGGAAAACGAAACCGGCGCGGATTTGCACGGCGAGGAGGGCGGTTCTCCGGATCCCTCCGAAGGCCACAACGGGGGTGGCTCCCAATCGAACGGAAAGAACGGGGGCAACGGGAGCGCCACGCTCCTAAACACGCCGCAGCAGTTCGCGTCGGGAACCACCCAGTTCCTGCTGCCCAAAGAGGAGGTGCATGGCGAGGAACAGCCGCCGCATATCCACGGGGACGAACCGCCTCACAAGCCCCGCCGCCGCTGGCGATTATGGCTGGTATTAGCGGCATTGTTGGCCCTGGCGATTCTGGTAGTTCTTCATTTCCGCTCCATCTCGGAAGAAAAGAGCGCGCGCGCGAAAGCCAACTCACAACAACAGGCGGGAGCATCCATCACGGTTGGCGATTCTACCACCGGCGACATGAACATCTACGTCGACGCCCTGGGCACGGTGACGCCGCTTTACACCATCACGCTTTACAGCCAGATTACGGGCCAGGTAATGGAGGTCCACTATCACGAAGGCGAAATCGTCAGCAAAGGCGACGCGCTGATCGATATCGATCCGCGCCCCTATGAAACCACGCTGACGCAGGCCGAAGGCAACCTGGAGCGCGACCAGGGTCTGCTGGCCGAAGCGATCATGGATTTGAACCGCTACAAAGCGGCTGTCGAGCGCAATGCCATCGCGCGCCAGCAATACGAAGATCAGATTCAGGTTGTCGCGCAGGATCAGGGGACGGTCAAGGCTGACGAAGGAACGGTGGCCTACGACAAGGTCCAGCTCTCCTATTGCCACATCGTTTCCCCCATCGGCGGGCGGGTGGGGCTGCGCCTGGTGGATCCCGGCAATACCGTCTTCGCCGGCAGCGGCTCCACGCTGGTCGTGATTACCCAGCTCCAGCCGATCACGGTTGTATTCGACGTCTCCGAAGACGATCTGCCTCAGGTTCAAGCGCAGCTCACCGTCGGACGCACCCTCAGTGTCGCCGCGTTTGACCGTGCCTTCGACAAGAAGATCGAATCCGGAGCGCTCACTTCGCTGGATAACGAGGTGGACACCACCACCGGAACCGTAAAATTCCGCGCGACTTTTCCTAACAGCAATTTGAAGCTGTATCCCAATCAATTCGTCAACGCTCAACTGCTGGTGAAGACGCTGCGTAAGGTCACGCTGGTTCCCTCGGCGGCCGTTCAGCACAATGGCACCGCCGCTTTCGTGTACGTGATTCAACAGGGCAATAAAGCAGTGGTTCAAAACATAACGGTACTGAATAGTAACGACGAGCAAACCGCGGTTCAGGGTCTCAACGCGGGCGTCACGGTCGCCACCAGCGGATTCGACCGTTTGGAAAACGGCGCTAGCGTGACCGTCCGCGGCCAGCGGAGCCAAAAGAATAACCCGGGCCACGGCAGCAATTCCTCGGCGGGAGGCAGCGCCACCACGCCGTGAAATCGTAGTCCATGAATTCGTTGGTATGAATCCGTCGAGGCAATTCATTCTCCGTCCGGTGGCGACCGCGCTGCTGATGGCCGCCCTTTTCCTGGCGGGTGCGGTTGCCTTCCTGCAACTGCCCATCTCGGCACTACCCGAAGTCGACTATCCGACCATTCAAGTGCTGACGTTTTATCCCGGCGCCAGCCCGGATGTGGTGGCCTCAGCCGTGACGGCGCCTCTGGAGCGCCAGTTTGGGGAGGTGGCCGGACTCAGCCAGATGACTTCCACCAGCGCCGGCGGGGTCTCGGTCATCGTCATGGAGTTTCAGCTCAGTCTCGACATCGATGTCGCCGAGCAGGAGGTGCAGGCCGCGATCAACGCCGCGCAGAGTTATCTGCCCGCCAATCTGCCGACGCCTCCGGTGTACAGCAAATCGAATCCCGCCGATGCGCCGGTTCTCACTCTGGCGCTCACCTCGAACGAACTACCGCTGTCGCAGGTCGAGGATTATGCCGACACGCGGCTCTCGCCGAAGATCTCGCAGATTTCCGGAGTCGGCCTGGTCACCATTTCGGGCGGTCAAAAGCCTGCCGTTCGCATCCAGGCTAATCCCACGGCGTTGTCCTCCTACGGAATCAACATGGAGGATCTGCGGAATTCGCTCACCGGCAACAGCCTCAATTCCGCCAAGGGAAACTTCGATGGCCCATCGCAGGATTACACCATCAACGCCAACGATCAACTGCTGACCAGCAAGGATTACAAGTCCGTCGTCGTGGCCTACCGCGACGGCGCTCCCGTGATGCTTCAGGATGTCGCGCACGTGATCGACGGGGTCGAGAACAACGATCTGGCCGCGTGGATGAACCAGACGCCCGCCGTGATCCTGAATATCCAGCGGCAGCCCGGAGCGAATACCATCACCGTGGTAAATGACATCGAGAAGCTGCTGCCGCAACTGGAGAGCACGCTGCCCAGAGCCGTTCACGTCAGCGTCGTTTCGGACCGGACAACGTCGATT
>JASHQT010000265.1 GCA_030039005.1 Bryobacteraceae bacterium
ACAGCCAGCAGGACCACATCTTTCATCAGGAACGCAACGTTACCAACCATTGCCGGAAACCCGCCGGCTGATTTAGCCCAGCCGTCCGGCATGAACGGAATGATCGTGACGGTGCATAAAAAGGACGTAATCGATCCCAGAGCCCCGAGAACTCCCAACTTTTTGTTCCAGAACCCAGCCAGCAGCAGCGCTCCGAACAGCCACTCCGAAACGCCCAGGAAGTAGGTGGAGCCCTTGATCCCGAACACCGCGTACATCCAGAAGATGAGGGGGCCATGCGTAAAGAATGGAACCAGTTCCTTGGCCTCGTAATCAAACCACTTTTGATACCCGAAGAAAAAGAAGATGATCACCATCGACGCTCGGACGAGCTTGTAATCGAAATCTCCCTGGAGGAGTCGTATTTTCGCAAGCTGACGAAGCAACCAGTTCATGATGTTGGGTCCTCTCTTTGTGTGCCGTCAGATTTGAGCGATGCCGCCATCGACGAACAGTTCAATGCCGGAGATGTAGCTCGCCTCATCTGATGCGAGAAATGAGACGGCTTTGGCGATTTCGTCCGGATCTCCCAGCCGGCCAAGCGGAACGTTTTTCGCAAGCTCTTCTTTCATCTTTGTGAGCGCTTCCCCCTGCTGCCAAGTTTCGAAAATCGGCGTATCGATGTGGCCGGGGCTGATCGCGTTCACGCGAATACGGCGTTCGCGAAGCTCATTCGTCCAGGTGCGCGCGAAAGACCGGACGGCTGCTTTGGTCGCGCTATAAACGCTTATACCTGCGAAGCCCTTTACGGTTGCGATGGATGCGTTTAGGATGATTGAGGCGCCGTCGTTTAACAGGGGAAGCAACTTCTGAACGGTAAAGAAGACACCCTTCACATTGGCGTTGAAGTGCAGATCGTAGAATTTCTCGTCCACAGTGCCGAGTGCCGCGCGTTGTGAGACTCCCGCATTCGCGAAAACCACGTCGAGCTTTCGGCCATATCCCTTTACTTCCTCGTACAGCCGATCGAGATCATTCAGGCTGGCGACATCGCCCGCAATCCCCGTCGCCTTGTCGCCGATTTCAGCGACCGCTAGGCCCAGAACGTCCTTTCGCCGGCCCGTGAGGAACACGTGATCGGCGCCCTCCTGGACGAAACGTTTCGCTGTCGCGAGGCCCATGCCTGTTGAGCCACCGGTGATCACCGCGATCTTGCCGGCGAGCTTCTGACAAACTTCTGGTTGCCGGTCCGTCCGAGCGTCGGACTTCGGATTTATTTCCATTGTTGTGCTCATGCCTGCAGGAAAGGCAAAGCGCCGACCAAAGTCTGGCCTCCTGATAAACGCTTGATATTACTGGATGCCTCGCCGGCGACCTGATCCTGGCTCGGGCTGGTGTCAAAACTGTCAATGCGACGGCGACATTCAGTGGTCACCAAGGCCGCCGCGGGTCTTACGATACAGTTGTTTCAAGACTTCCTTCGTGTACAGGCCAGAAAGGAATTTAATCTCATTGCGCATCAACTGCAGCAACACGGCCTCTCCTTCCGGACTGATCGCCGTCAGGCCCTTCAGGTCGACAATCAGCTCGCGGTTTTGAAGATCTGCTCTGGCCTTCTCACAGGCCGTCGTAAGTTCACCGGTCCAAGGCGCGATGAGTTTACCCTCGACGACCAGCCGACGCTGGTTCCGACCCTCGACAATGGTGATTTTCAACATGCCACACTGGTCCTTAGCCGCGAGTAGCGCAATGGATCCTCCAAATACGCGCACCTGTAACTGCTTCGTTTTCAATTTAGAAATCGCGGCCGCCGGTGGCGAGTCGGCACTGTCAACAAGGTGTTGACAGCTTTTCGAGCAAGCAAGCTTAGGCGTAATCGCGGGGATCGATGCCGAGCTTCTTCATCCGGGCCAGAAGGGTCGTCCGATTCAGGTGCATCCGGGCGGCAGCCCCGTCCGCGCCACCCACTCGCCCCTTCGCTTCGGTGAGTGCGTGCACGATCTCGTCCCGCTGTTTTTTCAGGTGCTTGTCGGTGACACGATTGTTCACTTGCAGGGCGTGAATGGTTTCCTTGACGATCCGGGCAATCTCGTCGTGATTTGCGGAGAAACCCGTGGATTCATCGGCCCTCGGTTTGCGCAATTCCGCGAGCGGCGCCGAGAGCGACCTGCCGCGCGTTAGGATCACGGCGCGCTCGATGAAATTTCCCAATTCGCGAACGTTTCCGGGCCATTCCCAGGCGGTGAGTGTTTTCATGACAGCCGCCGGAATGCTCTCGATCTCCTTCTGCATCTGTTTCGCAAACCTCTGAACGAAATAACTCACCAACAGCGGAATATCTTGCTTGCGCTCGCGCAGCGGCGGCATTCGAATCGGAAACACATTCAGCCGGTAATATAGATCACTCCGAAATTCACGCGCTGCAATCATCTTTTCAAGATCACGATTGGTGGCGGCCACCAAGCGAACGTTCACCTTACGCGTATGCGTGCTTCCCAGCCGTTCGAACTCCTGCTCTTGAAGTGCCCGCAACAGTTTCGGTTGGATCTCAATCGGGATGTCACCGACTTCGTCCAGGAACAGCGTGCCCTGGTCCGCCAATTCGAGCCGGCCAATCTTTTGAGTGATGGCCCCGGTGAACGCTCCCTTTTCGTGGCCAAATAATTCGCTCTCCAGGAGGCCAGTCGGAATCGCGGCACAGTTCACCTTTACAAATGTGCGATCCTTACGGCGGCTACGATCGTGAATCGCGCGGGCGATCAACTCCTTGCCGGTTCCCGTTTCACCGAGCAATAGAACAGTTGAATCGCTGGGCGCGACGGTTTCAACGAGTTGGAGTACATGCTTGAGCGCCGGACTGCTCCCCACGATCTGCTCAAAGTCCATACCGCCACGGATTTCTTCCTCGAGATAGAGCTTCTCTTGTGTGAGCTTCTCTTTCAGCTCGGAAATCTCGCTGAAGGCGAGGCAATTCTCTATCGCGATGGCTATCTGACCGGAGGCTTCCTTGAGAAAATCGATCTCATCTGGCAGGAAGGGATCATCGGTCCTGCGGTTAATGGTCAGAGCTGCGACGGCGCGGCCGCGGCTCACAAGCGGGATCACGCATTGAGTCTTCAACCCCTCGGCGAGCATCAACTTGTACAGATCGGGCGGGAATTCCTGGGGATTGGCAATATTTCTGATTGTCGGTTGCAGGGTTTCCAAAGCTCTCTGGCAGGCGCCGACCGACTCGATAAGGATTCCCTCTTGACAAAGCCCTTTCCCTCTGGAAAATCCAGGGCGTACAGGCGAAATTTGCCCGAAGCTGAATCTTCGAGCCAAATTTGGACTGCGTCCCAATCCATTACTTCACGAATACTCGCTGAGATCGCTCTCAGCAATTCGCGAAACTCCAGGTTTGAAGTGATCTCCTGCGTGAGCTTCAGAAGAAGCTGGAGTCAGCGATTCTGAGTGATAATTGCTTGCTCAGCAATGAACACGTGGGGCTGGGGTGTGCCACTTGAGGGTTGGGCTTTGAGTTTCTTTTTTGTGCGTCGCCGCCTCGGACCGCTCATCCGTCGCCGGCGAAGCGCCCGCGAGAAATGAA
>JASHQT010000023.1 GCA_030039005.1 Bryobacteraceae bacterium
GAAGAGACGCTGCCCATCGCACGCGAGCTGTATTTGGGAATTGTGCTGGACCGCGCGCAAGGCAAGCCGGTGTTCATGGCGTCGGCCGCGGGCGGGATGGAGATCGAAGAAGTGGCGGCGAAATCGCCTGAGCTGATCTTGAAAGAAGCGCTGGAGCCGGGCTACGGGCTGGCACCGTTTCAAGCGCGCAGCATGACCTTCGGGATGGGGGTTTCATCGGAGAGTGCGACCGCGGCCGTAGCGGCGATGATTGGTCTCGCGAAGGCGTACGATGCAGTGGACGCGTCGCTGGCGGAGATCAATCCATTTATCGTGTGCGAGGACGGGCGGGTTTTCGCGCTGGACGCCAAGTTCAACCTGGACGACAACGCGCTGTACCGGCACAAAGATTTGCTGGACCTTCGCGATTTGAACGAAGAAGACCCGCTGGAAGTGGAGGCGTCGCGCTTTAGCCTGAACTACATCAAGCTGGACGGCGATATCGCGTGCATGGTGAACGGCGCGGGCCTGGCGATGGCGACCATGGACATCGTGAAGTACGCGGGTGGCAGTCCGGCGAATTTCCTGGACGTGGGCGGAGGCGCGAACGCCGAGCAGATCAAGAACGCGTTCCGCATTCTGCTTTCCGATGCCGGCGTGAAGGCGGTGCTGATCAACATTTTCGGCGGCATCCTGCGCTGCGACGTGCTGGCTACGGGCGTGGTGAACGCGGCGCGCGAGCTGAACGTGAAGGCGCCCATCGTGGTTCGCATGGAAGGCACCAATGTGGAGAAGGGGCAGGAGATCTTGAAGACGTCGGGATTTAATTTCACGGTGGCGGACGGCATGCGCGATGCGGCGGAAAAGGTGGTGAAGGCCGCGCGTGAAGTAAAGACGGGAGTGAAGGCATGAGCGTCCTGGTAGATCAAAACACACGGGTTTTGTTTCAAGGCTTCACGGGACGCGAGGCGAGTTTTCACGCGCAGGCGGCCATCGATTACGGAACCAAGGTGGTGGGCGGCGTGACGCCGGGCAAGGGCGGCCTGATGCATTTGGGGCTGCCGGTGTTTAATACCATGGCGGATGCGGTAAAACAGACCGGCGCGAATGCTTCAGTGATTTTCGTGCCGCCACCCTATGCCGCCGACGCGATCATGGAAGCGGTGGACGCGGGCGTGCCGCTGGTGGTGTGCATCACCGAAGGCATTCCGACCGAAGATATGGTACAAGTCCGCGAGTTCATGAAGGGTTCCTCCAGCCGGCTCATCGGGCCGAATTGTCCGGGCATCATTTCGCCCGGCAAATGCAAGATCGGGATCATGCCGGCGCACATTCACAAGCAGGGCAATGTGGGTGTGGTGTCGCGCTCGGGAACACTGACGTACGAGGCCGTCGGGCAACTGACCAAGCTGGGGATCGGGCAATCGACGTGCATCGGAATTGGCGGCGATCCGATCATCGGGACCACGTTTTTGGATGCGATCCGGATGTTCCATGAAGATCCGGAGACGCAGGCGATTGTGATGATCGGCGAGATCGGCGGGAACGCCGAGGAGACCGCCGCGGCATATATTAAGACCGACGTGAAGAAGCCGGTGGTTGGATTTATCGCGGGGCAGACTGCTCCGCCGGGACGGCGCATGGGTCACGCGGGCGCGATCATTTCGGGCGGGTCGGGAAAAGCGGAAGACAAAATGAAGGCCATGAAGGATGCGGGGATCACGGTGTGTGCGACGCCCGCCGAAATTGGAGAAAAGGTGAAGAGCCGGCTGTAAGCGGCGATATCAAAGATGGCGATCGAACAGACATTTGCAATCATCAAGCCGGATGCGGTGGCGTCGGGGCACGCGGGACAGATTCTCGCGATGATCGAGCACGCGGGATTTCGCATTCGGGGAATGAAGACGATCCGGCTCTCCAAGCAGCAGGCCGAGGGCTTTTATGAGATTCACAAGGAGAAGCCGTTTTTCGGCGGCCTGGTGACGTTCATGACGGAGGGACCGGTGGTGGTGCTGGTGCTGGAGCGCGAGAACGCGATTAAGCATTGGCGCGAGGTAATGGGCGCCACCAATCCGGAGAAGGCTGCGGAAGGGACGGTGCGCAAGAAGTTCGCGAAGAACATCGAGCGTAACGCGGTGCATGGATCGGATGCGCCGGAGACGGCGGCGGTGGAGATTCCGTTCTTCTTCAGTATGGCGGAGCTGATCTAGCGGCAGCTCAAGTTCCTTCTCGTTCGTCGATAAGAAAAAAGATGAGCGAAGCGGCAACCGGGAACGATACAATCTCGTTAAGTCCGAAGTTGAGATTCGGCCAATCACCCGTGGACGCCAGACCCGCGAAAACCAAGCGCAGCGCACATCCTCTTCAGGCAGGCCTCTTTGCGACCAACTCAGCAAAACGCCCACGTGCCCGAAAGCCATCGCTGAACGCGGAAGACAACACGCCGGAGGGGTTGCAGGCGCTACTCGAAGCGAACCGCTATTACCGGGAGATGCGCTGGCCTGAACCCTACGATCGCACGAGCCATCGTCTGCATCTCGGCGATGCCCGGGATTTGAGCTGGATCAAGGATCAATCGGTTCATTTGGTGGTTACCTCACCGCCATATTGGACTCTCAAAGAATATGCGGCGGGCAATCCGGACCAGATGGGGCACTTCGAGGATTACGAGCATTTCCTCAATGAACTCGACCGCGTCTGGAGCGAATGCGCGCGAGTTCTCGTTGGCGGTGGGCGGATCTGCTGCGTGGTCGGAGACGTGTGCATCCCTCGCAAGCAAGGCGGGCGGCATTATCTGGTGCCGTTGCATGCCGACATTCAGGTGCGAGCCCGCAAGTTAGGGCTGGATTGTTTAACGCCTATTCTCTGGCACAAGATCGCAAACGGCGTTACCGAAGCGCAAGGCAATGGCGCCGGATTTTACGGCAAGCCTTATCAGCCCGGCGGCATTATCAAGAACGACATCGAATATATCTTGTTTCTGCGCAAAGGCGGCGAGTATCGGTCCGTTCCCATGATGCAAAAGGCCCTCTCCATGCTCACGCGCGAGGAGATGCAGGGCTGGCAGCGATCGATCTGGACCGATTTACGGGGCGCCTCGACCCGCGCCGGTCATCCCGCCCCCTATCCGGTGGAGCTTGCCGAGCGGATCATCAAATTGTTTTCGTTCGCCGGAGACACGGTGCTCGATCCGTTTGCCGGCACGGGGTCCACTTCGCAAGCTGCTATCATCGCGGGAAGAAATTCGATTGCGAACGAAATTGAGCCTGCGTATATCGAGATGGCTCGCCGGCGGATCGCAATTGCCGTGCGCGAGCTCCGGCTGACGGGAGCTGTCGAGGCCCAGTTCACTTTTGACGGTGACGCCCAGACAAAACGAATACCGGCTGCTGGCCGAGTTCCGCCGCCTGTTTGAGGGCCGAGTCTACAAGCATCGCGCTTCCAATCAGGGCGACTTCGTCGCGATGCATCTCTATGAAGACCTGCTCACGGTAAAACGCTCCTCCAAATTTCTCGACGCTGTTCTCCATCGCAAGGATCGCGTGCTGAACGTCCAAAACCGTCGTCGGGGTGTTGAAGCTCGCCGCGGGGATGGAACGCTTGGTGAGATCATTCCCGGCGAGGTCGCAATCTTCGACCCAGGCTATCTCGTTGGGCGTGGACCCATAGCGACAGTCGAAATCGGCGTCGAGGTGAAGATACTCGCGAAAGCGATGATCAAACAGATTGATCGGGTGATTAACGATCTCAGAAACCAAGTCGTCCAGTTCCGGCGAGGAGGCGGGAATCCGATCTGCGTCGCCATTGTCGGGATCAACGAAGCGAAAAGCACTGTCGGTTATGAGGGCGATCGGCCGTTTCCAACGACGGGCAAAGCCGGGTTCCTTCACCCCGCCCAAGAAGCTCCTGAAGCGGCGCGGCGGCTTCGATCGCTTGCGGCACCCGAGTTCGACGAGTTTCTGATCTTGCGATTCAAGGCGACC
>JASHQT010000266.1 GCA_030039005.1 Bryobacteraceae bacterium
ATCGCGGGTTCACCAACTGGGCCGCGGTGCTGCGCGACGTGCGCCCGGCGAGATAGGGTGCCTTGGATGACGGACAGGCCGCGTTCTGGATCAACGATTTCGCTTGTACCGCGATGCTAACTCATGTGGAGTTTCGCTCGGACAGGTTCCCTCCATATGAGGGCGAGGAGAAAGAGGTTAACCCTAGCTCTTGGGGCAAACGCTTGGCTGAGTTCCTGCATGAGAACCTGGCCGCTGAGGGATTTCAGACCGAAAGGCCTTTCTCCGAGGACTGGGGTTGGGTGGTCAACGTAGTAAACGAGGGTTTTCGCCTTTGGATCGGCTGCGGACGTTACCAAGAGTATCCCGATGGATATCTTTGCTTCATTGAACCGCACACGCGTTTCGCTCGAAGGCTATTTCGAAGAATTGATACCCAAGGAACGGTTACCGCGCTCCAGCAAGCCATCGATCGGGTACTCACCGAAGCCGCGGGCATTCGCGCTAAACGCTGGTGGACCTACGAGGAATTTAACCAGCCTGCAAAAGAGTTACCGCGCGACTAATGCGGCAGCAAACGCTTCAAACAATTTTCGATCGGCCTCGCTGACCAAAATCCGATCTTCCGGGTGCCATTGCACGGCGACGGCAAAAGCGGCTCCCGGCAGTTCGATGGCCTCGATGACACCGTCTTCGGAAATCGCCGAGACCGCGAGCCCCTGGCCCAGGCTCTCGATTGCCTGATGATGCCGCGAATTCACGTCCAGTCCGCCCGCGCCGACGATCCCAGCCAATCGCGTATTCGGCGCGACCCACACACGATGCGCGGCGGGATGCCTCCCCGGCTCGGCGTCGCCCGGCTTCTGCCGGTGAACGCCCGTGGAAGACAAATGCTGCACCAGCGTACCGCCACAGGCGACGTTCAACACCTGCAGGCCGCGGCAAATGGCGAATACAGGAGCGCCCAAGTCGAGGGCCTCACGCAGGAGGCGCAACTCGAGCTCATCGCGGGCGTCGTCTACCTCGTCGCTGCCTGTGTTATCCCGGCCGTAGCGCTTCGGATTGACATCGCTGCCGCCCGTCAGCAGCAGGCCATCAAGTGCCGTGATTGATGGCGGATTCTGAACGGCCTCGATGCCGACCTCATCGAGAGCGACGAGGTAAGGCCCGAGCCGCGCTGGATTGTTGAAAGTGACCGCTACGCGCATCGTCTTCCTTAACAATTATCATCCTGGCAAGTGTCATCCTGGCAAGTGTCGAGGGTGAGGGTAAAATAAGGTCACATATGCGCACCGTTGTTTTCGCCGTGTCTTTCCTTGGTATTGGCCTGAGCCTTTGCCTGGGCGTTTCCCTCCTCCAGGCTGAAACCGAACCCAAACCTCTGCGGATTCCGATCCAGCAATTCAAACTCGACAACGGGCTGCGGGTCGTAATGTCCGTGGATCATTCCGCGCCCACGTACGGCATTTCGATCACTTACAACGTGGGATCGCATAACGAGCGCCCCGGACACACCGGGTTCGCGCACTTGTTCGAGCACATGATGTTCGAAGGCTCGGCCGATGTCGGCAAGGGCGAGCACATGATTCTGGTGGAGGACAACGGCGGGGATATGAACGGCACCACGACGGAAGATCGGACTAATTATTTCGAATCCTTCGCGTCCAATCAGCTCGATTTGGGCTTGTTTCTGGAGGCGGACCGCATGCGGTCGCTCGCTGTGAATCAGGCGAATCTCGATAATCAACGTAATGCCGTACAGGAGGAGCGGCGCTTGAGCGTCGATAATCAGCCCTACGGCGAGACCTCGGAAGTATTGCAGGGCCTGGTTTACGACAACTTCGCCAACAAGCATTCGGTGATCGGTTCGATGGCCGACCTCAACGCGGCCACAGTCAAGGACGTCCAGGATTTCTTCCGTATTTATTACGCGCCGAACAATGCCGTGCTCACTTTGGTGGGGGACTTCGAGCCCCAAGAAGCGCTGGCCAAGGTCAAGAAGTATTTCGGCGCCATTCCCTCCCAGCCCGCGCCGCCGGTTCCAGATCTGAGCGAACCCGAACAAACGGGTGAGCGCCGCAAGACCATCGAAGATCCTTTCGCTCGCCTGCCCCGTATCGATATCGCGTTCAAAATCCCGCCCGGCAATACTCCGGATGAATACGCCCTCGATGTTCTTTCCACCGCGCTAGGCGAAGGCCAATCCTCGCGGCTTTATCAGAACCTGGTGAAGGACAAGAAACTCGCGGTGAACGTGGCTTGCTACGTCGAGGAGCACAAGGGTCCGTCCACGTTCGATGTAATGGTGCTCGCGCGGCCCAATGCCGATTTGAAGGAAGTTGAGAAGGTGGTATACGCGGAGCTGGACCGCGTGAAATCCGAAGCCCTCGCCGCGTGGGAATTGCAGAAGGTCCGCATGATGGAGCGCCGCGGAACCGCGCAGCAACTCCAAAGCACGCTGTATCGCGCCTACCTGATCGGCGAGGCCGCCTCGATCTACGGCGATCCGAACTTGATCAACACTCGCTTCGACAAAATCGAGAAGGTTTCGACCAGCGACATCCGGCGCGCCGCGAAAACGTATCTCACCGAAGAGAATCGCACCGTGCTCACCACGCTGCCTAAGCCCAAAGCCGAAGCCGCCACCGCTGCCAACTGAAGGAGCTTACAATGACCCGCCGATCCCAAATTCCCGTCCGGTGTTCTATCGCCGCGATGTTTTCTCTCACGCTCATATCCGCTCAGTCTCCCGAGGATCCCGGCTCCAAGGCGATTCCGATCAGCAAAGTGGAGCGCAAATACAAAGCCCCGGTCTCCGACGAAATTCTGCATGTGCGATTGCCGAAGCCGGTGGAGATGACGCTTCCCAACGGGCTGACCGTTCTGGTGCTGGAAGATCATCGCCTGCCGCTGGTCACCGCGCGACTGACGATTTTGGGAGCAGGCGCGCTGTACGATCCGGCCGACGTTCCGGGCCTGGCCGGCGTCACAGCCACGATGTTGAATCAAGGCACGCAAACGCGAACGAGCAGGCAGATCGCCGAACAAAGCGATGAACTGGGCGCGATGATCCGGGCGGAGGCGCCCTGGGGCGGTGAAACAGCGACGTTCACCGCGTCCGGATTGAGCGATAACGCGAGCCAATGGATCCCGCTTGCCTGCGATATCCTGCTGCACCCCTCATTTCCGCAAGACGAGCTGACCAATTTGAGACAGCGCATGAAGCTTCAGTTGCAGCAGCAGCGCGGAACGACCCGCTTCCTGGTGCAGGAGCGCTTCGACCGGGCCGTATACGGCAATCACCCGGCCGCGGTCACGTCGCCCACGCCCGAGGCTCTGGATAAAATCACGCCCGCCATGCTGGGCGAATGGCACTCCACGCGATACCTTCCCGAAAACGCGATTCTCGGCATCGCCGGCGACATTACGCCCGCGCAAGTAACAAAGATGTTTTCCCCGCTCAACGAATGGAAGGCCGGGCCGGAGAAGGCCGGTCTGCCGCCCGCCACCAAGCCCGTCAGCGGTCGCCGGATTTTTCTGGTGGACCGTCCCGGCTCCGTGCAGACGGATGTCGAGATCGGGAACATCGCTATCAACCGCACGGACCCCGATTACGTCCCGATGGTGGTGATGGACCGCATCGTCGGCGGCGGGGCAGCCGCGCGCCTGTTCATGAATCTGCGAGAAGTACATGGCTACACCTATGGCGCTTACAGCATGCTGGTGGCGCGCCGTTATGCCGGCCCCTGGATCGCGCAAGGCAGCATGCGAACCGATGCCACCGGCGGCGCGATGACTGAGTTCATGAACGAGATCAACCGCATTCGCGACCAACCGGTACCCGAGCAGGAACTCGAAGAGAGCAAGCGCTCCATCGTCGCCGGTTTCGCCCTGACGCTGGAGCGGCCCACGGAATTGCTGGATTACGCGATCGCGGTCAAGGTTTACCATCTGCCCGACGATTACTGGGACACATATCCCGCCAAAATCATGACCATTACCGCCGAGCAGGTGCAGCGCGTGGCGCGCAAGTACATCGTGCCTGACGACCTGCAAATCGTCGCCGTGGGCGATGCCGCCAAGCTGAAACCCGTGCTCGACAAGTACGGCGCCGTTCAGGTATTCGATGCGAACGGCCAGAGGAAAGCAAATCCATAACGCGATGGACTACCGTGTCGAGCATGACACCAATGGCTGAACATCGTGTCGCAAGCGACACGATGGGCGAAATGCGCGTCCCGGCCAATGCGCTCTACGGCGCCCAAACGCAGCGCGCGGTGGAAAATTTTCCGATCAGCCGGCTGCGCTTTCAGCGGCCGTTTATCCGCGCGCTCGGATTGATCAAAAGTGCGGCGGCGCGAGTCAATGGCCGTCTCGGCGAGTTACCCGCTGGGCTGGCCGCGGCCATCGAGAAAGCAGCGGAGTCCGTGGCGGCGGGCGATCACGACGAGCAATTCGTGGTGGACATTTTCCAAACGGGCAGCGGCACGTCCACCAACATGAATGCCAATGAGGTGATCGGGCGGTTGGCAGGGGCGCACCCGAACGACCACGTCAACCGGGGGCAGTCCAGCAACGACGTGATCCCTTCGGCGATCCATATCTCCGCCGCGCTTCTCGCCACCGAGGAACTGCTCCCTGCGATGGCCGCATTATCCGGCGCGCTCGAGAAGAAGGCGGCGGAGTTTTCCGACGTCGTGAAGATCGGCCGCACGCATCTACAAGACGCCGTGCCCATGACGCTCGGCCAGGAGTTTTCCGGCTACAAAGCGCAGGTGGAGAAATCCGCGGAGCGCGTCCAGGCCGCGCTCGATGGGCTCTATGAACTGCCCCTCGGCGGGACGGCCATTGGGACCGGGTTGAACGCCATTCCCGGATTTGCCTCGTCCGTTATCGCCGAGATCGCCGCGCGCACGGGCCTTCCCTTCCGCCAGGCGTCCAATCATTTTGAAGCGCAGGCCGCGAAGGACGCCGTCAGCTTCTTCAGCGGAGCGCTCAGGACCTACGCGGTGGCGCTCACCAAAATCGCGAACGATATTCGCTGGCTGGCTTCCGGCCCGCGTGGGGGACTCGGCGAGATCCAGCTTCCTGAAACCCAACCCGGTTCCAGCATCATGCCCGGCAAAGTGAATCCGGTGATCGCCGAAAGCCTGTTGATGGCTTGCGCGCAGGTGATCGGTTACGACGCCACGATCACGTGGTGCTGCGCCGCCGGAAATTTCGAATTAAACGTGATGATGCCGGTAATGGCCTACGATCTTGCGGAATCGATCGCGCTGCTGGCCGCCGTCTCGCGCAACTTTAGCCGCCGCGCCGTGGAAGGCCTGCAGGCGAACGCGGAACGAGCCTTGGCATTCGTCGAGCAGTCGCTTGCGATGTGCACGGTGCTTGCGCCGGTGATCGGCTACGAAAAAGCGGCTGCGATCGCGAAGGAGGCGTATCAGAGCCGGCGGACGGTCCGCGAGGTGGCGCGCGAGAAGAGCGGAATCCCGGAAGAACGGCTGAACGAGTTACTCGACCCGCGCACGCAAACGGGCATGGATTAAGCGAAGGGGCTAAGCGAGCGGCGGTTCAAAACCTGGGCAGGCGCCTCAGCAACCCGAAGCCGGGTCCGTGGACTGGATGCCAGTTCCAATCCATCGCTCCGATGTAGTGCGCGTCCGCGCGATCACTGCCCGCGAGAATCACGTACAATTTGCGGTCCGGATAAGCCAGCAGTTCGTACTGGCGTTCGGTAGTCGAAAGCCAGCGGTCCTCGGCGGGTTGCCCGAGCGCCCGCACGATCGCGCCGCGATCATCCGCCGGTGTGAGTGGCAACGCCACTTGAGCCATCACGGGATAAAAGAGGTGCGCCCCGAGGATACCGCCACGAAACAGGCTGATGGCCAACACGCAGCCGGCCATTCCGAGCGCGACGCCGGCCACCGCCACCCGCCCGACGCGCGAACTTCGATCGCTCTCCAGGCGGATTCCGACTACAGGCGCAGGCGACGCAGACGACCGAGGCGCGCGGGGACGAGGCGAGTCGTTCACCGCGCGCGGCATCTCGATCACCCGCCGCTCCGCCGGCCAGACCGCGCCTTCCCGGAACTCCAGTTCCGCCAGCAGTCCGACGATCATCACGGGCGCATCCACGCGAGAGACCTCTCCCAGGTAACGGCGCGGCACGAAAACTTCCTTGTTCGTCTTCGTATTGCGCACCAAGACCTCGGACCACGTGGCGCTGCGATACACCCATTCGTTATGGCCCGCGTGCAAAATCGCGGGGTAAAACGAAAACGGCCGCCGTCCGAGCTGCGCGAGCGGCGGAGGGATGGGCGGTACTGCCATGCCTTATTTTAGTCCCCTGGCGAAGGAGACGCCGGTGGGGCCGCAGCGGGCGGATGCGCCTTATGGCGGAAAAGTTTCTCGTGGATGTCGGGCCAAAACTCCGGCAGGAGGTTGCCCACCGCTGAAGCCGCCAGGCTAGTTCCGAAGCGGCTGGCCACTTCCGAACCGTTCACGCTTGGGTCGGGATAGTAGGCGTTCGACAACCCGATGCCCATGCTCATTCCCAAAATGCCCGAAAAATTGAATCGATCCTTTCCCGAGTCGGTGCGCGTGACCACCACCCGGCTGATGGCATATCCGACGCGATACCAGAAGCTGAATTCCGGCCCGCGCCGGAAGTAGCGCGGATCTTCGTGGAACCAGGACGCGAGCAACGCATCGGAGAAAAAATTTTGCGTCGCCACGTCCGTAAATGCCGCCCCAAACCTGTCCGCATAGGCGCCCGAGCCACGCCCGTAGACGGGATCGCCGTTGTGGGCTTGCGAAATTCCGGCTCCCGCGGCCGACTCCGCGAACGTGAACGGATCGAAGGTCTCCTTGGCGAACAGGACGAACTTCTGCTTTACCGTAAGAGGCGGGACGTTGGGCTCCGGGTTTTCGACCGTAAGAAAGTTAGGGATCACGCCAAAAATACGGTCATCGGGGAGTCCCGTGGCGAGCGGATCCGCGTTCGCCGACGGCGCGGGCTGCGATGCAGGAGACTGAGCCAGAACCAAGGATACAGAAAAGGAAGAAACCGTCAGGAATGCTGCAACCAGGGCGCGGTGAATCTTGTCAAGACGAAACTTCAATCATCCTCCACTCAAGAATTCCCCGCGGCCATAACCCTATGGACCGAACCATCTGTCTTATGGTTACACGGAACACGTGTCCGCGCACCACTGCAAAATCGTAAGAGAACGTAATGGCCCGCGGCGGATGCGGGACCCTGATGTTGATGCGCGGATCGTAATAAAATGTCCAGGCATGACACCGTGGCCATCTTCTCCGCTTCCATTGCACACCTTGCGAAACCGTCGCAAGTTTCTCCAGTTCCTTGCCGCCAGCCCCCTGTTCGCGTCGCTGCCCGCGCGTGCGTGGCAGACGCACACCCTGGACGAAGTGCTCGCCGATCCCAAAGACGCGCTCGATGTGATGGACTTCGAGGCCGCGGCGCGTAAAGCGCTGCCCGCCGCGCACTGGGGCTACATGGCTTCCGGAGTCGACGACAATTTCACGCGCGACATCAATCACGAAACGTACAAGCGCATCCAGCTTCGGCCGCGCAAATTGGTAGACGTGAGCAAAATCTCCACGCGCGTGGAACTATTCGGCGCCGCCTGGGACAGCCCCATTTTTCTTTGCCCGGTCGGTGCCCAAGGAATGTTTCACTCCGAAGGCGAAATCGCCGTGGCCCGCGCCGCGCGATCAAAGAAGGCGCTCCAGATCCTCTCCACAGTAACGTCGCACAGCGTGGAAGACGTGATCAAAGCGCGCGGCGGACCGGTCTGGTACCAGCTCTACGCGGTGTCCAACTGGGGCTACACCGAAAGGATCGTGAAGCGCGCCGAGGATGCCGGCTGTCCGGTGGTTGCGTGGACCATCGATCTTTTGGGCGGCCGGAACACGGAAATGGCGTCCCGTTACCGCCGCATCGACGATCGGGAATGCGCAAGCTGTCATGGCGAGCCGTTCGGCGCCATCGTTAACCGGCCGATGTTCGCCGGGCTGGACATGAAAAGTGTGGTGATGAATTCGCCCGCGTTCACTTGGGAAAACGTCGATCGCCTGAAGAAGGCCACGAAAATGAAACTGGTGCTCAAAGGCATCGAGACTCGCGAAGACGCGCGGCTGTGCGTGGAGCATGGCGTGGATGGCATCCTGGTTTCGAACCACGGCGGCCGAGCCACCGAAACAGATCGCGCCACCATCGAGTGCTTGCCCGAAGTGGTGGACGCGGTCTCAGGCCGCATCCCGGTGATGGTGGACGGAGGCATCCGCCGCGGCTCGGATGTGTACAAAGCGCTGGCGTTCGGTGCGCGCGCTGTGGGGATCGGGCGTCCCTACATCTGGGGATTATCGGCCTTCGGGCAAGCGGGCGTGGAAAAGGTGATCGAAATCCTGAACGCGGAGTTTCAACTCATCATGAGGCAGTGCGGGGCACGGTCGATCGACGAGATCAGTCGCTCCACGGTGCAATGGCGGCAATGATAGCTGAGCCGCAACCGTGAGGGGGCGGGCTAGAATGGATCGATGCCTGAAGACAAGCCTCCGGCCAGGCCTGAAGAAAAGCCCGCGGCCAGCTTCGAGAACGGATTGCAGCAGCTCGAGCTGATCGTGAAGGAAATGGAGAGCGGCGAGTTGCCGCTGGAGCGCGCGCTCGAGCTGTTCGAAAAAGGAATGCAGTTGAGCGAAGCCTGCCGCAAGCAATTGGAAGAAGCCGAAACGCGCATCGAACTGCTGATCCGCAAGGGCGACAAAGTTCAGGCCGAACCGTTCCGTCCGGAAAAAGCATGACATTATCCGAATACGTTGCACGGCAGCAGACGCGCGTGGACGAGGCTTTGCAGCGTTGGGTGCCGCGCGAGACCACGCTGCCCGAGTCCATTCACAAGGCGATGCGCTACAGCCTGTTCGCGGGCGGCAAACGCATTCGCCCCATCTTGTGCATGGCGGCGGCGGAGGCGGTGTCGGATTCGCCATGGGGCATCGAATCGTGTGCTTCGACGCTGGAGCTGATTCACACCTACTCGCTAATTCATGACGACCTGCCCGCGCTTGACAACGACGATCTGCGGCGCGGTGTCCCCACATGCCACAAAGTTTTCGGCGATGCCATCGCGATACTGGCCGGCGACGCGCTGCTGACGCTCGCGTTTGAGGTGCTGGCGCAAATGGATTGCGCGGCCGAACGCAAAGTGGCGCTCATCGCCGAGCTCGCTACCGCCGCCGGCACGGTGGGCGGCATGATTGGCGGCCAAGTTTGCGATTTGGAAGGTGAGGGGCAGCATCCGCACGCGGCGCTGCTCGAAACCATCCATCGCGCGAAGACCGGTGCACTGCTGCGCGCGAGCTTGCGCATGGGCGCGATATACGCGGGCGCCGGCGACGAGCAACTGGGCGCTTTGTCGTGCTACGGCAAACACGTCGGCCTGGCGTTTCAGATCGTCGACGACGTTCTGGACGTGGAGCAATCCTCGGAGGCGCTGGGCAAAACCGCCGGCAAGGACGCGCAACAACACAAGATCACGTTTCCAGCGGTCTACGGCCTGGAGCGGTCGCGCGAGATGGCCGAAGAGGAGCGGCGGGCGGCACATCTGGCGCTGACGCCTTTCGACGAGCGCGCCGAACGCCTGCGCCAGATCGCCGATTTTATCGTGCATAGGCGTGCCTAAGAGACCCCGCGGGCAAAGAGGTGCCTGAAACACGCAAGCGTCTGGATGTTCTGGTGGTCGAACGGGGCTTGGCCGAGTCGCGCGAAAAAGCGCACGCGCTTATTCTCGCCGGGCAGGTGCTGGTGAACGGCCAAAAGGCCGGCAAAGCCGGGGCTACTATCGATGCGGGGGCCCATATCGAATTGCTCGCGCAACCGCGCTACGTCGGCCGCGGTGGTTTGAAACTCGAAGCTGCTCTCGATCACTTCGGCATTGCGGTCACGGGAAAAATCTGTCTCGATATCGGCTCTTCCACCGGCGGCTTCACGGATTGCCTGCTCCAGCGCGGCGCGGCGCGCGTCTACGCCATCGACGTTGGGACCGGCCAGCTCGACTGGAAACTGCGCAACGATCCACGCGTCGTGGTCCAGGAACAAGTGAATGCGCGCTATCTTACCTGCGAACAGGTTCCCGAGCCCGTCGGGCTGGCGGTTTGCGATGTCAGTTTCATCTCCATCACAATGATCTTACCGGCGATAGCCGGTTTGCTCGCCCGCGACGCCCAAATGGTTATCCTGGTAAAACCGCAGTTTGAATTAGACCGCGACCAAGTCGGCAAAGGAGGGATTATTCGCGATCCTGCACTGCATCAACTGGCGTGCCAGCGCGTCGAGCGCGCCGTCCAGGCGCTGGGCTTTCAAACCGAGATCATTCCTTCGCCGATCCTGGGCGCTGAAGGCAACCGGGAGTTCCTGCTGCATGCGCAGCATTAAAATATGCCCGACATTAAAGTAGTCGGCGTAATTTCGAAGCCCGGCATTCCGCACGCTTCCGCGATCCTGACGGAGCTGGTGGCTTGGTGGAAGCAGCGCGGCATCGAAACGCGCTTGGATCACGAGTCCTCACGCTACCTGGGGATGGAGGACGGGCTTGCTCGCGAGCGTGTGCCCGATGGCGCGCAATTAGTGATCGTGCTGGGCGGCGACGGCACCCTGCTCGCGGCCGCACGCGCCGTCGGCGGCCGGGAAATCCCGATTCTTCCGGTCAACCTCGGGGGCCTGGGCTTTCTCACGGCGATCACGCTGGACCAACTCTATCCGGAGCTCGAACGCACGCTGGCCGGCGAACAGCGCGTGGTCCCACGGCGAATGCTGCACGGCGACGTGGTGCGCGAAGGCAAGACCGTCGCAACCTATGAAGCCTTGAACGACATTGTCATCAGCAAGACCCAAATCGCGCGCATGATCGACCTGGAGACGTACGTCGACGGCCAGTTCGTCAGCACGTTCAAAGCGGACGGGCTCATTATCGCGACGCCCACCGGCTCCACGGCTTATTCGCTTTCGGCCGGCGGGCCGATTGTGTTCCCCGCCGTCAAGGCCATTTGCATCACGCCCGTGTGCCCGCACATGCTCACTAACCGCCCGGTGCTGGTGCCTGATTCGAGCGTGATCGAGGTTATCTGCAAGGCCTCGCACAAGGAGCTATATCTCACCATCGACGGCCAGGTGGGCGAACCGCTCGCCGAAAACGATCGCGTGGTCTGCCGCAGTTCGCAAAATCATGTTCATCTGATCCGTCCGCCGAAGCTGTTCTTCTTCGACGTTTTGCGCGAAAAATTGAAGTGGGGAGAGCGTTGAGAAGGCTGTCGCTCACGGCCTGGATCTTCATCGCCATGGTGGGCGGCGTCGCCATCGGCGCGGCTTTTCCGGATGCGGGCAAAGCCGAGTGGATGTCGGGCGTAGCGAACGTTTTCCTGCGCTTGATCAAATCCATCATCGCGCCGCTGATCTTCGGCACCCTGGTTTACGGCATCGCTGGGACGGGAAGCGTCAAAACCATGGGGCGGATTGGGTTGAAGGCCATCGTTTATTTCGAGGTTCTGACAACGATCGCGCTGGCGCTCGGATTGGGCGCTGTGAATCTCGTGCGGCCGGGCGCGGGCATGACGCTGGAACGCACGGCGGCTGAAACGGGGCTGGTGCAAACAAGTCCGACGCTATCCGGCACCCTCGAACATACTTTTCCGGCGAGCGTAGTCGATGCCATGGCGAAGGGTGATGTACTCCAAATCGTCGTCTTTTCGTTTTTGTTTGGTGCCGCGTGCGCAGGCATCGGAGAGAAAGCCGCTCCCGTAGTTTCGTTCTGCAAGGCGCTTTCCGAAGTGATGTTCCGCTACACGAAATACGTGATGTATCTGGCGCCGTTCGGCGTAGGAGCGGCGATGGCGGTGACCATCGGCAGCAAAGGTTTGGGCGTTTTGTTGGGCCTCGGAAAGCTGATCCTCGCGCTGTACGGCACGCTCGCGATTTTCGTGTTCGTGGTGCTGGGCGCGGTAGCGGTGATCGCACGAATTCCGATTGGGCCGTTCATTCGGGCAGCGCGCGAACCGTTTGCCATCGCGTTCTCGACGGCTTCGAGCGAGGCCGCGCTGCCGCTCGCGCTCGAAAATATGGAGCGGATGGGCGTGCCGGCGCACATCGTCGCGTTCGTCCTGCCGACGGGTTACAGCTTCAACCTGGACGGCAGCACGCTGTATCTTTCCATGGCGTCAGTGTTCGTGGCACAGGCGGCAGGTGTTCACATGACGCTCAGCCAGCAGCTCATGATGATGCTAACCCTAATGTTGACGAGCAAGGGCGTGGCGGCGGTGCCGCGCGCGTCGCTAGTGATCCTGGCCGGGACGCTGGCGACCTTCGGGCTGCCGCTCTCGGGCGTCGCGCTCTTGCTGGGCGCCGACGCGCTGATGGACATGGCGCG
>JASHQT010000267.1 GCA_030039005.1 Bryobacteraceae bacterium
GGTTCTCATAATGCCGGCGCGGGATCTCCGCGTTGTCGCGTTTCAACAAATATTGGTAAATGCGAAACCGCTCGTCGAACGTTCGGATAGCACTCTCGAAGCGGCGCGCAATGTGATCGCGCTCTGAATGGTCCAGGCACTCGGCGTCAACGCCCGGCACACGGAGTACAACACCGAGGTCACCGGATTTAGTAAGAAACATCTGCTCGTCTACGAAGCCGTAGAGTCCGATGAGCGAACTCATGGCTCCGCATTCGAGGTAGTCCTTGGCGATCTGGCCGAGTCGGATCACGAAGCCCTCCTCAAAAGCGAAAATGGAACGGGGCTGCGTTTCGCCGAATCGTATTGTGCCTTGAACCGCGCGGAGTTCAGGAGAATCCGTAGGATCTCTGGATCCGAGGCCGTGGCCCAGCGGCCCAGCAGATATAGGGCAGCGAACATGACCAAACCGCTAAGCAGGCTTCCGAACAGATTGAAAGCTGCCGCGCCCATGATGAGCGCCAGGAAGAAAAGTCGCCGCTCCACGCCGCAGATCGTCAGTGACTTGTTGATGGATTTATACACAGGATGAAATCGTGGCTCGTTGGACATGGCGCAGATCCTCCTCTCATCGCTTCCGCGGTCTATGGGAACAGCCAGGCCAAGAAATTGACCGCTCCAATCGCCATGCCGGTCCCGAAGATGATGCCGGCCAAGGCGCGCTTGGAATGACCCTCGCCAAATGCGAACATGAGTCCGCCGACGACAATGGCCACTAGGCTCAGTCCCTTCGCAATGCTGCCGGTGAATGCGGTCTGGAGGACTTGCACCGCCTGATCCCAGGGGTCCTGCTGCGCTCGGAGCGGCAATGCCGCGAGGAGAATGAGTAGTGCAGCCCCGACGCGAATCAGCCACGAAAATATGTGGTTCTTCCGCCGGTTCTCTTGAAACATATTCACATCTGAATGTGCAGACACAAGTGTGGTGTCCTTCATAGCTTGCTGGTCTCCTTTTGTGCTTTCGATTGGCCTGCGAAACTGACTGGCTTTCGTATTGCGAATCAGCTCGTGAAATCGAGAGTAAACGCGAAATCGCGAGCAGTCCAATGTTTTCTTGATGGGTCCTCATGTTGTACAACCATGAAGGCAAGCCCGCCACCAGATCGATGGCGGGCCGAGATAAATCCGGATGACCCCCATTGGAGTTTCCTTCGTTGGATTAGCTGAGTTGTGATTTTGCCGCTGCAATCTCCGCTGGCGCAATTGCCTGGAGGATGGCTGAGGCGGTTTGCTGGATTACGGTGAACGATTCGGCCAGTGTCGCCTTGTCGCCCGAGTGCAGTTGGATATAGTCGGAACTGTTCGTGTTGGTATCGAGCCCGATCGCCGAGGAGACCACAAAAGCGACGGCTTCGGCTTCAGTTTCACGGACTGCGTGGGTTGTTTGCGTGCGACGTTCGCCCTTGTGGATCAGTTCGTGACCCACTTCATGGGCTAGCGTCGCTAGTGTCTCAGCTGGTGACAGGCTAGGCAACAACGTGATCTTGCCTCCCGCCGACATTCCCTTTGCTGGCGCGATGCGAGAGTCGTATTCGAGCGCGATGTTCTGGTCTGCGACGAACTGGATCAGCCGCGGGAGGTATTCTTGAGGGTCGCCTTTGACTGTCGCGAATTCCGGCAACGGCTCGCCGTCTGTTTGGCTCACGTCGAAGACATGCGCTGCGCGGAACCCGAACAACCGGGTCCGCTCGTCTTCGGTAAGCTCGTCGTCGGACTTCTTCCGCCCTACCATTGGTGCAAGGATGACAATGCCCTTTTCGCCCTTGCGAACGAAGCGCCGCATTTTAAGCCACGCATGAAATCCTGCAATGTGGGTCGCGTCGGGGCGCTGGCTGTAGATCAGAAGAGCGTTGCCCCACGAATAACGGTGGAACCGGGACATCACGCTGAGGTAGAGTTTGAGAGCTTCGCTCTGGCCGCGTTCGAGCGCGTCCATGAGGCGGGCGATTGCCGATTCGCTGAGGGATTTGGCTTGGTCGGTGGTCACGGTTGTGCCTCCTGTGTTGAAAGGGCCGCGCTATGCGGCAGCCCCTTGTTTCGCCTGGCGATCGAGCTTTGCGATCCGCTGCACATGAACCTCGGTAATCGTGCGCTTCACGTCGGCACTTTTCTTGTTAGTGGCCTTCTGCACGTACTCGCGCGTTCGGAGCTCGCCCTCGATGGTCACGTGCGCTCCCTTGCGAAGCGTGGCGGCGAAATTGGCGAGTCCGCCGAACACGACGCAGCGGTGCCAGTCGGTATGAGACTCCCACTCGCCGGATTCACGATTCTTCCAGCTGCGCTTGGTCGCGAGCGAGAGAACGGTGTAAGAGGTTTGATTCTTGAAGGTACGGACTTCCGCGTCCTTTCCTAAAAAGCCGGTCAAGTTAACGAAATTGCCGAACATGCGATTCTCCTTTTCTGCTCCCGGTTTTCTCGGGGCGCCCGAAAAGCAAGCGGAGCCACTCCCAAGAGAGCCGAAGTGCATTGTTGGGGGACCGGACGAGATTCTGGGGAGCTGTGGCGAGCAAACCCGTAGGGCAGAATCTCGGCTGGGGGAGCCGACAAAGCAGAACGCAGGCGAACGCCTGGCGTGGCTAGGACTTCAGTCCGTCAAGCGCCGCTGCGCCCGAGAAAGCGAGGGGCAGATAAAAGGAGGATTCAGTAACGACAATTCGAACTACGTGAATGGCGCACATAGGAAGGCGAAGAACTAAGCGCCGCTTAGAACCTTATCAAGCTCCTCAAAACGCGACGGCGCCAGCCATGAAGCCGGCACGTGGTCGCTGCTCAGTGTTGAAGCTGATGATTGGCACTCACTCTTCAGGCAGGGCCACAGGCGGACAAACACAGAGTCCCGTTCAACACTAGCAGCACAGCATGCAATAGCAGACCCACGCCGGCTCAGCGTTGCTAACCTTGACCAACCTCCGAGTCGCTGACGATCCCCTCGGAGCCGAAGCTTTAAATCGCCGTCTCCTGATGCGGGTACTAGGGGAGGCCGACAGCACGGTCGTGAGCCTTCCCATGCGAGCATTTCCGGCTGCTGCGATTATAAAATTATGCGACACTTCGAACTATTTCCGACGAAGTGGTAAGTTTTCATTCCCATCCTGTCCGCTGGGAATCATTAGTGCATGAAATGTCTTGAAAGTGGACAAGGTGCTTTGAAAAGATCAGGTCTAGTGTCCAATCGAAAGCGACGCGCAACTTCTTTGAACGGTCGGGACGTTCATGTAGTTCTTTGGCCAGAGAGACTGACACCACAGGTCGAAACGGGGTGGATCAAACCTTGTCGAACTGGGCCCCCTGAGGGGCAATCAGGGCGATCAAAACTCCGATCTGCCGTCTTCGGTGGATCTTACCCAGTACACCGCCGCATTGATTTAATGCGAACGGTTCCATGCTGTCTTCGGCGCGGCCAAGTTAGAGCCTTTCTGAACGGAAAACCGGCGAGTCAGCTCTTCGAGCCGTGCCGTTCGCGCACCTTTTTATCGCGGTCTGATATGAGAAAGGGATCAAGGATTAGCACAAGCTCAAAGGGAATGACTTGCGCGGGCTCGCACAGGTTTTCGCTGCACTGCTGAAAACGCAGCTTGCCCGGCAGAATCAATTCACCCTCCGGCAATGGAAACTTGAGCAGCAGTCTGCCCTGAATCTCGAACGAATCGGTATATGCCGGCAGCACCTCGTTCAGCAAGGGGAACTCGATCATCACCGGCTCCGGCAGATCTACGTCTTGGTGGATAACTGCTGGACCTTCGAATTGGATCGTGAGCGCCGCATAACCAGTTGGGATGGGCGAACCATAGACGTGCCAGCCCGGTTGCAAGGTGAATCTGGCAAAAAAGCCGATTTCCTGTCCCGCGAAAGCACGCCGCGACGGGAATCCGATTTGCGCCCGCAAGGCTCCGTCTTGGAGCGTGACTATCGGAGCGTCGCTGCTTATCTGGTGGAACTTCTCGAAGGCTACTGCCGACGCCGTAACACGGTGTTGATAGTTGTCTACGAAATACTTGTTTACCACCACTCCGTCGGGCGACACCAGGTATTCAACTGGGTGAGGCACCCCATAGGCGCGTAGCTCAGGAGCCATGTTGAAATTGAAAATGCCAAACCGCCGGATTACTTCGCTGTCTTTGTCAGAGAGCAACTGATAGCCGATGGAATGTTTTTGTGCGAAGCCAGCGAGAATCTCCTGCGAGTCGTAACTGATGGCCGCAATTCTTACGCCGTGCTTTTCAAGCATTGCCCGCGATTGTTCCAACTCGACCAGTTGAGAGCGGCAGTACTGTCACCAATCGGCGCTGCGATGAAAGACTAACAGCAGACCGCTTTCCCCAGTCAAATCCGCGAGCGCACGCCCCACGCCTTGCTGATCCGGCAGCTTGAACTCCGGAATCCGCTCGCCAGGCTCCGGACCGGTGGCGTAGCCATCGTTGGTGGCAGACACATGGCGCGCCCGTACGTCGTCTGGAATCGGCTGGCCAGCATCCCGCAGCCGCCGAAACTCCCGCATCGCCGCCGCTTTCGCTGCCAAATCTATGGGCACGCCCTGCGCCATTAGCAATCCTCTCTGGCCAATTCTACCTCGCGACGCGAACTTTCCCCATTTCGAGAAATTACAATGAGGCTTATGTTATGCGATCCCCCTCAAGCCTGTGTGTTCGACGCCTATGGGACTTTGTTTGATCACGCGTCGGCAGTAGGGCGCTGTGGTGTGGCATTGGGGGAGGTGGGCGACCTACTCAGCCGTGCTTGGCGGGAAAAACAGATTCAGTACACCTGGCTCCGTTCACTTCAGGGCAAATACGCCGACTTCTGGCAGATCACTGGTGAGGCACTCGATTTTGTTCTGGAATCGCTCGCGATCACCGACCCCGATCTTCGCGTGCGGCTCATGGAATCTTACTTGACGCTCGACGTCTTTCCTGAAGTGCCTGGAGTCCTTGAACGGCTCAAGAGAAGTGGCATCAAAACCGCAATTCTCTCAAACGGCACTCATAAGATGCTGCGCGAAGCCGTCTCTCACGCGCGAATCGAGCCCTTTCTAGACGCGATATTATCTGTCGATGATGTCGGCGTCTACAAACCACATCCCAAGGTTTACCAGCTTGCCGTCAACTCGCTAGGAGTTGAGCCGGAACGCATATGGTTTCAGTCTTCGAGCGCCTGGGATGCGTGGGGAGCTTCCTCCTTCGGTATGGGAGTGGTGTGGTGCAATCGCTACGGTCAGCGCCCAGAGCGGTTGCCCGGCAATCCCGATTTCGAAGTTCGTACCCTCGCGGATCTTCCCTTTCTAATCTGATTCGCCTTCTATTTCCTTACTAGCAACCTTGTGACCAGCGCGCCAGAGCCGATGAAGATCGCGGCCGTCCCAACGTGCCAGATCAGCAGATGGGGCGCCCGCGGGAACATACATTGCAGTTGGACCGGCACGAGTGCCAGAAATACACCCACGCCAGCTAGGGCCGCTCCGAGTCCCGCGGAGACGAAAAGAACCCCGCGCCGAGCGAGCAACAAAAGTACCGCCGCGGCGGGCACCGCGATTGCCAATTCCAAAGCGGCGCACCGCCACCCGTCGGAAGCCGAGGCCCCGGATTCGCTCCAGGGAAAAAGTAGAGCAAGGCCGCCGATCGTGGCAACTCCAGACACCACAAGGATCGACCGCAGCGGCAGGAGGAGACGGCTTCCTGGAATCATTCGCGCGGCCACGTCCAAGCACCAAAGAAATCCAGCGCTCGCGAAAATCGCCGTCATCCAAGCGCCTTGTGAATCGGTCATGAGGTGAACCCCCGCGATCTTCAGGACTCCGATCAACGCCCCGCCGAGAACCGTAAAGAGCGCGAAGAAGCCCAGTGCCAAAGTGCGAGGCGAAGGTAGCGGGCGCACAGGCGCAAGCGAACCAGCCAGAGCGTCGTGCAACCGCCGTTCCGACTCCGGCCGAAAGTCGTTCGGCTGGGAATCGGCCCAGGCAGCCAGCCGTCGTTCGAGTTCTTTTTCCCGCTGATCTTCGGGCATTTATACATCCATTCCCATCGCCCGCCGTAAGGCTACATAAGCGCGGTGTGCCTTTTGCTTTACTGCTCCCACGGTCGATGATGTCGCCCGCGCGACTTCTTCCAGGCTCATCCCGGACACCTTCAGCATCACGAGGACCTCACGCTGGCCATCCGGCAAATTGGCGATGAGTTGCTCAAAGTCCTCCTGTGGGTCGCGCCGCTGCATCTGACTTGTCGGTTCAGGAACAGCAGCCACTAACACCTCTTGCCGCTCGCGGCGCCGCCGCTTGCGATAGGCATCCAGGCGAGTATACCGGGCGATCGCATAGACCCACGGCAAGACGGGTTCGGAAGCGCGATAGCTATTCCGGGAACGATGGATTCTCATCCAGCACTCTTGGAGCATATCCTCGGCGGCGGTTGTGTCCACTCGGGAACTCCGGAAGTATCTCAGAAGCAGCGGTGAAAGCCGCCGAACCAGTTCTTCGAGAGCTGCCGGATCTGCTCGCTGATATCGCGTCATAAGAACCTTGAGATCGCTGTCGCTAATGGCGGTTCCATCCATCTACTTCGCACGATCCTGCAATTTTGTAACGCTCCTTTTTCCATGATGCCGTAACTTTCCACCGACGGCCTACGAAGCAGTACGTCGGAGGCCCGAGTAACGTGGTAATCCCATTGAAAGCACGCAAGATCGATGAACTAAACGAACTTCAGCGCGAAACCTGGACGGCTGGGGACTTTCCGAAGATGGGAACCGAGCTTGCCATCGTTGGAGAACTGCTCTGCGAAGCCGTACCGGTCCTGGCCCGCAACGTGATCCTGGATGTCGGAACGGCGTCCGGGAACCTCGCGCTGTCCGCAGCGCGGCGTCGAGCGCGAGTAACGGGAGTAGATATCACGCCTTCGCAATTGGAGCGAGCTCGCATCAGAGCCGCCGCCGAGGGATTCGAAATCGACTTTCGAGTTGGCGACGCTACCTCACTCGATTTCAAAGACGCTTCCTTCGATGTTGTTATGAGCACATTTGGAGCGATTTTCGCTCCTGACCCAGGCAAAACGGCGACCGAGATGGCGAGGGTTTGCCGGCAAGGAGGAAAAATAGCCATGGCGAATTGGACCCCGGATGGAATGCTGGGCAAACTCTTTCGCATTCTTGCCCGCTATTCCCCGCCGGAAAGCCAGGTGGATCTGCCGGTTTCTTGGGGCGAAGAACAGGCTTTGAAGGACCGGCTCGGACCCTACGTTACTCATCTTGAGATCAGCCGCCGTATGGTTCGTTTCCGATCGCCCTCACCCTCTCATTGGGTGGACTTCATGAAGGCAAATTTCGGGCCGGCCATCGTAGCCTTCCAGCAAACGCCGCCGGATAAACACAAGGTACTTTCAGGGGAAATGAGCGATCTGATCCAGGAACACAATCGTTCTCCTAATGGCACTGTGTTAAGCGAGAGCGAGTACCTCGAAGTGGTAGGCACGCGCCTCTAAGATTTAGATTTCCCAAGGAGACTCAGATGCATCTTGGATATTGGCTTCAGTATTGGTGGATGTTCCCGGTCGCTTTAGCTATCTGCATCACCGTTTGAACGATCGGCGTATCGGGGGCCGTGCTCTTTGTCCCCTTCTTTTCGATTGTGTTCCCTATTCTCGGCCATCGGCTTGAGCCGGTCCAGGCCGTTGAAGTGGGACTGTTGACGGAGATCTTCGGATTTCTCAGCTCGACGTCTGCCTTTTGGCGCGCCGGGCTGATCGACTTCAAGATTTCGACTTTCGCGCTCACTTTTGCCGTTCCAACGGCGGTGATCGGCGGAGTTTCTGCACATCTACTCCCTTCGTATTGGCTGTTGGTCATCGTGGGAATCAGCCTGATGCTGTTCTGTTATCTTCTGATCCGTGAAACTGCCGCAGCACGCCGGTCTGATTCTTCCGGCGCGGATGCTTTGTTCTCCGAGCACACCGACAAGAAGGGCCGAGCTTACCGTTATCGGAGGAAGAACGACGCCTGGCGAGCCGGAATCGCAGCCGTCGGCGGGGTGTTTCAAGGCTTGGTTGGATTTTCGGCGGGAGAGGTCAGCACCGTCGAGCAAGTGCTGAGGGGAGTTCCCGTGCGGCTCGCTGCGGGCAACGCGCACCTTATCATCGCGGCTGCCTCGATTTCGGCGGCTATCACGCACTTGTCCATAGATGCCACTACAGGAGCGCAATTCCCTTGGAATATTTTGGTCGCGACCGCACCAGCGGTATTGATCGGGGGCCAAATCGCCTCCGTCGTGGCAGGCCGTTTGCCGCAAACGGCTTTGCGGCTGGTCCTGACGTGGTTTCTGGCTCTCATCGGAGTGGTCAGTCTTTACCGAGCCTCACTAGCGCCGCAATTGCATATGCCTGGCTGGTTGGTCATCGTGATTCTCGCGTTAGTAATCAGCACGTTGCTTTATTCAGTGATTCGACCGCCGGCGACAGCCTGTAGACAGCCAGAAGGGACATGTTGCAGTAGTAAGGAGTGCGACTAGCATACGCCGTTGAGAGTCTCTCGAATTTGCCTGCGTGTACTGGATGGATTTTGGGAATTGCCGGGCGATGCCGAATGAAGGCTTCGTAGGGGGCCGAACGCTATTCCAGGAAGATCCCGAACTCCTCCCTGGCAACTTCATTGTGCAACAAGTGTGCGGCCTCTTCGAGGGGAACCGGGGGCAGCTCTACAAGAGCGCTGCTGGCGGGGCAAGGGGTGAGAGGGAAACGACGACACGTCCCACGGCATCGGGTAGTGGTGCATTGGCGCTAAGACCCCACTACCCGGCATCGTTGAGGGTGCGTATTTAGGGTATACTGACCCCAATGCGGCGTGTGTCAGCCGTTGTCTTGGTTGCACTGTTCGGCTTTTCGCTGATCAATCCGGCAGTCTTCGTTCCCGACCGTGATTCGAAGCTGCCTGCCTGTTGCCGCCGATCCGGCAAGCATCATTGCGAGATGATGGCGACGCAGTCGGCGCCCTACTCGGGACCCGCTCTTGAGGCGGGAGTTTGCAGCCTCTTCTGGCAAACAAAGACGGTCGCAGCCGGACCCACCTCGTGTTTTGCAGTCGTGCTGCCGAACAATTGGGACTCACTTGTTAGCCAAGGCATGCCAGCGGCGCGAGCGGACATCCTTCGCCGGACTCTCTATACCCGCGCGGGGTCGGAGCGCGGACCCCCACTCACAATCGCCTGAGCGATTCTTTCCTGCCGTTTTGTGATCCGCTAATACCTGCGGTGCAAGCACTATGGCTTTCGGGGGGAAAACTTCTCTCTCTATTTCCAATGGAGGTTTGTTATGAAGAGCTTCTTAGTCATGATTTTTGCGATTTCGGTACTGGCGATAGCGTTAACCCAATGTTTTGGGCAAGATACGACGGCCAAAAAGTCGTACACCTTTCACGGCAAAGTGGTTTCGGTGAACAAAGACACTAAGACCTTGACCGTCGACGGTGAAAAAGTAGAGGGCTGGATGTCGGCTATGACGATGAACTACAAAGTCGACAACCCATCAGTTGTCGATAAGCTGAAGCCCGGTGACCAAATTACAGCCACGGTTTACGATGGCGACTACGTCTTGCACAACGTAAAGACTAGTGGATCGGGAAAGGATAGCAAATCGAAACAGTAGGCGTATCGAGAGACGGCTTTGACGACATTGAAAACCAACCAATCTGCCCTGAAGCGCACTTAAATGAAGCGGACTCCTACGATCGCAAATGGCCGGTGGCTAGCCACGGTGTTTTTGCTCGCATCCCTGTTGCTGGTCCCGGCTGCTCCGCTTTTTTCAGTCCGATCTGGTTGCGGGCCTAGCGCTTGCCAATGTTGCCGGAGCAAGGATCATAAGGACTGCCACATGTCGGGTGCGGTCTCAAACGCCGGACCCGCGTTCGACGTTTCTCCTGAATGCGATTGCGCAAGCCGCCTGCCTCTTGCGCTCCTCCCCATTCCTTCATTTTTCACACCGAAATCCGGATCGGCTTGGCGACGGACGTGGAGCGCCCAAATCGAGATTACCGATCGCTTCATTCCGCTCCCCACCTCGTGCCTTGCCTGGCGTTACCAGCGGCCTCCTCCTCTGGGCTGACAGCCTTCCTTGATAACGCGGATAGCGATTCAGACTGCCCGCGATCTGCTGTCCAAACAACCGATTTCATAAGGAGGTTTGATGCGAAAGTTTTTGTGTCCTTTATTTATAGCGGAGCTACTGTTGTTCTGCTCTCTTCTTCACGCGACGATTTTCGGGCGTGTGCAAGGCATTGTGCACGACCCCCAGCACAGGCCACTGGCCGGAGCTTCGATCACACTCAGGGCCGTGACTTCTGATTATTCTCAGACGACGCAGTCCGATAGCAACGGCGAATTTACCTTTACAACTGTGCCAGTGGGCGATTACAAGATTACGGTTAGTCAAGCGAATTTCACGAACGAGGAGCAGAGCGTCACGGTCGAGTCCAATTCTTCACCGGTGCTGCATTTTCAACTGGCGATTAGTCCCGTCAAGGAAAGTGCGACTGTTGTGGGCCAAGCCCAGCAGACTAATATGACTTCGGTCACCCCTACCACTCTGGTGGACCGCCAGGACATCGCGCTAACTCCCGGCGCGGACCGCACCAACAGCATGGCCATGATCACCGACTATACGCCAGCTGCCTACGTCACGCACGATATGTTGCACATGCGCGGTGGCCATCAGGTGGATTGGCTGATCGACGGCGTGCCCATCCCCAATACCAATATCGCCACCAACCTCGGGCCGCAGATCGATCCCAAGGACATCGACTACCTTGAGGTTCAGCGGGGCAGCTATGACGCGGAATACGGAGATCGCACGTACGGAATCTTCAACATCGTCCCTCGCACCGGTTTCGAGAGCAATAACGAAGCTGAGCTGATCGCGTCATTCGGCAACTGGTATCAGACCAACGACCAGCTCAGCTTGGCGAGCCACACCCAAAGCTTTGCCTATTATGTAAGTCTCAACGGCAACCGCAGCGATTACGGCCTGCAGGCGCCAATCGGACAGGTAGTTCACGATGCCGATAACGGTTATGGCGGATTCGGCTCGCTGATATGGAACGCCGGAGCCTCCAATCAATTCCGGCTGGTTGCGTCTCTGCGTCAGGATTACTACCAGATACCCATCGATCCGAATCCAAATTCAGCGGGAAATCAGGTGTACCCCAGCTACGACCTGCGCGATAGCGAGCGCGAACCGGATGGATACATCACGTTCTCCTGGATTCACACGTTCAATCCCAATATCGTGATGACCATCTCGCCCTTTTATCACTTCAACGAAGCGGCTTATAACGGCTCGCCAACCGACTACCCGGTGATCAGCGACGTCAATCAAACCGCGCACTACGCTGGGGCGCAGGCCAGCGTCAACATCACTTCACTCAAATACAACGACATCCAAATCGGCGCCTACGGCTTCGTTCAGCACCAGAGCAACTACTTCAACAACGTCTTTACCGACTGCGCGCCCGCTTGTCAGAACTACGGCCCGTCAACTGCCGCGGTGACCGGAGGCCTGATCGAGGAATTCATCAGTGACAGATTCAAGCCCACATCCTGGCTGACGCTGATTCTGGGCCTGCGCGAATCGCACTTCGATTCCGGCTCATTTCACGATGCCATCCAGCCGGCGGTGATCGAAAATGCAATCAGCCCGCGATACGGAATTGCTATCCGGGTGCCCAAAATCAACTGGGTCTTCGATGCCTTTTACGGCGATTATTATCAGGCGCCCCCGCTGTTGACGGCGACCGGCCCGTTGCTCGATCTAGCGACCAGCCAAACGCTGACGTTTGCGCCTTTGAGGGGAGAACGCGATCACGAATACCAGTTCGGCGTGTCGATTCCGTTCTTCGGATGGACGCTCGCCGAAGACAGTTTTCAAACCCGCGCAACCAATTGGCTGGATCACAACAATATCGGCGAATCGAATATTTTCTGGCCAATTACCTGGACTGCGGCTCTGATTCAGGGCTGGGAGACTACATTGCGTTCTCCGCGCATTTGGCGCCGCGCGCAGGTCCACTTGGCCTATTCCAACCAGATCGCGCAGGCAACGTCGCCCATTACAGGCGGCGTGATCTGCCCGGTTCCGGTCACGCCCGCTTGTCCCGTGTACGTTCCGCCCGGATATGCGCCGGTGGATCACGATCAGAGAAATACGTTCAACGTGGGCGCGAATGCAAGCCTACCGTGGCACGCCTTCGCTTCGACGAACGTATACTACGGCTCCGGATTTACCAATGGCATGCCGGATGCCGAATATCCGGGCAATTATCTGCCCCAGCACACGACCTTCGACATCGCCCTGGGAAAGAGTTTCGGTGAAGGCGATAAGTACCGGCTCTCCGTGACCGCTACCAACGTAGGTAACAGGCGTGTACTGCTTGACAACAGCCTGACGTTCGGAGGATTCCACTACAACGATCCGCGCCAGATCTACGTTGAATTCCGGTGGCGCTTCCACTATTAATAGTCTGTTCGCGGTCTTGCGGCGGGCACACTTCTCCGCTCACGCGGCGACCACCATAGCTAGGAGCTTCTCCATTTCCGGGAAGTCAATTGAATGTTTTGTCGCCTATGCTGAGACTGGCCAGACCGGTATTGGAGGAACTTCACTCCCTTTTCGTCGGCCCGTGTTTACTGACAGTTTTCGGCCCGCTCCCTCTTGTTCGTGACCGGAATACGCGCTACGCGGACATCGGGCTAGGCTTTCATCGGTGCAATGGGTTTCCGAGCGGCTGCCGCCAGCGGGGACACGGATTATGAACGCCGCCGGGTTGACATCCGGATTGTGCCTTGAGCCGCTAGTGATCCCGATATCTATCGAAGAAGTCGAAGACTGCGACCGGCGCTAACGGCACTATGCCGGGTTGATCGGCCCTGACTTCAGAGTATTCGAGCTGAACGCGCTCGATCATCCAGTCCCGCATCGCGCGGCTACCTTGGACCGATGAAAGAGCTGAGCGCTTCGATGTTTAGAAGGAAATCTTCGCCGCCAACTGCACGAGCCTTGGCGCCGCCGCTAACAACTTTGCCGAATGTCGGACTGTTGATGTTGCCGCCAACCGCGGACGGCCCGTAAAACTGCGCGTGGTTCAAAAGGTTGAACGTTTCAAGCCGCAGCTCGAGCGACTTCGATTCGGTGAAGCGGACGTTTTTCCGCAGACTGAGATCGAGGTCTTCGATGCCGGGCCCGGAAAACAGACGCCGCCCGCTGTTGCCGATCGTGCCGAGTGCCGGCAGACTGAAGAGCGAGGCGTTGAAGTAAGGCTGACCGTTGCGCGGGTTGTGATTCAGATCTAGTGGGCCCGAGGTGTATTCGAGTTCATCGACCGCAAGATTGTTGATCCCGTTGCCCTGCGTACCCAAGAGAGATGTGTCCGAGTAATTCAGAAACGTGACGGGAAGACCGGTGCTGAGGCGCGCGATGCCGGAGATGGACCAGCCCTCCGTCAATCGCGGATGGCCGTGCAACAGAAGCTCGAACGGCAACCGGTAATCGTAGCTGGCGACAAAGTTCTGCCGCATGTTGAATGACGACAGCCCGCGAGTCAGATTCAGGTTGAACGGGTCCACCTGATCGCCGAGATTTGAAGCATCGTCGATAGATTTACTGTAGGTATAACCGAGGAACAACTGCAGAGGGCCGCTCGTGTGCCGCAGGCTAGCTTCGAGCGCATTGTAATTCGAATTGCCGATCGCGCTCTGGTAGCTGACGCTCCCGAATGCCGGGCCCAGGGGCCCGCGGGTTCCGTCGACCATTTGTCCCGAGGAAGTGGTATAAACCGTGCTTTCCCCAAACGACCCGCAGGTCGCCGATCCCGGCGCGACCTCGGCCGGCTGACTCAGGCTGAGGCACAACGCCGGATTGCCCGGATTCGCCGCTTCCAGAACCAGCAGATGATGCGCCTGGTTGCCGATGAAGTTCACGCTGACGAGTGTGTTCATGCCAATCTGCCGCTGCAGCGCGAGCATGTACGACTCCGTGTACGGGATCGTGTTGCTGCGCTTGTAGCCCGGAATGGCGCTGATGGGCTCAAACTGCGCAAAATTGATGGTCGTGTCCGGGTTTGTCGGTGACACATTGAGTGGCGCCAGTTGCGCGGGGAAGCGCTGGCCTTCCACATTGCCCGTGGAGGCGTCCACAAACGGCGTGGCGAAAAGAGGTGGCCCGGGGCTCGTATAAGTGAAGCCGTAGGGCGCGTTGTCAGAAATCAGCCCGAGAGTGTCTCCCTGGATGGCGGCATAGTAAATACCGTAGCCGGCACGAATGCTGGCCTTGCCGGGCCCGCGCAGAATCTTCGCCCAGATCGAATCGCTGCTCGCGCTGGGTGACCAAGCCAGTCCCAGGCGCGGAGCGAAGTCGCGATTGCCTGCGGGCGCCAACGTCCGCGAAATACCGGGATCGCCGGGATAAACAATCCCGGTCGGCGCGGTCGGGAAAACCACCGACTGCTCGCCCGGAACGAAGGTAATGTTGTTGTTGTACTTCTCGTACCAGGGCTCCTCGCGATCCCAGCGTACGCCGAAGTTCAAAGTGAGATGGGAGGCCGCGCGCCAGCTGTCCTGCACGAAGAGCGCGGCGTACTTGTTGCGGCCGTAGAAGGGACGCAGGTCATTTTGCGTGTACTGACTCGCGATTCCCAGCAGAAAATCGGCGAAGTCAACGCCCGTTTCGGTGCCGTAGAAATTGAAGCTGCCGTTGAGGTCGGCGTACGGATAGGTATTGATCTGATACGCGTCGAGTTGCCCTCCCAACCGCAGTGTATGGTTGCCGAGCACTTTGCTGAAATTGTCGCTGACTTCGAAATTGTTGTTGATTTGGTAGAAGCGATCGGGGGAGGAGCCGATGGTGAAGTTGTTAAAGATCACGTTTTCGACGCCCTGGCTCTGTGGGGCAAGCGGCACAATCCCCAGAGTTCCTTGGCCGGTAACGAAACCCTGCGACGCAAGGCTGACGTCGAGGCCGCCCGACGGCTTGCCGAGATCGTTCGCGTCGCGCGTGTAGCTGAGGCGGAGTTCGTTGACCGCAGTGGCGCTGAACGCCTTGGTGTCGCCGAAGACCGCGAGCTGCGCCCTGCCAGTGTTGATAGCGTTAAAGCCGGGAACGTTCGCGCCTCCCTGTGCCGTCGGGTACGGATTGTTGAAGTTGTAGTTGTCGAAGGAATAGTAAGTGAAGATGGTGCCCCAGCCGGTGGTGGCATCCACGCGCTCGCCGATCTTCTCGTCGTTCAGAACCTGGTTGTAAGCCGACGTCGAAAATAAGTTACCTGGAAGGTTCGGCTCCGGGATGTATTTCAGCAGGGCCCGGGCGGGCGCGGACCAGACCGATTGCGGGATGATTGCGCCCGGAAAAACGCAGTCAGGAGCGCCGCATCCAGCGTAATAGTAAGGCTCGCCGGCCGTGACGGTGTAGCCGAGTTTCTGGGAGAGCTGGCTGGCGAAGTACGGTCCGCTCACTGCGCCGCTGAGCGAGCTCGCGAGGTCTGCCAGATCGCCGCTGCGGTCGGCGAGCGAAGGCACGGGAATCAGGCCTGTGTCCGCGCCCTGAATCTCGCGCGTGCCCTGATAGTCCGAAAAAAAGAATACCTTGTCGTGCCGGATCGGCCCTCCGGCTGCGGCGCCGAACTGATTCTGGATGAACGTGCCGCGAGTCGGCGAAAAGAAATTGCGGGCGTCGAGATCGGTATTGCGCAGAAATTCGAAAGCATCACCGTGGAACTGGTTGGATCCTGATTTGGTGATGACGTTGATCTGTCCGCCGGTGTACCTACCATACGTCGCGTCGAGGTTATCGGAGAGAATGCGGAACTCTTCGATCGAATCCAGATTGGGAATGATGGCGGCGGCCAGGCTGCCGGTTTCTTCAGCGTCGGCGCCGTTCACCATGAAGCCGTTCGCCGACTCCCGCTGGCCATTGATCGAAAGCGTTCCGGCATTGAGATCGCCGGAAGGGGAGAACACGTTCTGCCCAAGGCCTTGTACCGTGAGCGATGTAATCGCGGTAATGGGAATTACGCCGGGCTGCAGCGCGAGTAGATCGGTGTAGCTGCGCCCGTTCAGCGGCAGCGAGCCGACGACCGAGGCGTTGATCACGTCCCCGAGTTGCGTGCCCGCCGTCTCCACCGGCTCCGCTGATTGCCTTACGGTGATCGTTTCCGAGTTCTCACCGACCTCCAATTCCGCGTCCACCTGCAAAGCGCTGTTGACATCGAGCATAATACCCGTGCGCCGATAAGGCTTGAATCCGCCTGCGAAGATCTCGACGTCATAACGGCCAACAGGCAGGCCGGGGAACAAATAAACGCCCGCGCTATTGGTGGTGACGCTCTGGCGCCCCCCCCGTCTCCGGATTGAGCGCCCGCACAACGGCCTTGGGAACGACAGCGCCGGATCTGTCTTTTACGATGCCGGAAATGCTACCGCCCACCGCCGCTTTCAAAAAACCCGGCAACAATGCCAGGCAGAGTAACGAGAGAGGAAAGCCCTTGATCAAGTTCCGCAATAGCCTCTAGCGGGCTGCGATATGCGTTGCATGTTGCGCCCGGCGGTACAGGTATGTCGTGCGCTGGCGATCGAACTCCGCAGCCCGCAGTTCCGCGAACCGGTCGGAGGTGAGTGCGCCCAAGAAATTCACCAGATCCTCAATCTCGCTTTCAGTAAGCCCCAACGGCATCATCTCGGCGTCGAGGAACGGATTTCGCTCCCCTCCTTTGTTGAAGAATTCCACTACGTCCCATAATGTCTCAAGGCTTCCGTCGTGCATGTAAGGCCCAGTGAGAAGTACGTCCCGCAGAAAAGGCGTCTTGAAGGCGCCGATATCTTCCCTTTTCTGCGTGACCAGAAAACGGCCCAGGTCCGAATAATCCGTTTCGAGCGCCAGCTTGTCTATCTCTGCTTTATTGCCTCCCGCGGTGCTGCTCGCGGCACGCTTTGCCATCTGATTCAAGTCCTGACTTGCGGCGGCGACCCCGGTGTTGTGGAAGAGATTGTCAGCAAAGAGCGGGAGCGACGGATCGTAAGGGTGACAGCTCCCGCAGCGGGCTTTACCGGTGAACAGGGTCCATCCCCGGCGCTGCGAAGCATTCATTGCTTTCTCGTCGCCGTGCAGGAAGCGGTCGAAAGGCGCCTCGGTGGAAAGCCTGGTCCGCTCGAAAGCCGCAAGTGCTCGCCCCATGTCCTCCCAATTGACGGGGCGGCCGAATACCTGCTGGAAGGCCTGAACGAATTCGGGAATTGCGGCCAGCTTCGCCACAACGTCCTTGGGTTCCTTCTGGCCCATTTCAACGGGGTTCAGAATGGGCAACGTGGCTTGCTCTTCGAGCGAGGCGGCCCGCCCGTCCCAGAACAGCGCCTTATAGAACATGGCGTTCAAGATGGAAGGGGCGTTGCGCTTCCCGATCTGATCGCTGACGCCGCGCGAGGTTTCTGTGTGGGTCGTAAAACCGTTGCGTGGCGAGTGGCAAGTATTACAGGCCACCGAATTGTCGGCTGAGACGCGTTTTTCGTCGAAGATCATGTCGCCCAGTTTCGCCTTCGTATCCGTTATGGGGTCATCTGGGGGAGTAAAAGATTTGATCACTTCTGCCGAGAAAAGCGGCACTGGAGGGGCCGCGCCCGCAGTGGGCGGCTGGGGGTGGACATACCCCGCGGTCAGGAAGATCAGGGCAAGGGCCAAAGGACGGGGCATTTTGTCTCCAATGATCGCAACCGGAATCATATCAACAGAAAGCGTTTCACTGTGCACCATTACGGCTACTCGACATATTCTGCGTTCCAGCAGGGAGACCCAGCACCGGAGATTCATCGTTCTATATTTGGCCGCGTTCGCTGGCATGGTAAACGCGCATACAGCATCTTCGGTCAAATCAAACCCGACGACATTGACGGCGTGGTCGCTGGCCCATGGGCACCGAAGCGGGGGTCTGGGTCATCGCCGAAACCACTGACCTCGGAACCCGCTATTTAAAGGAAGTGGTGAATGGTTCGACTTTGGCTCAATGTTGGTGGGCCGCATCCGCTCCAGCGACGATAAAACGACCATGGCGGACGCCTTTGGTAGCGATCAGGGAGTCGGCGATTTGTTGCACGTCTTTGGCCTTGCCGCGAAGCACGATTACCTCCAGACAATTGTCCGGGTCGAGGTGAACGTGCAGCGAAGACACGATGCACTTGTGGTGCTGGTGCTGCAATTCGGTGAGCTTTTCGCTGAGCAGGCGTACGTGATGGTCGTACACGATGGTCACGGTACCCACGACGGTCGCGTTCGGCTTCTGCGAGCCCTCTTTCACAAGTTCGGCCCGCGCTAAGTCGCGAAACGCCTCCGATCGGTTCGTATAACCTCGCTTCTTCATAAGCTCGTCGAATCGATCCAGCAAGTCTCCTTCGATAGCAACGCCAAAACGCCGCAAGTCCGACATGTCAGTGATTTTATCTGACAGGAAGCCGAATCGCGGCCCCAATCCGATTCCCACGATTTCCTCGTATACCTCTTTGGAGACGTAGTTCGGTAGCACGTTCTTTACTCTCGTAGCACTGCATGTTAGTATCACGATTGCTGCGAACGTAGCACGAGAAAGGACCGCCGGTCGCGGATCACTTTCGGGAGGCGCGATGAGACGTAAGTTTGCGGTGGCAGCCCTTTTTGGCGTGCTGCTTTGCTCCTGTGCGGAGCTTATCTGGGCGGCAGCCGGCGGAAGCCTCTTAGGCATCCTAAAGGACCCAACAGGCGCCGTCATTTCCGGCGGCAAGCTTACGCTCGTCAACCTGGGCACCAAAGCGGAGTTCACCACCACCTCGGACAGCCGGGGATTCTATTCGTTTCCGGCTCTTGCAGTCGGCAAGTACGAACTTACGATTGAGGCCGTTGGCTTTAAGACCCAGAAGAAAACGAACGTAGCGATCGACACCGACGCGGCGGTATCGCTCGATGCGCAGTTGGCAGTCGGAGAGCAGAGCGAGTCCGTTACGGTTGATGCCACGGAAGCGAACGTACAAACGCAACCCGACACCGTCGCGACGCATTTGGGCGAGGTGGTGAACGAGCAACAGATCCAGGCCGTTCCCTTGAACGGGCGCAGTTACACCGACCTGCTTGCGATCCAACCAGGCGTTAGTCCCGTTAGCACGGAGACCCCAACCTCCATCATCATGGCGGGCGTAACCGGTACTCTCAACCCGTCCGGCGACTTGAATCCCGGAAACTTATCGATCGACGGACAGCGCGAATCCAACAACGGGTTTATGGTGAATGCGATCGATGTACAGGAAGGGATGAACGGAGGAACGTCCGTAATCCCGAACTTGGATTCAATCGAGGAGTTCCGCGTCCTCACCAACAACTTTGACACCGAGTACGGCAACTACAATGGCGGGATGGTGAATGTCATTACGCGCTCCGGAAGTAACCAATTCCATGGCAGCGCTTTCGAGTTCTTGAGAAATACGGACCTGGACGCGCGAAGCTTTTTCGATGCCCAGAGGGGCCTGTACCAGCAGAATCAGCCGGGTGGCACCATTGGCGGGCCTATTCTCAAGAACAAGCTCTTTTTCTTTCTGGATTACCAGCACACCAAGACGACAGAAGGCATCACGTCGCCTGTGACCACCGTTATGTCCAATCAGGAGCGGGCCGGCAATTTTTCCGATGCGGAAAGCCTGTTGACGGGTACCGTGGCCGGAGCTTACCAAGCGGCTCAATTGCAATCCAAGCTCGGTTACACCGTGACCAGTGGCGAGCCCTTTTATGCACCGGGATGCGGGTCCAGCACTCAATGCGTATTTCCGGGTGCAATCATTCCGCAATCGGTTTGGTCCCCAGTCGCGCAGAATCTGCTGAAATATATTCCCACAGCGAACATCGGCACCGATCTATTTTCCACGTCGAACTCTCCTGAAACCGTGCGAGACGATAAAGCGGGCGCCCGCATCGATGCCAACACACGTGCCGGCGCGATCTTTGGCTATTACTTCGTCGATAATTACCGCCTCGACAATCCCTACCCTGGCGGCCAGGGGGGTGCCACCGTCCCTGGGTTCGATGCCTTGACCATCGGGCAGGCGCAGGAGATCAGCATAGGCGACACCAAAATCCTGAGCCCGACCATGGTCAATGAAGCGCACGCCGGTTTTCTACGGAACGTGAATAACATCGGGCAGCCCCACGGGGGCGCGGGCCCCAATTACTCGCTTGCGTCGCAGGGCTTTGTGACAGGATCAGCCAACGGCGGGATCGTGGTGCAAGCGCCGGAATTCGAAGGCATCGAGAACCTGGTCTTCCCCTCGTTCGTCATGGGCGTTCCAATTACCAACACCGATCAATGGAACAATACGCTCTACCTGAGCGATTCCATCTCGAAGGTGTGGAGGGCGCACACCATCAAGTTCGGCGGCCAGTTCCACAACAACCAGGTGAATGAGAATCCGAATGGTACCTTCAACGGGACGTTCAGTTTTCTCGGAACGGAGACCGGAGATCCGTTCGCCGACTTTCTGCTCGGGTTGCCGAGTAACTTCACGCAGACTACGGGAGAGCGCTTCTACTTGCGAAATCATTATGGCGCCGCGTTCGTGGAGGATAGTTGGAAGGCGCGGCCTAATCTGACGCTGAACTACGGCCTGCGCTGGGAGCTGATCGAACCGTGGTCCGAGAAGTACGGTGAAATCCAAACGGTTGTTCCGGGTGAACAATCAGTGCTTTATCCGAATGCAATACCTGGACTCGTGGTGCCCGGCGACCCGGGCATTCCCGGGACGCTTTCCCCAGCAAAGACCCATAACTTCGCGCCCCGCATCGGAGCTGCGTATTCACCGAATTTCCATGACGGGATCCTCCACAAGATCTTCGGTGACTCGGGGAAAAGCAGCGTTCGCGCCAGCTACGGCATCTTCTATACGGCGTTTCAGGGCATCGACGCGGGCATCATGTACGGCGTGCCTCCCTTCGGGTACAACTATTTGAGTCCATCGCCGCCGGAGTTTGCCCAACCTTTCATCAACTCGGCCAATGGGTTTGCGAACACCAATCCTTATCCATTCGACTTCCCGCCGCACGGTGTCTCGCAGTCCAATCCGTATACCACATTCAACTGGGCCGCGGTCACTCCGATCAGCGCGGACCCCTACTTCTATTTCCGCAACAGCGTGCCGTACACGGAGAACTTCATGTTTTCTATTCAACGCCAGATCGGTAATGATGCGCTGCTCACAGCGAGCTACGTGGGGAACCAGGGGCATCACATCCTGGTGCTGCAGCCACAAAACAATGGAAACGCGGCGCTATGCCTGAGCCTGAGCCAGCCCAGTGAAGTCGCTCCCGGAAGCCCCACTTGCGGGCCCTATGGCGAGGACGCGGTTTACACCTCCGCCTCCGGTCAGGTCTACCACGGCACGCGTGTTGGCCTCGGACCGGACTACGGCTCGGATACCGCGCAAAAGACCATCGGCAACTCCAATTACAACGCGCTGGAAGTGAATCTTCGCGCAAAGATCGGCTCGAACTCGACGCTGTTAGTAGGCTACACGTGGTCCAAGTCGATCGACGACGCATCGTATATTGGCGAGGAAACCAATCCGTTCAACCTGCGGCTGACTCGCGCGATTTCGGCCTGGAACATCCCACAGAATGTCGTGATCACGTATACGTACTATTTGCCGTTCGAGCATTTCTTTGGGCGCAATCGGCTGACCGATAGCTGGAGCATTTCGGGAACCAGCCGCTTTGCTTCGGGCCTGCCGGTAACTCTCATTGATGACTCCGACAACTCGCTCCTCGGGACTCTCGGCAACGGCGTCAATAACTACCTCTTGGACACGCCCGAGTACATTGGCGGCCCACCGAACCTCCATGAGAATCCGCGCAACGGCCAGCCAGTGTTCAACACAAGCGCTTTCGAAGTCGAGCCAGTGGGAGTGCTGGGTGACGCGTCACGGCGTAGCTTCCAAGGGCCAGGCATTGAGAACTTCGATGTGCAGCTCAGCAAGACCATCCGGCTTAGGGAATCTTGGGCGCTCGATATACGGATGGAGGCCTTCAACGTTTTCAACCATGCTCAGTTTTACGGGCCACAGGCTGTGGACGGCGTGGACACCGATCCCGATTTCGGACACGTGGTCAGCGCGGCCGCCCCGCGTCTGATGCAGGCCGCTGTTAAGCTGCGCTTCTGACATGTTGTATTTATTCATCTAGAGAATTACCAGTCAGCCAATGCACGTTGACAGGAGTCGACAATTTACGGATCTGTCGCCTTCGGTCGAAAATACGCGCCACCCGTACAAAGGTCGGCGAGGCGACGGGTTTGTTGGTGATTGGAAACAGTAGACAGCTGCCTGCCCGGCAGGTGCCGCGCCGAGATGTCTCCCGAAGAGTGATAGTGCTCACGAGAATCGCACATCTGGACCAATGTGCACGCGGCCGAGAGTGCCGTCGGAGTGCTTCACAGAGGGAAGGAGTTTGTCGTTCTTTCTAAATGTCACCAACTGGACCACATATCTGCAGCGCTGTCGTATAGTCGAATCACAAGACGACTAAGGAGCAATGTGTCCATGAGGACCATTTCCCATTCGGCTGACGCGATGGTGTTCAACATCTTTACCGCATCTTCATCAGCACTCGTATCGGATTTCATTCCAGCCGTAAAATATCGAATCTGTTCATCGTCGCACCCAAAATGTGCCGCGAGGCCTTCAGCAAGCTGGTCTCCTGCTTCGGGGTTCATAGCCGCCACGAGCTGCCAGCAAATGTGCCCACTCGCCAGATCATTCGTGACCGCCATCCGGTCCCTCATCCACGCCTCAAGATCTTTAAACGCGCGGCCTTGTTGAGATGTAGGCAAAGCCACTGGCGTTAAACCCACCGCGTGAGCGAATCGCAACAACAAATTGAGATCCTGTTGAGCACGGCTCAACACCTCAGCCGGCACTGCGTGCACACCAAACTCAAGAAACTCGTTATAAGTGCAACTGGTAGCGTACATCCCACGTACCCAACGGTGTATCTCATCCCATCTTGCCGATCCGGTTCGGACAGCCTGTACGAAGGGATTTTGAGCCAGCCAAAGTCCCTCGCCCCTTTGTTTGTTGTGGACGATCGCAACGAAGGCGGAGGCCTCTTCTAGGGTGGACATCGTGTCGTATGCAGCCTACCTAGAATCATTGCGAACCGCTGTCATTGCTTGGGTTACGGAATTTGTTCTTGTCATCGTGACTCCAACTTGGTTTACAAGCAGTATAATGCATGTCGACACCTTCCGTGAGCCTCGCGGATTTGGGTGCACTTATTCCGCTTCGATGGAATTGCTTTCCACTGCGGGTGGACGGGTAAAACGGCAAGGAACTGGTTGTGAACTCCTCTGTCAAGGTCGAAATTCCGCATCGATATAACCTAGTTGATCATTTTGTGGACCGGCACGTTCGGCAGAGCCGTATCCACAAGACCGCGATCATCTGCGGCCACCGGCAGTACAGTTACGGCGAAGTTGCCGCGCAGATTAACCGCGTTGGGAACGGCCTGCGACATCTTGGCCTCCAACAGGGCCAACGGGTGTTGCTCTTACTGCCGGACGTCCCAGAGTTTGGAGCAGCGTACTTTGCAGCAATGAAGATTGGTGCTGTAGCCGTACCGACGAATACGGCCTTGCGAGCAGCCGATTATGCTTACTTCCTTGAAGAGAGCCAAGCCGCAATTGCCGTCGTCCACTCCACTCTACTTACTGAGTTCGCACCAGCCATAGCTGGCGAGCAATACTTGAAACAGGTAATCGTATGCGGAGAGCGTGCAGAGGGTTACCTGCACTGGGACGATTTCCTGGACGGTACCTCACCAGAATTAGATGCGGCTCCGACAAACAAAAGCGACGCCGCGTTTTGGCTTTGGACCTCCGGCAGCACCGGCCGGCCGAAGGCCGCTGTGCACCGGCACCAGGACTGGGTGCACTGTTGTGAGTTCTACGGACGCGGAGTGCTGGGGATAAACGAAGATGATGTCACCTTCTCTTCGTCCAAGCTGTTTCATGCTTACGGCCTGGGCAATGCGCTGATGTTTCCGTTTCACGTCGGCGCAACGACGATTCTTTACCCCGGCAAACCGCAACCGAAGGCGATCCTCGATTTCGCGCAAACATATCGGCCGACGCTGTTCTTCTCCGTACCGACGCTTTACGCGTCGATGCTGCAGGAGTCGGAACGCACGGGTTATGACTTAGCCTCGATCCGGTTGGCTGCCTCCGCCGCCGAGCCCTTACCGGCCGAGATCTTTCGCCGCTGGAGAGAGCATTTCGGCATCGAAATCCTGGATGGCATCGGATCCACTGAGGTGCTGCACATTTATATTTCGGCGCGGGCCGGGCAGGTTCGCCCGGGAAGTACGGGACAGGCGGTCCCTGGATACGAGCTCGTGCTAGTGGACCATGAAGGTCAGCCGGCGTCGCCTGGCGCGATCGGAGACCTGATGGTCACAGGCCCAAGTACGGCAGATTCCTATTGGAACCGGCCCTCCCTGACACAGGACCGCATGCGTGGCGGTTGGTTTGTCACTGGGGATAAATATCGAGTCGATGAAGACGGCTACTACTGGTACGCGGGCCGATCGGACGACTTGTTTCGAGTGTCGGGCCAATGGGTATCGCCGATTGAAGTGGAGAGCGCGTTGGTGGAACACTCCTGCGTTTTGGAGGCCGCTGTTGTTGCGTTTGAGGAAGAAACGGGACTTCACACTCCGCAGGCGTTCGTTGTTCTGCGCGAAGGCCATATAGCCAGTGCTGAGTTGGCCAGGGAACTTCAGGAATTCGTGAAGCGCCGGATCACTCCCTACAAGTACCCGCGCCGCATCGAGTTTATGGATGAGCTGCCCAAGACAGCCGCGGGAAAACTGCTGCGTTATAAGCTGCGCGAGCTAAGCCGTGCCGCCGCGCAGTCGCGTGTTTAGCCGTGACTCGCGTTGAGATGCCTTTCCCTGTTCTGAGCGCCGCGGTTGTCGGCGCGGGAACCATGGGACGAGGGATCACGATGTGCTTTGCCAACTCGGGACTTCCGGTTGTTTTGAACGACTCAAACCGGCAAGCCTTGGAAGCCGCCACAAAGTCGATCGAGGCTGTTTATCGGAGTTCGGTCAACAAAGGACGCTTTCCACTCGAGGAAATGCACCGGCGGCTGAAGAGAATCACACCGCAGATCGAGTACACGGGCTTCGATAAAGCCGACATTGTGATCGAGGCGGCATTCGAGAACATGGACGTGAAGCGAGCCGTGTTCGCCGAACTGGGAAGAATCACGAAATCCGGCGCCATTCTCGCTACGAACACTTCGTACTTAAACATCGATACGATCGCCGATTCTTGCTCGCGTCCGGAAAACGTGATTGGACTTCATTTCTTCAGCCCGGCAAACGTGATGCGTTTGCTGGAGGTGATCCCGGGGCGCGCGACGGCGGAATCCGTCAAGATGAGCGCACTATCGCTCGCCAAACGCCTGGGCAAACTCGCTGTTGTGGCAGGCAATTGTCCCGGGTTCATTGGAAATCGGATGTTCCGGCTGTATCGCCGGGAAGCGCACCTGCTGCTGGAGGAGGGGGCCTCGCCGCGCCAGGTGGATTCGGCGCTCGAAGACTGGGGAATGGCGATGGGACCGCTCGCCGTGCAGGATCTCGCGGGCATCGACATCGCAATGAGCAGCCGCCACGTATTCGCCACGCTGGAGCGCCCTGGCGTTCGTCTTCCGCGCATCATGGACATGTTGTATGCGCAACGGCGCTTGGGACAAAAGACGGGCGCCGGCTGGTACCGCTACGACGAACAACGAGACGCGCAGCCCGATCCGGAGGTAGAGGCCCTCATCGAACTCGCTGCACGAGAAAATGGCACGATGCGGCGAACCATCTCGGCTCAGGAGATCATCGAGCGCACAATCTACCCGCTCGTGAATGAAGGAGCGCGAATTCTTGAAGAAGGCTTCGCTCGCTGTGCTTCCGATATCGATCTCGTCTTTGCAAACGGCTACGGGTTTCCGGCCAGCCGAGGAGGGCCGATGCATTATGCCGACCAGGCCGGTTTGCAGGTTGTGCACCGGCGAATCCTGGAATTCCAGCGAATTCACGGACCCAATTGGGATCCGAGCCGGCTTCTTACGCATTTGGCTGAGACGGGAGGCTCCTTTGCGGCCTGGGACCGGGCGCGCTCAGGTTTGCGGACGCCGGCCAACGATGCTGATGGCCAACATGCTTAAAACCAATTCGCCTTTTTGATTGAAAGCCTCTATTTTTCCGTGCACCACGCCCCGGTCCGGCTTTGAGCGCGAAGGCCGCGACTCCAGGATCGAGACGCGGGCCCGCAAAGTGTCGCCCGGCCGCACCGGATTGGGCCATCGAAGCTCGTCGACACCCGGCGATGCCAAGCTCGCGGCGTGCGAAAGGTAATGGTCAACGTACAGGCGCATGACGAGACCGCCGGTGTGCCAGCCGGAAGCGATGATGCCGCCGAATCGGCTGGACTTTGCCTTCTCGGGGTCGGTATGAAAGTATTGCGGGTCGAATTGCCTTGCGAATTGGATGATCTCGGGCTCGCTGAGTGTGACCGTCCCGATCTCGTGCACCTGTCCTGCGATGTAGTCTTCGAAATACCGGTCGTCAGGTTCTGTAGCGAAGCTATGCGCGGTCACGAAAAGACTCCTCAGCCTCCGGGGTCAGTTGGATTTCCTCGAACGGATATGAGTTCAACACTCGAATCAGGCCGGCCTCCTTCAACACGTCCAGTAAAACATAAAACTCTCCAACATCCAGACCGCATGCTTCGAGAATCTCGAGCGGCGTCGCTGTGCCCTTGGCCTTCGACCTGAGAGGGCCGTGGTAAGCTTCGCGCACGATTAAATCAAAAAGCTTGCGCGCCGGGGCAGTGAGCGCCTCCAAGCGCGTGGAGACGAACGAAGCGGGATTATGCACGTCTAGTCAAACCGCACGTAGTCGAATTGTATGGGCAGGTTGTTGATACCGCGTGCGGGGGGCGCGATCCAGTTGGCGAACTTTCCGGGTTCAATCACGCGGCCCATCAGCGAAGCTACATACGCGTGGTCTTCGTCGGTGGGGAGCCAACTGGACGATTGCCGCTCCCAATCGTCCTTAGAAAGAACCCGACCGTCCGGACTCACAAAGTGCCCGGCGAAACTTCCGATCTTGCGGTGAAAACCGGCGTGAGGCAGCGACATCCGGAACGAAATCCCGAGCCTTTCCGGAATCCGGTTCCAGCGGTCCAAACCGGCTTGGATCTCGCGTGTGTAGTCGTCGCGCAGCCGGGCATTCAGCGCTGTGAGTGCGGGTACCCGCTTGTGTACGATCGCGCCATTTTCAATTTCTTGAATGCTGTAGGAATCGGCTCCCAGGGAGTGGTTGTCGTTGATATTGGATTCGCTGTAACGGCCCTTGAGCCCGCCGGTGAAGTACGTAGCCGCGTTGGAGGAGACCTCGGAGCCAAACAAGTCCAGCGTGACGCTGTAGTGAAAATTTACGAACCTCTGCAACGTTTCCAGGTCGATCACGCCCTGTGCGCGAACTTGCGAAGGATCCGTCAGGTTTTGCTCGCACATCACTTCGCAGGTGCGTTGCAGTACCCGTGCGATGCCGGCTTCGCCCACGAACATGTGATGCGCCTCCTCTGTAAGCATGAATCTCGTAGTACGCGCCAGGGGATCGAAAGCGGACTCGGCCAGGGCGGCCAGTTGGAATTTGCCGTCGCGGTCCGTAAAGAACGTGAACATGTAAAATGCCAGCCAGTTGCTCGTCTTTTCGTTGAAGGCCGTCAGGATGCGGGGGTTGTTCGGGTCTCCGGATCGCCGCTGCAGCAGCGCTTCCGCTTCTTCGCGTCCATCGCGCCCGAAGTGTTTGTGAAGTAGGTAGACCATGGCCCACAGATGCCGCCCCTCCTCGACATTCACCTGAAATAAGTTGCGCAGATCGTACACCGAAGGGCACGTCGCGCCCAGCAACCTCTGCTGCTCCACCGACGCCGGTTCCGTATCGCCCTGAGTTACGATGATGCGCCGGAGCGTGGACCGGTATTCTCC
>JASHQT010000268.1 GCA_030039005.1 Bryobacteraceae bacterium
TGAATTCCTTCGGAATCGCGCCGCCCGTGATGTCGTTCTCGAATTCGTAGCCCTTGCCCGGATTGGGCTCCACGCGGAGCTTGCAGCGGGCATACTGTCCGCTGCCGCCGGTCTGTTTCTTGTGCGTATAGTCGTACTCGGCTTGCGAGCGTATGGTCTCGCGATAGGCCACCTGCGGCTTGCCGACGTTGGCGCCGACGTTAAATTCGCGCTGCATACGATCCACGATGATTTCCAGGTGCAGCTCGCCCATCCCCGAGAGAATGGTCTGCCCGGTATCGGGATCGGTATTGACGCGCAGCGTGGGATCTTCCTGCACCAGTTTCTGGATCGCCATGCCCAGCTTTTCCTGATCGGCTTTGGTCTTGGGCTCGATGGCCAGCTGGATCACGGGCTCCGGAAAATCGATGGATTCGAGCAGGATCGGCTTCTTCTCGTCGCAGATCGTGTCGCCGGTGGAGACATTCTTCAGCACCGCGGCGCAGATGTCGCCCGCGAGAATCTCCTGAATATCCTCGCGCTTGTTGGCGTGCATCTTCACCAGGCGGCCGACGCGCTCCCTGCGGTTCTTGGCCACGTTGAACACGCTCTCGCCCGCGCCCAGCCGGCCCGAGTACACGCGAATAAACGCGAGCTGGCCGACGAAGGGGTCGGTCATGATCTTGAATACCAGCGCCGAAAACGGTGCGTCATCTTCGGCCGGAAGCGATTCCGTCACATCCGGATGGTCGGGCACCACGCCCTCGACAGGCGGCACGTCCACCGGCGACGGCAGATAGTCCACCACCGCGTCGAGCAAGTTCTGTACGCCCTTGTTCTTGAACGCCGAGCCGCAGATTACCGGGAAAATCTTCTGCGCGATGGTCGCCTTGCGGATGCCCTGCATGATCTCTTGCTCGGTGATGGGAGTGCCTTCCACAAACTTGGCGAACAGGTGGTCGTCGGATTCGGCCACGGCTTCGATCATCTGCTCGCGATAAGACTTGGCTTTTTCGAGCAGATCGGCCGGAACCTCAACCTCGTCGTACTGCGCGCCCAGCGTTTCATCGCGCCAGATACGCGCCTTCATCGTCACCAGGTCGATCACGCCCTTGAACTGATCCTCGGCACCCACCGGAATTTGAATCGCCACCGGGCGGCACTGCAACCGGTCGACAATCGTATCGATGGCGTGATAGAAGTCCGCGCCCACGCGGTCCATCTTGTTGATGAAGCAGATGCGCGGAACGCTGTATTTGTCGGCCTGGCGCCACACGGTCTCCGACTGTGGCTGAACGCCCGCGACGGCATCGAACACCGCGCAGGCGCCATCCAGCACGCGCAGGCTGCGCTCCACTTCGGCCGTGAAATCCACGTGGCCGGGCGTATCGATGATGTTGATCGTAATGTCCCGCCACTGGCACGTGGTGGCGGCCGACGTAATCGTGATCCCGCGCTCCTGCTCTTGCTCCATCCAGTCCATGATGGCGGTGCCTTCATGCACTTCGCCGATCTTGTGCGTACGGCCGGTGTAATAGAGCACTCGCTCGGTGGTGGTGGTTTTACCGGCATCGATGTGGGCCATGATGCCGATGTTCCTCATTTTTTCGATCGGTACAGTACGTGCCATAACAAAACCTTACTTCACTAAACTTACAAAGCCGTTACCAGCGATAATGCGCGAAAGCCCGGTTGGCTTCCGCCATGCGATGAACGTCGTCCTTCTTCTTGATCGCCCCGCCGCGCATGTTCGCCGCGTCAGTCAGTTCGTTGGCCAGTTTCTCCGGCATCCCTTTGTCGGGCCGGCTGCGGGCGTTCTGCAAGATCCAGCGAATCGCCAAACTCACCCGCCGGTTCTGCGGCACCTCGACCGGAACCTGATAGTTGGCGCCGCCCACGCGGCGCGTCTTCACTTCGAGCAGGGGCTTCGCGTTCTCTACCGCCTTCTTGAAAAGCTTCAACGGATCGTCGTCCGTCCGCTCCCGGATTTTATCCATCGCGCCGTAGAAAATCCGTTGGGACGTGTTCTTCTTGCCGTCCCACATCATCGAGTTGATGAACTTCTCGGCGAGCGTCGAGTTGTAAATCGGATCCGGCAGGATCTCGCGCTGTTCGGGTCTACGTCGGCGTGGCATATCTTATTTAGTCGGTCCTTTCGGACGCTTGGCTCCATACTTCGAGCGCCCCTGCTTGCGGTCCGCGACGCCCGCGGCATCGAGTGTCCCGCGCACGACGTGATAACGCACGCCGGGCAGATCCTTCACGCGGCCCCCGCGGATCAGCACGATGGAGTGCTCCTGCAAATTGTGGCCGACGCCCGGGATATAGGTGGTCACTTCGATTCCGTTCGTCAGGCGCACGCGCGCCACCTTGCGCAACGCCGAATTCGGCTTCTTGGGAGTGGTAGTGTATACACGCGTACACACGCCGCGCTTCTGCGGACAAGCCTGCAACGCGGGACTCGCGGTCTTATAACGCGGCGGTCTCCGCCCTTTTCGCACGAGTTGGTTGAACGTCGGCACGAATCTTCCCTTCAGAAGTTAAATTGTTGGTTGACGCACAAAAACGGCAGGCTAAAAGCCAAACCGCGAAAAACTACAAG
>JASHQT010000269.1 GCA_030039005.1 Bryobacteraceae bacterium
CTCCACGTCATCCTTTTCAATGCCGCGCAACAGCAATCCTACGTTGTCGCCGGCGCGCCCTTCATCCAATAGCTTCTTGAACATTTCCACGCCCGTCACCACTGTCTTGCGCGTGTCCTTGAAGCCCACGATCTCCATTTCCTCGCCCACCTTGCAGATCCCCTTCTCGATTCTTCCGGTCACCACCGTGCCACGGCCCTGGATCGAAAAAATGTCTTCAATCGGCATCAGAAACGGCTTGTCCACGTCGCGGGTGGGGAGCGGAACGTACTGATCCACTTTCTCCATCAGCTCGTCCACCGTCTTTTCCCACTTCTCTTCGCCGTTCAACGCTCCGAGTGCGCTCACCCGCACCACCGGCAGATCATCGCCCGGGAACTGATACTTCGACAGCAGCTCCCGCACTTCCAGCTCCACCAGCTCCAGCAGCTCCGGATCGTCCACCATGTCCACTTTATTCAGTGCCACCACGATGTAAGGCACGCCCACCTGCCGGGCGAGAAGAATATGCTCGCGCGTCTGCGGCATCGGGCCGTCGGTGGCCGCCACAACCAGGATCGCGCCATCCATCTGCGCGGCGCCGGTGATCATGTTCTTGATGTAGTCGGCGTGACCGGGGCAATCCACGTGCGCATAGTGCCGGTTGGCCGTCTCGTACTCGACGTGCGCCACCGCGATCGTGATCCCGCGTGCCTTCTCTTCCGGCGCGTTGTCGATCGAATCGAACGAGCGGAACTTCACCTTGGGATTGTGCTTGGCTAAAACCTTGGTGATGGCCGCCGTGAGCGTCGTCTTGCCGTGATCGATATGCCCGATCGTCCCGATGTTCAGGTGCGGTTTGGTGCGATCAAATTTTTCCTTCGCCATGGCTGTTGAACTCTCCTAATTCCTCGACTTCCTCGACTTCCTCGACTTCCTCGACTTCCTCGTCTTCCTTGTATTCCCTGTCTACCTCGTATTCCTTACTTAATTACCTTCCCCTGCACTTTCGCCACAATTTCCTCCGAGAGGTTCCTCGGCACTTCCTCATACTGTCCGAAGTGCATGGTGAAACTGCCGCGCCCCTGCGTGCGCGAGCGTAGCTCCGTCGCGTAGCCGAACATTTCCGACAGCGGAACCATGGCCTTGATCAACCGCGTCGTCCCGCGGATCTCGGTGCCCTCCAGCCGCCCGCGCCGCGAATTGAGATCGCCGTTCACCGGACCCATATACTCTTCCGGTACCACCACTTCCACGCGCATCACTGGCTCCAGCAGCACGGGCTTCGCTTTGCGGCAGGCCTCCTTGAAACAGATGGAGCTGCAGATCTTGAACGCCATTTCCGACGAGTCCACTTCGTGATAGGCGCCGTCAAACACGGTGGCCTTCACATCCACCATCGGATAGCCCGCCAGAATGCCTCCTTCGAGCGCCTCGCGGATGCCTTTTTCGACCGCCGGAATGAATTCCTTCGGAATCGCGCCGCCGGTAATGTCGTTCTCGAATTCGAAGCTCTTGCCGGGATTCGGCTCTACCCGGATCTTGGTGCGCGCGTATTGACCGCTGCCGCCGGTCTGTTTCTTGTGCGTGTAGTCGTACTCGGCCCGCGAGCGGATGGTCTCGCGATAGGCCACCTGCGGCTTGCCGACATTGGCGCCCACGTTAAACTCGCGCTGCATGCGATCCACGATGATTTCCAGGTGCAGCTCGCCCATGCCTGACAGAATGGTCTGGCCCGTATCGGGGTCGGTATTCACGCGCAGCGTGGGATCTTCCTGCACCAGCTTTTGGATCGCCATGCCCAGCTTCTCCTGATCGGCTTTGGTCTTGGGCTCGATGGCAAGCTGGATCACGGGCTCCGGGAAATCGATGGATTCGAGCAAGATCGGCTTCTTCTCGTCGCAGATGGTGTCGCCCGTGGAGACGTTTTTGAGCACCGCGGCGCAGATGTCGCCGGCGAGAATCTCTTGAATGTCCTCGCGCTTGTTGGCGTGCATCTTCACCAGGCGGCCGACCCGCTCCTTGCGGTTCTTGGCGACATTGAACACGCTCTCGCCCGCGCCCAGCCGGCCCGAATACACGCGAATGAACGCGAGCTGGCCGACGAACGGATCGGTCATGATCTTGAAGACCAGCGCCGAAAACGGCGCGTCGTCGCTCGCCGGGAGCGATTCCGTCACGCTGGGATCGTCGGGCAGCACGCCTTCCACCGGCGGAACATCCACCGGAGAAGGCAGATAGTCCACCACCGCGTCCAGCAGGTTCTGCACACCCTTGTTCTTAAACGCCGAGCCGCAGATTACCGGGAAAATCTTCTGCGCGATGGTCGCCTTGCGGATGCCCTGCATGATCTCCTGCTCGGTGATCGGAGTGCCTTCCACAAATTTGGCGAACAAGTGGTCGTCGGATTCGGCCACGGCTTCGATCATCTGCTCGCGATAGGACTTGGCTTTTTCAAGCAGATCGGCGGGAATCTCGACGTCGTCGAACTTCGCGCCCAGGGTCTCGTCGCGCCAAATGCGCGCCTTCATCGTCACCAGGTCGACCACGCCCTTGAACTGATCCTCGGCCCCTACCGGGATCTGAATGGCCACCGGGCGGCACTGTAACCGGTCGACAATCGTATCGATGGCGTGATAGAAGTCCGCGCCCACGCGGCCCATCTTGTTGATGAAGCAGATGCGTGGAACGCTGTATTTATCGGCTTGCCGCCATACGGTCTCCGACTGCGGCTGCACGCCGGCGACGGCATCGAACACCGCGCAGGCGCCGTCCAGCACACGCAGACTGCGCTCCACTTCGGCGGTGAAATCCACGTGGCCGGGAGTGTCGATGATATTAATTGTGATGTCGCGCCACTGGCACGTGGTGGCGGCGGACGTAATTGTAATTCCGCGCTCCTGCTCCTGCTCCATCCAGTCCATAATGGCGGTGCCTTCGTGCACTTCGCCGATCTTGTGCGTGCGGCCGGTGTAATAGAGCACTCGCTCGGTGGTGGTAGTTTTACCGGCATCGATGTGGGCCATGATGCCGATGTTCCTCATTTTTTCGA